>JALDXQ010000139.1:0-19393 GCA_032156805.1 Acidobacteriota bacterium
ATTGCCAAGCGTCATCGTCTCCACGGTGCACGCAGTCGGATCGTCGCGATGCGGGTGGCCCGTCACCTTGATGGACACGCCCGGCTTGAACATCTCCGCCGACCAGCCCGAGCGCCGGAGCACCGTGGCCGACCGCGTCTCGCATTTCATCGCGACGACCTTGCCGTCCTTACCGACGACGTCGAAATAGACATACGAATGCGGGTTGACGAAGTCGATCCGTGTCAGCCTGCCCTCGAACTCCACGTTCTGCCTTGGATCGTAGCGGCCGGCGCCGTGGTGGGCGCCGGCGCGTTCGACCAGCACCGGTGTCGTGAGCAGCGTGGCGACGAGTATCGTGTGTGTCACTCTTGTCATCTTTGTCCCCTCGGCATCCGCGAACGATCCGAGCACGCGGCGTACATTGTCTCACCGGTATCAAGAACTTCCACCCAGCGCAGCGCTGCTAGTGCATCCGTCCTTGGCGCAATTCCGCTTCGGCGGCATCGATGAAAGCGCGGTAGCCCTCGGGGTCGATGAACGCGTCGACCGGGTTTTTCGCAGTGGTGCTCGCGACGAACTTGCGATACCTGCTCCACCATCGTGCATGACACGTCACCCAGATATCGGCTGGGAGGCCGCGAAGCACGCGGATGCTGCGCTCGCGGTCTGCCGCTTGTTCTGGATACTGCGAGGTTGCCAGCACTCCGAGGTCACACGCGCTGACGACGTTCAGTATGCGGTCACCGTCGCGGACAGGGAACGACCACGAGGTGCATCCGCGCGTGTGACCGCCGGTGATGTGCGCGGTGAGCGCGATCGGTCCGACACGGATCGTGTCGCCGTCCTTGAACCGGTGGTCGACTCGCGCGGGCGGGTAGCCGAGGATCCCGATCCAGGTAAGGGCCCTCAACGGCAGGATGACGTCGGGGTCGTCGCCGCCGGAGGCGAGGGAGTCTGCGCTCGCGTCGCTCGCCCACAACTGGGCACCCGACGTTTGCTGGAGCACCGTCAGCCCTCCGCCATGGTCAGGGTGCGGCTCCGAGTTCAGCAGCACTTTGACATCCTTGATGTCGAAGCCGAGCTTCGCGATGCTCGCCATGATCAATCGCGCGGTGGTGGGATAGCCGCCGTCCAGCACGACGTGGCCCTCGGGCCCGGTGATGAGGAAGGCCGCGACGTCGGTCGCGCCGACGTAGTAGAAGTTGCCGGCTATGCGGAACGGTTCGGCAGGCCCCTGCCCGCCGATCTTTGTCGCGTTCAGCCACCTGCCGACGAGCACCAGCGCAACAACGCTCAGGGCTGCCAGCAGGACCGCCAGCCGACGTCGCCTGGTTCTGTTATCCAACATGGGTTCGAGCGCTTCCTTCTCGCCGGCACGACCGGCGCCCTACCGGTGCGGTGAGGAAGGATCGCTCACCGGATGCCGTTCAGTCTTGATCAGCCCGTGAGCATTACGTGAGATTTTGGTGATTCACGCGCGCTCGATAAGAACCAGCGCCCGACGATCTGAATCACGCGCTCATCGTCCACTGGCCGGTCGCCGGATGGCCACGAGATATCGCGGACCGACGCGGCCAGGCAAGCCCGCGACTGCGAGTCCTGCCGCCCTGCGTCCCGAAGTCGCCGCGATTCGGCGGATGCTCGTTATGTGTGCACGGATCCGAATTTGCCACATCACGTGTGGAGACGCCGAACTCATGGCCTTGTCACCAACCACTGCACGCCCTCGTGCGACCGCGATGCTGCCCTATACGACAGGGCGTTCAATCCGGGTGCCGCCGACCTCGCAAACTCGGCCGACCCGATCAGCGTCGACGAGCGGTCCCAGACGTCAGTAACAAGAAGGAAGTAAATAGGAGGCACCATGCTCGCCGATTCTCTGTCTCGCCACTGGTGGACAACGTTGCTCCGCGGAGTGCTCTGGATCCTGTTCGGGATCGTCCTCTTCACACGGCCGCTTCTTTCACTGCTGACCCTCACGCTGCTGTTCGGCGCCTTCGTGCTCGCCGATGGCATCGTGCATGTCGTGCACGCGTTCGGCGGTCGCAGGGAAAACGAGCGGTGGTGGGTCACGCTGCTCACGGGTCTGTGCGGGATCGCCGTCGGCGTCCTGACGTTCTTCAATCCGGGAGTGACAGCGTACGCCCTGCTCTTCTACATCGCCATCTGGGCGATCGCCACAGGGCTGTTCGAGATCATCGCCGCCATCCGGCTGCGGCAGGAGATTAAGGGTGAATTCTGGTTGATTCTGGCCGGCCTCCTGTCAGTCGCCTTCGGTGTACTGCTGCTGGCTAGGCCTGGAACCGGAGCCCTCTCCGTTGTCTGGCTCATCGGCGGGTATGCCATCGTTTTCGGCAGCGTGCTCATCGTCCTGGCATTCGAGGCCCGTGGCTACGGGCGGCACGTCGTCAGGAGCTGAAGGGAGAAGGCGGAATCGGGTTCCGCTCAAGGCGAAGACGCTATTTCGCCCCGGCTCGAAGCTTCGACGCCATCGCGCACTCCACCATCACCGTGAAGTAGCGTTGCACGCCGTCGTTCCCGCTGATGAACGGATGGCTTTCGCCCTGTTGACGCGGCGCAGAGAGCAGACGTGCCTTGGTGTAGGCGCCGTCGTACTCACTGTGATTGGAGAGCAGCACGCTCGCCCCCATTTCGACAGCCACCTGCGCGATCCGGCGCTGCGAGGCGATGTATTCGTCCCATCGTGCGCCGTCAGTGCCAAAGGCGCCCGTCAGTGTGCCGCCGGAGTAAGCGGCCATGACAGTCCGTCCCTGATCCTTCACCGGGAAGACATAGGACAAGGTGCCGGGCGTGTGGCCAGGTGTGGCGACAATCTGGATGGTGGTGTCTCCCAGAGTCAGCTTCGTGCCTTCTCGCGCAACCGCGATGTCGCGCTTCGGAACGCCGCCGGGTGCCGTCGCGGGACGCTTCAAGGTGGCCTCCCAGTCGGGTGCGCCCATCACCACCTGGGCGCCGTAGCGCTTCTGCAGCTCCGCAGCGCCCTGATCGTGATCGCCATGAGCATGGCTGATGATCACGTACTTGATGTCGCCCGGATTCAGGCCGAGCTTGGTCAGCCCCTCGATGATTTCCGGCTCTGTGGCCCACGCAAAGTTGGTGTCTACGATGATGATCCCCGCGCTGGTCTGCAGCGCCCACGAGGAATGCTGACGCGTTCCCAACCAATAGAGATTGTCGAACACCTTGAAAGGTGGCGCGTACCAGATCGCTCTGTCCGGCGTCTGCGGGAGCCCGGATGCCGCGCCGCGACCAGCCGCGCCGGCTGCCGGCGCGCTGGGCAGACAGAGGTTCATGAACGTCGCACGGTAGTCCTGTCCCGCGGCGGCCCGGGCGGCAAGGATATGCGCGTCAATCTGGCTGGCGGGCGGTGCCTGCGCCAGGGCAGGAGTGCCCAGCAGAGCGACCCAAAGCGAGGAAGTCACGACCGCTGTGCGCCTCATCTCTTCCTCCGTTTATCTTGATGCACACGTACTCCTGAGTGGCGCCAAGACGGTAGCACGGAAGACGAGGCTGGTCGTCGGGCGATCGCGCTCACGACTTCCGCTGCCCATCGACGAGCCGGAACATCGACGTCGCCATGACGGCCGTGCACGACGAGACACGACTCACACGTTCTTCAGCCCGATCCTTGCGGCGTAGGGTGTGTGTTGCTACCATCCGGCTGCCGACGGGCGTGCGCGGCGGGCTTCGCACACTCTCCCTCTCTTACCCTCGCCTATCGCTCCGTCGTGGCAATGGAGTGCCAAGCATGAGCACACGAATCGCTCGACTCGCCGTTCTATGCGCAGTCCTTATGACTGGCGTGGTGGTGCACGGCCATCATGCGGTGGCGGGCATATACGACCTGAACAAAGAGATGGTCCTGCAGGGCCGGCTCAAGAAGTTGAACTTCACGAATCCTCACGTGAGCATCGAGCTCACTGTCCCGAACCAGGATGGTACGTCTACTGACTGGATCCTGACCACAGCCTCGATACAGAACCTGACGCGGCAGGGGCTCAACAAGACCTCGATCAAGCCTGGCGAGATTCTCAAGGTCACGATCCTTCCAGCCAAGAACGGGAACCCGGCGGGATTTATCAGATCCCTCGAGCTCGGCGACAAAGAGTTCAAGATCTCGATCGATTAACTGACGCGGAGGACTCGCAATGGCGTTTCGAACCGCTGTGGCGGCGGCCCTGTTCGTGGCCGTGTTCGTGACACAGCACGCACCGGCAGGCGCGCAGGGTGGTCAGGGAGCTCCGGCGGGACAGGCAGGACCGGCGGGGGCGCAGGGCCCGGGCCGAGGTGGTCGAGGAGGTGCGTTCGGGGCGGGACCGTTTACGCCTACCCCCGGTGCCAAGGATCTGAAATCGGTCCTCTTCAACTGGACGTGGCACATGGGGATGCTGCGGAGCGGAAACGAGTCCGAGCTCGTCAAGACGCTCGACTATCACGCCGAGAGCGGCACGATTCAGGTCGATGGTCAGCCCTGCACATTGACGAAGTATCGAGTCCAGGCAAACTACCAGGTCCCTGGGTACCGCGTGCAGATCGAGTGCACGCGCAGCAATGGCCAGAAGTACTCGAACGTGGAAACGGTGAGCGGCGAATACGCCTGGGACGAAGACATTCCGGGCGCGGAGCTCGTTCCCGGCAAGGGCAAGGCCACGCCGAAGCAGGCAGCGCTCGAGGAACGGCTGATTCGTCTCTGGGCGAGCCCTCACGGTGCGCCGAAGGCCGCCATCGCAGGCGCCGCCGGCCTCCCGCCGGCCCAGTCCTTCGGTCAGAACCCGGCGGTCTTGCTCGATCGGCAGACGGCCGCGGGCGCGAAAGCAACGACGATGCTGTCGTGGCAGGGAGAGAAAGCCGTCCTCACGTTCCCGATACCAGGAGTCCCCGGGGCGATGGCTACGGCTACACTCGCGAACTACTTGCCGGAGCGCGTCGTGGTGACCCACGGGACCAACAAGACCGAGTTCGCGTACGGCAACTTCCAGGACCTGAACAATCCCCTCTTCAAGATCGAGGCACTCTACGCCGGCACCATCGTCGAGCGCCGGAACGGGACCGTCGTTCGCGACGTGAAATCGAAGGTCACCGAGATCGGTCAGATCTACGTCGTCATGCCGGTTCCGGACAGTGTGCGGAAGGCTGGTGGAAAGTGAGGACCTGGATGAAGACGTCCTTGATGATGATCCTCGGTCTGCTCGTGACTTCCGTGGTGGTCGAGACTCAGGGTCCGCCACCGGCGCAACAGAATGCGGCGCAGGCGCCGACGCCGAGGCTGGCCAACGGGAAGCCCGATCTGACTGGCTCCTGGCAGAACGCCGGCGGCGGTCTTCAAGGCTCCGGCGGCAATATGTTCCGGCGGTGCACTCCGTTCCAAACGAAGGAGTGCATGGAGTGGACCAATCAGAGCGCGGACTGGGTGTTCATGTCGGCCACACGGCTCGATGAGCGTCAGCCGTTGTACAAGCCCGAACACTGGGACAAGATGATCGAGCTTGACCAGTGGACGAACAAGTACGACCCGGTCATGACCTGCCTCCCTCTCGGCATTCCCCGTCAGGGACCTCCGGGGCGAATCTTCCACACCGACACCGACATCACGATGCTCTACCGGGGCGGAGTCGATGGCGCCGGCGGATACGCGGAGCACCGCATGATCGCGCTCGACGGCAAGCCCCACGATCCAAAGCGGGCGCTCCAGTACACGTACATGGGATACACGATCGGCCGATGGGAGGGGGACACGCTCGTCCTCGACTCCATCGGCTTCAGCGATGAGACCTGGCTGGGCCGCGGCGGCTGGTTTCACTCCGACCAGATGCGAGTCATCGAGAAGTTCACCCGGACCGGGAACCAGCTGCTGTACGAAGTGACGGTCGAGGACCCGGAGGTGTTGGTCCAGCCATGGGTCATGCCTGCCCGGACCCTGCGGATCTCCGACAACCCAGTGATCATCGCAGAGCGAGGAAGCTGCACGGAGAGCGAGCTGAAAGAGGTCTCCACGCAGATGCGGCACTAGACGTCTTGAAAGGCCGCGAAACGAGTCGAGTTTTGGCCCCGTACCGGTACCATCCTTCGCTCGCGTGAATCGTTAGCCGCCACATCTTGATCACGATATCTCCCCCGAAGGGATGTCCCTGATCGCAGCGGCATTTCGCTTGCTGTAAGACCTCCCCAAACAGCTTCGCCGCTGGAGCAGCACGCTTCGGCATTTCAATTCTGTACGACACATGTCAATTCTGTTCGACGACGCACGATCGAGCACGCGCCCGACCGGCCGCTGGACCACCGGCCTGTGGCTCAGTGTCGTGTTGCACGCCGTCGCCGCGGTCGCCCTGCTCGTCATCCCGATTGGTGCGCATAAGAAATCGTCGGCGCCGAGCAAGCGATCGAGGATGGTGTTCGTCCTGCCGGCGACCCAACTGGTGAAGTTGCCGGCGGCGCCTCTCGTTGCGCCGCGCCTTCCTGCTCCGCCGCCCCGTCCTAGGCCGGTGCGCGAACTCGTCAAAGCAGAAGTACCAAAGCCGCTTCCTGTCGCGCCAGTCGTCGTCAGGCGGGTCGAGCCGGTACCGGCACCGCTCGTGCCCGCGATCGAACGGCCCATCGAAAAGCCAGTGATCCAGCGTCCTCCTGAGACCGGCCTATTTGAGCGGACGAGCGCCGCGCGAACGAACCAGGCAGCTGCTGCTGTCACGACCGGTGGATTCGGAAGTCAGGCGAGCTCGCCGCGCAGCGCCGCGAACGAAACCAGCGCCGTCACGACAGGAGGATTTGGCAGCGGGGCGCGCGCACCGCGGACTACTAACAAAGGCGAGGTGCAGACGGCGGGGTTCGATCAGCGGGCTGCCGCGCAGCCTACCGTAGCAGCGGCGACGAAGCCCATCGGTCGGCCAGTCGAGATCGTGTTCAAGCCCACGCCGGAGTACACCGACGAAGCGCGCAGCGCACGCATCGAAGGCACGGTGTCGCTCGAGCTCGAATTCACCGCCGCCGGCGACGTCCGCGTGCTGCGCGTTGTGCGCGGACTCGGCCACGGCCTTGACGAAGCGGCCCAGCAGGCCGCACTCCGCATTCGTTTCAAGCCCGCAGAGTCGGACGGCGGGCCTGTCGATTCCCGCGCCACGGTTCACATCACGTTCCGCTTGTCCTAGCCAGAGGCACCCATGCGACTCGCACGTCTTCCCCTGCTACTCGCTGCACTGCTCGCGCCTGCCTTTAGTGCGTCGATCGCTCACGCGCAGGCAAAGGATCAGAAAGGTCAGGCCCAGGCCAACGACATCATCGACCGAATGAGCAAGGCGGAACGCGCGGTGATCGAGCAATTGAGGACTTCCAATCCGTTGATGGAGGTGTACCTCCAGAATGTGGCGCCCGACGAGGCGCGCGGCTGGGTCCCTACCGACGACGACTACTTCCTCGGCCAACTCCAGTTCGATGACGGGCCCACGCTCCGTCCGATCGGACAAAGGGAGGAGCGCGAACAGCGCGGGGTGAAGCTGCGCCTCACCTCGAGCCCGCCCAGGCTGGGTGATGCCTTCGCCGCGATGGTCGCGCCCGACTGGGGTGTGCTCGATCGAAAGCGATACGAATTCACATACGTCCGCCGCGAGTTCCTCGGCGAATCGCGCTGCTTTGTCTTCGACGTCAAGCCGCTTCGCGACGGCAGGCAGGGCTTCGTCGGCCGGATCTGGATCGAGGATCGCGACTACAACCTCGTTCGCTTCAACGGCGCCAGCCGCGGATCGGAAAAGATGTTGTCAGGCGTGTTCAAGCGAACGCTGTCGTTCCATATGGACGGCTGGCGTGTGAACGTCGCGCCCGGCGTGTGGGTGCCGTCGTACGTGTACTCGGAAGAAACGGATCTGAGCGGCGCATCGTCCTCCAAGTCGTCCTCGAAGTCGAAGCGACAAGTTCGGTTCAAGAGCCAGACCCGGATCTGGGGATATCAGGCTCAAACGGCCGACCGGACCGGCGCGTTGACCACGATCCGGATCGACGAGCCGAACGTCGCCGACACCGCCGACGGCGCCGCGCAGCTCTCGCCCGTGCTCAGCCAGCGCCGATGGGAACAAGAGGCCGAGGCGAATGTCCTCGAGAGACTCGAGGCGATCGGCCTGCTCGCGCCGGTGGGCGAGGCGGACAAGGTCCTCGAGACCGTCCTCAACAACCTCGTCGTCACCAACAACTTGAACATCGAACGGCCGCTGCGCTCCCGGATCCTGCTGACCTCACCGCTCGAGTCGTTCACGGTCGGCCACACGATCATCATGAGCCGCGGCCTCATCGACGTGCTGCCCGACGAGGCGAGCCTTGCGACGATGCTCGCGCACGAGCTGAGCCACGTGGCGCTCGGCCACCAGCTGATCGACACGAAGTTCTCGTTCGCCGATCGTCTGATGGTGTCCGATGCCGAGCTGCTTCAGGCGCTGACGTTCCGCCGCACGCTCAAGGAGGAGGCTGCAGCTGACGAGAAGGTCATCGAGCTGCTCGGCAAGTCGCCGTATCGCGACAAGCTGGCCGACGCCGGCCTGTTTCTTCGTACGCTTTCGGAGCAGGCCAAGCAGTTGCCTCGGCTCATCCAGCCGCACATCGGAGACTACATGGCGGCCAACGGGCAGATGACACGGCTTGCCGATCTCATGAAGCACGCCCCGCCCCTGATGCCGGACAGCCTTGAACAGATCGCCGCGCTCCAGCTCGGCGCGCGGCTCGTCATCGATGCGTGGAGCGGCAAGGTGACCCTCGATCGCTCGCCCGCCGTACCTCTGATGTCGGTTCGCGAGAAAATCCCGTTTGCCGTGACGCCACTGATGCCCGTGATCAGATACGCGGAGCCTCCCGGCGTCGGCACGCCCGTCAGCACGGTCGGCGAGCTGCGGTCCAACTGATCAGAGCCGCGCCCTCAACGGAGACTCATGATCGCCGCGCGCAGGCGGTCGGCGAAGTCGCTCGCGCGCGTATCGAGGGCCTGATACTGGCTGAAGATGATCTGCAGGCCGCCATTGGTCGGCCTCACTGCCTCGAGCAGGATCGGCAGAATTGGCACATCCAGGCTGTCGGCGTACTTCACTTCGCGGCGGACCCACTTGGATCCGAGCGCTGCCTGTGACGCGCATACGACGACGAGTGGGGCGTGTCGCAGGCGCGCTTCAATCTCGTCATCCCATTCGGCCCCGCCCGGGATGCCGCGGTCGTACCACACGGGCACTCCAAACTCCTGCAGCAAGTGGATGACCGGACCAACGCGTGGCAGGTCCGTGCGTTTGTAACTGACGAAGACAGGATGATCGGGACCATCATACGGTCGCGGTACATCGAGGCCGGCGTCCGGCGCGAACCTGTCCTCGTCGCCATCGGACACGATTGGCGAGCGAGCCACGAGCGCTCGCAGTCGCGCGGACGGTTGCCAACCGAGCAGCCGGTCGCGCCCGGCTGCATTCTCCGCCACGCTGCACAGGGCCACCGGTGACATCGGATCCAGGTCGTGAGTGTGAATGCCGGCGGTGAGCTGGTCCTGATAGGCGGCTTCCTCGAAACGAAATGCCGCTGGCGGAAACCCGAGCGCCCCGTATCGGGCGCGGAACTGATCCGCGAGGACGTCCTCGAACGGGCGAGCGGCGTCTGCCGTATCGACCACGATGAACTCCTCGCAGAACGCGTGTGCGTGCCCGAGCCCGGACGCGAGTTGATCCTGCAGCGTGACAAGCGCGGGTCGTATGCCGGGCACGTCGCTCAACTCGAGCCTGCTCTTGCGCACCGACCGGACCCAGTCGGGCTCGACGACTGCCGCGCGCACGTGGACCTGATACGTGAACGCCAGCCCGGCAGCGCATGCGGTCATGAGCAGGTCATCGAGCACACTCGACAGCCGGAAATCGCATGCGAGCAGGATCCCGGCAACGGAGAAACTGTCGGCCGTCGCGCACAGCCGATAGGAGCCGAGCTGCTCCATCCACTGATCGCGTTCCTGCCGACTCCCCGGAACAAGGACGGCTCCGCCACGCATTCGTTCGATGCGCGTCAGCCGGGCCACCGCCTCGCGGAGGTCCCGTTCGTACTCGACAGGAGCCGTGAGGGCGACTGTCTGTGAGATGACCCGCTCCTCACTCACACTGATGCGGTACGCAACGGTCCCCTGCGGAAGGCGCGCGGCCGCCGACAGTTGTGCAGCGACGAGATCCCAGGCAGCGTTCGCATGTTCCGACGTGGAGAGTCCCGGATCAATGCGGACCGCGGCCTGGGCCAGCTCGCCGCCGCCGACGTCGAAGCGTGCCAGGTACATCGACGAGTCGTGTGCCCTAGGCAGTGCGCCGGAACAGCCGGTTCCTCGGCTTTCGCCCGGCGTCGGTCGTAGTTGCCGCGTGCGTCCGGTCGCCGCGGATGATGGTGAAGTCGATCTCCTGATCGATCTGCCGCTCCTTGACGTACTGCTTCAGCACTTTAACGAGCTGCGCATGCGTCCATTCGAGCAGGCAATTCAGATCGACGAGATCGTATTCACCGGTGGGTTGCGTGGCCGGTTCCACCGCCATCAGCGCGACGCGCTGCTTCGTGTCGCGGTCGATGCCCGAGGAGACTTGCTTTTCGCGCCAGGTGCCGATGTTCAGGTGCGCGTCCCAGCCGACATAGAGATCGGAACCGTAGCCATAGATCTGGCAGAAGACGACTCCGCGACCGTGCCGGAGCACGATCTGCTCTCGCTCGATCTTACCGTCCAGTCCCCAGTGCCATATGCGTTCGACTGCGCATGTGAACCGCTGGCGATCCGCGTGCGCGAACAGCGACATCACACGTTTGCGGATGCCTTCGACGTCGTGGCCGGCATCGAAGATCACGGTCTGCCATGCGTCCAGGTACGACAGGAAGCGCGGCTCCGAGAGCGGCTTGCCCGCACTGCGCACGAGGCGTGGTGCCCGCGAGATCATCACCAGACCGACGATGCCGATGACGAAGAGAACGAATCCAAGGAATGTCGCCATACGACCTCTCTCCTGGCGCCGAATCGGCGCGCGATCCTACGGGAGCGTGAACGTGAAGGCGCCTGTCCGTCCGGCCTCGTAGCTGGAGAACACCACGACATACTCTCCTGCCGCCGGTGCAACGAAGTCCACGCGTGAGTTCGTTCCGTCGCCACCGGCATCGTCGTTTTCGGCGAGCGTGACGAACGTTTGGTTTCGAAACTGTCCAACGGTCAGATGTGTGTCGAAGTCGCTCGAGCGCATCGTGATAACGGCCGACTGGCCGGCCGCCAGCGTGATGGTCTGAATCTCGTACGTGCGGCCGTTATCGAAACGATTGTCTGACGCGTCGAGCGTGCCGGACCGCATTGTGGACACACGGGCCGGTGGCGAGGATTCGACACCGACCGGGGTGGGCTCGACCTCGGCAGGCAGCGGGTCCAAGTCTACCGACGACGATGCTGTGAGAGAGCTCAGGCCGAAAGTGCTGGGGCCGGGCACTTCCGTAAAGCCCGGCATCAGCATCAGCAACAGGCCTGCGAAGACAGCAGTAAGGGAAGCAATGAGGGAACGGTCACGGCGGACCAGTCGTACCTTGTTTCGAGGTCTCCAGAACTGATACCACTGCTGACGCAACTGCACCGGGGCGAACATCCGACGCGCGGCCCAGCGGGCGAACGAGTGTGCAGGGGGCGCGGAGAGGAACGTCACCAGCCGGTCGATCTCGGATTCGGTGAATTGGTAGATGTGGTCGATCGTGCCTTGCTGGCCGTGTTTCGTCCACGCGACCTTGTAGATCGCCTCGAATCGCCGATAGGGCTGCGTGGTGATCGTGATGGTGGCCGCGGCGCGGGCGGTGATGCCTGGCTCATTCGTCGGCCGCCAGCTTTCGAACGTGACCCATGCCGGGTGCACGTAATGAGCGGACTGGAGGACCAGCGCCTCGAACCGGCGCGCGAGACAATGCCGCTCGATCAGGTGGTACAGATCAGTGCGGAGCTGTTCGGTGCGTTCCCAGGCGTTCTCCGCGCTTCGCGTCAGAATCGGGCGAACATCGAGCTCTTCGTCTGTCCCGGGGTGGAGCGACGAGTCGGAAAGGGCCGAAATCGTGATGGTCATAGGCTCCCCACTTTTCAGGGTGCAGACTACCGGCACGACGAAGTGAAACGGCGCCGACCGCACGAGCCCGGTCGCCACCGAGGTCAAACGGACACCGGCATCGTGTGAAACGGAGCTTTCAATGATGGAAACGCACGATGCGGGGCATTCGAACAGCTTGGCGACGTGGGAGAATCAGGCGGCGGTGCCCGAGATACTGCTTGCGCCCTCGTCTATCGGTCCGGATGCACTCGTGCGCGCAGTTCATCGAACCAGTTGAGCACGACGTGCATCGGTGTAGAGTCGCGAGCCGGCGCGCGACCTTCGAGGGGCATACCCGCGAGAAACCTCCCGTCGGACGTGATGTCGTAAGCGCGGGGCCGCTCGGGCGGGCTCATCGAGAAGCGGCGCGACTCGATGGTCGCGGTGCCGAATGCGAATGCCGGTCGTCGAGCTGCGCTACTTCGGCGGGATGACCCTGGAGGAGACGGCCGACGCGTTGCGCGTGTCGCCGGAGACTGTCAAGCGTGAGTGGGGTCTGGCGAAACTGTGGCCATTGGACGAACTCGCCGGCAGTCCCTCGCCATCCACGAACCACACGTGACGTTACACGCAGTCTTCGGACGCGGGGCCATGCGCGCGATCCGGTCTCAATCGCGAGCTGCAGCACGTGTTCACTCCGGCCGCAGCACAGCCACAGGCGTCGTATGCGCCGCCCGAATGGCGGGGATCGAGCTCGCGGCCAGTGATGTGAGGATAACGACCGCTGCCGCTGACAGCAACGTCACCGGATCGGTAGCCGCAACGCCAAACAGCAGCCCGGTCATGAGGCGGGTGCCCGCAAACGCACCAACCAGCCCGACGATCACACCGACGACCACGTACACCGCGGCCTGGCCGACGATCATCCTGGCGACTTCACTCCGCCGCGCTCCAAGCGTCATGCGTACAGCGATCTCACGCGCACGCTGACCGACTGTGTATGACATGACGCCGTAGACGCCGACGACAGCCAGCACGAGGGCGAGCACGGCGAATCCGCCGAGCAGCAGCGCGGTGAAGCGTGGCTGCGCGACGGAATCGGCCAGCAACTCGTCCACCGCTCTGGCGCGGTAGACCGGCTGTTGCGGGTCGAGCGACTGGACGGCGCCACGGATCGCCTCGGTGACGGCCGATTGCTCTATATCACTGCGCACCACGAGCGTCATGCCGTTGAACTGGAATTGGCGATAAGGCAGCACCATTTCCGGCCGTGGGTCGCGCGTGAATCCATGGTGCCGCACCGAGCCGACAATGCCGACGATCTCGCGCGGCCGGCCGTACAGGACCAGGCGCTGGCCGATTGGGTTTGCAACGCCGAATACCTGCCGGGCCAGTGTGTCGTTGATGATGGCCACCGGCGTCGTGCCAGGTCCGTCGAACTCCGTGAATTCGCGCCCTCCGATCAACGGAATGTGCATCGTGCGAAAGTAGCTGACCGTGACCACCCTGAAATCGGCTTGCAGTTCCTCCCCGGGACGCGCGCGCGGCCTTCCCTCGACGATCACCGGCAAGTCGTAATCCGTGCCCACCGGATTGAGCGGCAACGCCGACACCGCGCCGACCGATTCCATTCCCGCTGTCGCTCGCAACCGCGCTTCCAGTTGGTTGAAGAACATGAACGGTTTGGTATCTCCCGCAGGCGTCGCATCTTTTGATGGACGAAACTGCGTCGAGTCTACGGGATATCTCGCTGGCGGCAAGAGAACCTGTGCCGAAACTACTCCTCTCGGAGCAAACCCGAGATCGAGCTCCTGCAGCTTGATCAAGCTGCGAATCATCAGTCCTGCATCGGCAGCCAACATCAGTGCCAACGCCACTTCGCCGGCCACCAGGCCAAAGCGACCCCGGCTTGCCGCCGTGTAGGTGGGAGTGACCACTTTGGTGGCGTCGCTCAATCGCTGCGTTGCCGCTTGCAACGCCGGGATGATTCCAAACACGACGCCGGTGAGCACCGCCGCGGCGGTGACAAACAGCAGCACCGGGCCATCGATGGCAATCTGGTCGACGCGCGGCAGATTCGGCGGGTGAATACGGGTCAGCACCATGAGGAGTCCCCGCGCAACCACGACGCCTGCGGCGGCACCGACGACCGCGAGCAGCACGCTCTCGGTCAGTAGCTGCCGCAGGAGGCGGCCGCGCCCGGCGCCGAGTGCGGCCCGCATCGCCACTTCACGCCGCCGCACCGAGCCGCGCACGAGCAAGAGGCTGGCGACGTTGGCGCACGCGATGAGCAACACGAATCCCACCGTGCCGAACAAGACGATGAGACCGAGTCGTGCATTCTCGACCAGCACATCGTGCGCACCGGCAATGGTCACGTCGGGATTGCTCGTACGATCCGTGGGAAAAATACGCTGCGCGATGGCGCGCACATCGGCGGTCGCCGTGTCCACCGTGACGTCTGGCTTCATCCGGCCGACTACAGTGAGGGTGTGCGTTCGACGTCCGATGAGTTCGTCAGCGGTGAACACGAGCGGCGAATACAAATCAACCGCGTCGCCGTCCGGAAACGCAAAGCTCGAGGGCATCACGCCGACAATCGTGAAGGCGGCGCCGTTGAGCGAGAGGCTTCGGCCGATTGCCGAAGGGCTTCCGCCAAATCGCCGCTGCCACAATGCATGCCCCAGCACGACGACGCGATCCTGGCGTCGCTCTTCTTCCTCGGTGAACACGCGACCAGCGGCCGCGCCGACTCCGAGCACCCGGAACACGCTGCTCGAGACCGACAGCGCCCGGAGCTGCTCAGGATCGCCGACGTCGTCCAGCGCGAACGCGCGGAACCGGTAGGCGCCCAGCTCGTCGAACACCGTGTTCTGGTTCCGCCAATCCTGATAGTTGAGCGGCGCCACGGGATCCCGCTCCTTGCCGATCGTCAGATTGCGCTCCCACGCGAGCACGAGGCGATCGGCCTGCGGATAGGGCAGCGGCGTCAGCAGCACGCCGTTGACGATGCTGAAGATCGCCGTGTTCGCTCCAATCCCGAGCGCGAGCGTCACGATGGCGACGGCGCTGAAGGTCCAATCCCTGCGCATCATGCGCAACGCATATCGCGCGTCGCTTGCAATTTCGGCGAGGATCGCACCGGCACGGACACTCCGAGCGTTGTCTTTGATGTCATCCACGCTTCCAATCTCCAGCCGCGTCGACCGCCGCGCCGCCTCGGGTGCCAGGCCGGCTGCAATCTTCTCGTCCACGAGCATGTCGATGTAAGTGTCGATGTCGGATCGAAGCTCCGCATCGCGCCGGCCGCCGCTGAAAAGGTTGCGGACCAGCGAGGCGAGCCAGCTGAAGGTCGAGCCACGCGGCATCACGATGTCGACCCCAGCGCGTGCTCCATCGCGATGGCGACACGCCGCCAGTTCGCTTCCTCCACCTGTAGCTGCTTCCTGCCCAGTCGCGTCAGGCGGTAGAACTTTGCGCGACGCTGCGTGTCCGAATCACCCCATTCCGCCGCGAGCAGGCCGCGCTCCTCGAGCCGGTAGAGGGCGGGGAACAGGGAACCCGGCTTGACGTCGAACGAGCCCTGCGTCATCTGCGCGATGCGCCGGGCGATGCCGAGGCCGTGCAGCGGCGCGGTCACCAGACTGCGAAGAATCAGCAGGTCGAGCGTGCCGCGCAGCAGGTCGGTCCGCGGTTCCATGGTCGTCTCCTTTAGACTTTCTATAAGACGTCTTCTAGAAAGTCAATAGGTCGGCGTTCTGGCGCTCGCTTGACGCCTGATGCCTGCCTACATACTATCTGCTCATGTCAGATATCAACACGCGGGCCCTCGACCGCGAACTGAAGCGCGGCTCGGCGGAACTGCTCATCCTCTCGCTGCTCGACGCGCGACCCCGGCACGGGTACGACTTGAGCAAGTTGATCGAGACACGGTCGGGCGGTCAGTTGAAGTTTCACATCGACTCCCTCTACCCCCTGCTCTATCGCCTCGAGGAGCGCGGCTGGATCAAGGGCACGTGGGTCGAGAAGCCCGACGAACGCCGCCGCCGGTTCTACAAGGTGACGCCTGAGGGGCGGCGCGTCCTGGCCCAGCAGCGCAAGACCTGGGCAGCATTCGTGGAGGCCGTGCGGCGCGTGACGGGCGACGACAATGCGTGACCCTTCGAGAGCCTCAGGGTCACCCCGAGCTCCCTCGAGGGGTGAGTGGGCACAACACCTGCGGCCTCGCTTGTCGTCGCTGCGCCTGTCGCCAACTCGCGAGCAGGAGATTGTCGAAGAGCTCTCGCAGCATCTCGAGGACCGCTGGCGGGAGTTGGTGGCCAGCGGGGCGCCCGAGCGCGACGCCGCGCGCCTGGCGCTCGCCGAGTTCAGGGCAGGGAACCTGCTGGCGAAGTACCTGGCGCCGTTGCAGCAGGCGCAGACGCCGGCGCCGATCACCCCCGGAGCGCCGGCCAAGAATGTGCTGCGTGGTGTCTGGCAGGACCTTCGGTACTCGAGTCGACGAACGCCCCCAGCTCCTCGAGGAATAGAGACCAGTCGGGAAACCAGGACCCTTGACGTCTGATGTCTGCCTATAGACTATCTGTTCATGTCAGGTATCACCGGGCACACTGGACGTGATGTGCGGCGCGAAGCAGGAGGCACACATGCGTGAGTGGCAATCACATGTTCGCCCGCGGCTGGCGCCGCTGCGCCTCTTGCCAACTCGCGAGAGCGAGATCGTCGAAGAGCTCTCGCAGCATCTCGAGGACCGCTGGCGCGAGCTGGTCGCGGGCGGAGCGTCCGAGGACGACGCCACGCGCCTGGCGCTCGCCGAATTCAGGGACGGAGACCTGCTGGCAAAGTACATGTCGCCGCTGCAGCAGGCGAAGGCGCCGGCCCCGATCACGCCCGGGGCTTCCACGGGACACGTTTTTCGCGATATTTGGCAGGACCTGCGGCACGCGCTGCGAATGCTGCGTCTGAATCCGGCCTTCAGCCTCTCCGCAATCCTGACGCTTGCCCTCGGAATCGGAGCCACGACGGCCATGTTCAGCGTGGTCAACGGCGTCGTCATCAAACCCCTGCCTTATCCGGAAGCCGACGCCGTCATGACGGTCACGCACTCCGCGGTGTTCGGCAACGTGCGGAGCAACAATTTTCCGTTCTCGCCCCAGATGTTTGCGGTGTATGCGGCGGGCGGCCAGGCATTCCAGGAGTTGGGGATCTGGAGACGAGGCCAGGCGGCCGTCACCGGGTTTGGCGACCCGGAACAGACGGAGACGCTGCTGGTCACGCACGCAACTCTGCGCGCGCTTGGTGTTCAGCCCGCGCTGGGCCGATGGTTCTCGCCTGCCGACGATCAGCCGGGCGCGCCGGAAACCGTGATCTTGAGCCACGGCTACTGGCAGCGTCGCTTCGCCGGCGATCCCGGAGTGATCGGCCGCGCGGTGAGGATCGATGCACGACCGCATCAGGTCATCGGGGTGATGCCGGCGCGCTTCGCGCTCCTCGCGACGTCGCCGGACCTGATTCTCCCGCTCCGCATCGACCTTGCCCAGCCTCCCCCGCATTTCGACTACAGCGCGCTGGCGAGACTCAAGCCTGGCGTTGGAGTGGACCAGGCCAATGCCGATATCGCGCGGATGTTGCCCATCTTCCTGGAGCGATATGCAGGGAATCGCATGGACGCGCTCCAACTGCGTCCGGCCGTGCGGCCGCTCAAGGAGGATGTGATTGGCAACGTGGGAAGCGTTCTGTGGCTGCTGCTCGGCACCATCGGCATCGTGCTGGTGATCGCCTGCGCCAATGTGGCCAACTTGCTGCTGGTGCGGGCCACGAGCCGAGGGCAGGAATTCGCGGTGCGCACCGCACTTGGCGCCGGACGGGGGCGTATCGCGCGCGGGGTCATAGTCGAAAGCGTGACGCTCGGGCTGCTCGGCGGCCTGTTGGGCCTGGCGTTGGCGTACGGCGGCCTGCGCGGGCTCGTCGCTCTCGCACCGGCGAACCTGCCGCGGCTGAACGAGATCGCGATCGATTCGACGGTGCTCGTCTTTACTGTGTTGACGTCCATCGCCTCGGGATTGCTCTTCGGGATGATTCCGGTGGCAAAGCTGGCGAGATCGACATTCGCAGCGAGGCTCTCGGAGTCAATGCGCGGAAGCGCGCGATGGGCGAGCGGCGGCAGAAGCCAGCACCGATCCCAGAATGCCCTGGTGGTGGTGCAAGTGGCCTTGGCCCTGGTGTTGCTGATCAGCTCGGGCCTGATGATTCGCACGTTCCAGAACCTGCGTCAGGTGCACCCGGGATTCACCGATCCCGCCTCCATTCAGACCGTGCGCATCGCCATGCCGGACGCGATGACAGCGGAGCCCGAGCGCGTGACGCAGATGCAAGCGGCCATTCGCGAGCGGTTGGCAGCAATCCCCGGCGTGACCTCGGTGGCCTACATCAGTTCGCTGCCAATGGAGCTCGGGTTCGGCGGCATCATTGTCTATCCCGAGGGCAACACTTATGGCAGCGGCGAGCTCCCACCAGTCCGCCGAATCAAGTGGATGTCACCTGGACTGCTTCTGACCCTGGGCACGCCATTACTCGCCGGACGTGACTTCGATTGGGCGGAGATCTTCAGTCAACGGAACGTGGCGTTGGTGTCGGAGAGCTTCGCACGGGAAACCTGGAATTCAGTCGATCGCGCGCTCGGGAAACGCATCCGCGTGGGCACCATCGGGCCATGGCAGGAAGTGGTCGGCGTGGTCGCGGACGTGCACGACGACGGCGTCGATCAGCAGGCACCTGCGACCGTCTACCAGCCGGCGCGCGAGCAACTGCTCATCACAAGCAGCTTCGTGTCGCTGTCGGTGGCCTTCGTGATCCGAAGCGACAGAACAGCCACCGAGAGCCTCCTTCAAGACATGCGACGTGCGGTGTCGGAGGTGACACCAGATCTTCCGCTGTTCATGGTCCGCACGCTGCGTGCCGTGTACGACGAATCGATGGCGCGAACGGCATTCGCCCTGGTCATGTTGGCCATCGCCGGCGCGATGGCACTCCTGCTCGGCATCGTCGGCATCTATGGCGTGCTGGCCTACGCCGTGATGCAGCGCCGACGGGAAGTCGGAATCCGGCTCGCACTCGGCGCACAGTCCGGCAGCGTGACGCGGCTGTTCGTCTATCGGGGAATGATGCTCTCCGGTGTCGGCATCGCGATCGGATCGGCCGTTGCCGCCGGCATCACGCGATGGATGGCGTCACTGCTCTTCGGGGTCACGCCGGTGGACGCGGTCACGTTTGCGGGGGCCGCAGCAGTGCTGACACTCGCGGCGCTTGCCGCAAGCTATCTGCCTGCTCACCGCGCTGCGGCCGTTGACCCAGTGGAGACG
>JALDXQ010000140.1:0-19273 GCA_032156805.1 Acidobacteriota bacterium
GCGGAGCCCCTCGCCTGGTTGCCAGTATCTTCTGGGCGCGCTGCGCGCGCCTGGACCGCGATGCGTGGCACAACGAGACACAATTCACCGCAACGAGCCGCATAGCGGTCCCATCATCGCCGCGGCGGCAGCATCGCCTTTCGTTCCGGTGGCAGCTGCTGATCAACGGCCGTCAGGAGGAACCCCGCCATGGCGTAGTCGGCCATGATGGTGGTGATCTCCACCGCGCCCTGGCGGCCGAACAGCTGCACCATCTTTGCCCAGAGCTCCGCGTTCACCTTGTGATCGCGGAAGAGTGCCCGGCCGAGGCGAATCACCGTGGCATCCTTCTCGGAAAGGCCGCTGACGTCCCGGTCGTGCTTCACGACGTCAATGACCGACTGCTCGAGACCAGCGCGCAGAGCGGCCGGCTCGTGGCCCGACCACTCGTACTGCTGGTCGAACTCACGCGCGGCGATGAGGGCCGACAACTCGAAGAAGCGCGGGCCCACGACCGTCTTGCGCAGATACTGATTCAGGGCCTGGATCGACTCCGCCGCTTTTGGGCTGTGCATCGACACGGCGGCCGGCCCGGTGCGCGGTATCCCGCGTCCACCCGCAATCGCGTCCCAGATACGCTTGCCTTCCTCGTCCAGATCAGCGCGCTGGACCGGCGGCAGGCGCGACAACGACTCCGGATGAATGTCAGCGGGGAGACTCGCCTGCCCCTGCCCACTGGCAAAACTGACCGAAGCGATGACGATGAGGATCGAGAGCAGTCGCGTGAACATACTCACCCACCTTGTGCAGATTCGTGGAACCGGTCGATTTCGGCAGGACACACGATAACCGTCCCTGGCCCGACGGCCCCGATCAATTTTTGGTCAAGCCTCGAGACCAACCTTTCGAGACGTCTAGTCCCTTCACAGTATTGAGGCTGACCAGCGCAGCTTCCTACAATCGCCGTTCATCCCGATGCCTCATATCCCTCTTCCTGAAGGTCTGCCCGGCATCACGAGCGGGTTTGCGTTCCGGCCGGAGACGGCCAAGCCGATGCGCGAGCTGGCCGAGGTGCTCCTGCGCGGCGCCAACACGCTGACCAGCGCCGAGCGCGAGATGATCGCGACGCTCGTCTCCGACCGCAACGACTGCCACTTCTGTCAGGCCAGTCATCGCGCCGCGGCCGCGCATCACCTCGACGGAAACTACGACGTTGTCGATGCCGTCAAGCGCGACTTCCAGTCGGCGCCCGTCTCGCCAAAGCTCAAGGCGCTGATGGCGATCGCGGCCAAGGTGCAGGAGAGCGGCAGGCAGGTGACCTCCGCTGACGTGGAGGGGGCACGTGCCGCCGGCGCAACTGACGTCGAGATTCACGACGCGGTGCTCATTGCCGCGGCCTTCAGCATGTTCAACCGCTACGTGGACGGCCTGGCGACTTTCACTCCGCGCGATGAAGACGCCTACGATCGGATGGGACAGCGCATGGCCAAAGAGGGATATGTCCGGCGCAACGCGTAGTACGCCCCCACTCTACCTTCCCGACTTCGAACGCAATCATCAACCGGGGATCGATCACGATCTGATCGCGGCGGCACAGGACCGCAGTCTGGCGGCGCGCGGGTACATCCGCGACTGATTCCATATGCCTTACATCACGCTTCCTGAAGGACTGCCAGGCATCCGCGGGCCGATGGCATTCCGCCCCGAGACGGCCAAGCCACTCAACGAGCTCGTGGATGTCCTCCTTCGCGGTCCCCACACGCTCACGCCCGGCGAACGCGAGCTGATCGCCACCTATGTGTCGGCACAGAACGACTGCCGCTACTGCCAGACGATCCATGGCGCAATTGCCGCGCATCATCTGCAAGGCGACGAGGAGCTCGTCATCAGGGTGAAATGCGATCCCGAGCGCGCGCCGATTTCAGACAAGCTGAAGGCGCTGCTGGTCATCGCGGGTAAAACGGCAGAGAGCGGCAAGGCCGTGACTGCGGAGGACGTGGCGCGTGCGCGACAACATGGCGCCACCGATATCGAGATTCACGACACCGTGCTCATCGCCGCGGTGTTCTGCCTGTGCAACCGCTACGTCGACGGCCTCGCCACCTGGACGCCAGACGATCCCAACTTCTACCGCCAGCGCGCGGCTATTGTTGCGCAACACGGATACGCCGCTTCAACGCTTCAGGGACAGCACAAATGACAGCTCGGATCGTTGCGCTGACGGTATGCCTGCTGCTGGCAACCGGCAGCGCGCACGCGCAGGAGACCACTGGTTCGATCGAGGGTGCGATCACCGATCGGACGTCGGGCGCGCTCGTCGGCGCTCGTGTCACCGCCATCAACCCTGAGACCGGCTTCACGAAAGAGACGGTCACCGCTTCTGACGGCTTCTATCGGCTTCTGTTGCTGCCGGTCGGCCAGTACACGATCACGATCGAGGCACCGAAGTTCGCCACGACGGTACGAGAGGCCATCCAGGTCAACCTGGGCCAGGTGCTCCGCCTCAACGCGCAGCTCGAGCTGCCGACACTCGCCGAAACAGTGACGGTCTCGGGCGGTGCACAGCTCGTGGACACCACGACCAACGCGCTGGGACGGGCCGTCACCGGGCGCGAGCTCGTCGACCTTCCGCTCAACGGACGCAACTTCACGCAGCTCGGGCTGCTACAGACCGGCGTGGCGCCATTGACGTCAGGAGTGGCCACCGCGGGCGGCAGCCTTCGTCAGGGTCAGGCATACGCCGTGAACGGCATGCGTCCAGAGTCGAACATGTACCTCGTCGATGGCGGACAGAACATCAATCGGATGGACGGTGGCTATGCGTTGAAGCTGCCGGTCGAGGCGATCGCGGAATTCCGCATCCTGACGCAGAGCGCACCACCGGAATATGGCGGGACCGGCGGCGCCACGACGAGCGTTGTAACCCGCTCGGGCGGCAACCAGTTCAACGGCAACCTCTATGAGTTCATCCGCAACGACGTCTTCGATGCTCGCAACTATTTTTCGGAAGACGTCGAACCGCTCCGCCAGAACCAGTTCGGCGGCACCATCGGCGGGCCCATCGCGCTGGATCGCCTGCACTTCTTTGGCTACTACGAAGGCTTCCGGAACAAGCAGGGGTACACGACGACCGCGACGGTGCCGAGCGACCTTCAGCGCACTGGTGACTTCTCCGACATCGGAGGGCCGCTCATCAACTTCGCCGCGGGTGGTGTGCCAATTCCCGGCAACAAGATTCCTGCAGCGGCGCAGAACCCGGTTGCGTTGAACGTCCTGAACATGTATCCGCGCGCCAACATCTCGCCGACGCTGTACCGCGAAACGGTGCTCCTCACGAACATGCTCGATCAGGCGGGCGGGCGAATAGACTTCACGCCGTCACCGGACAGTCAGTTCTTCGCGCGCTACTCGTATTCAGGCGGACACAACATCAATCCGGTCTCGGTCCGCGGTACCGACGCGCCCGGCTTTCCCACGCGTGACGATCTGGCGACGCACATCGCGACACTCTCGAACACGCACATCCTGTCGTCGTCGATGACCAACTCGCTGCGCGCGACTTACCTCCGTCACAAGTTCCACTTCGACCAGCGCCTGAACCAGACACCGCCCAGCGCTTTTGGCTTCGGTTATGCCTCGGCCAACGATGTCGGCCAGGGACCACCCTTCTTCAACGTCGCCGGCTACTCGCCGATCGGTGGAGCAATCACCGGCCCGCGCAACACGACCCAGGACACCTTCGAGATCCAGGATTCGGTGACGTGGAGCAATCGTGCACACCTGGTGAAGATCGGCGGTGAGTTCAGGCTGACGGGCATCGACATGATCCAGGGGATCGCGCCGAATGCCTTCTACGTGTTTGCGGGCAACTTTCCGACCAACAACGCGATCGCCAACCTGTTGCTGGGCGCCCCCGTCGTCTTCTATCAGGGGCTGGGAGATTTCGAGCGCAGGATCGATCTGTGGGGTGCCAGCCTCTACGCGCAGGACGAATATCGCCTGACCCCAAGGGTCACGGTGAACTACGGGCTTCGCTACGAACGCATCAACCCCTTCACCGAAGTTGACGATCGGCTGAATGCCTTCGTGCCTGGCGTCAAGTCACAGGTCAGGCCCGATGCGCCTGTTGGCCTGCTGTTCCCGGGCGATCAGGGTCTACCGCGCGGAATCGCGCAGAGCGTCAATGCGTTCATGCCGCGCGTCGGTGTCGCATGGGATCCGACCGGAACGGGCACGTGGTCAGTAAGAGCCAGTTACGGGCTCTTCTACGATCAGTTCCAGAACGGCTCCGGCACGGCATCGCAGGTGGCAATCAGCGCGACACCGGCGGCGCAGTTCGTCCAGTTCAGCGGCGCCGGCTTGAATTTCCAGAATCCGTTCCTGGGCCGGCCATACCCGGAACCTGATTCATTCGTCCGGCCGTCGACACAGTTCGTGATGGACACCGAGATGAAGCCACCGTCGGTCCAGAACTGGAACCTGGGTGTGCAGCGATCGCTCTTCGACACCTATCTCGTCGAGGTCCGCTACGTTGGTGCATCGGCGACACACCTGCCGCGCAACGTCGAAGCCAATCCAGCCGTGTATGGACCAGCAGCCACCGCACAGAACGCGGACCGGCGCCGCATCTACGCGAACTGCCCGCCCGACGGCAGTGCCTGCGACTACTCCACGATCGCGATGCTCACGAGCGTCGCCAGCTCTCGGTATCACGCAGGGCAGTTCAGCCTGTCGCGACGCTTCGGCAATGCCGTCGGATTCAACGTGTCGTACTGGCTCTCGAAGACCATGGACCATCTGTCCGCGATGAACCTGTCCGGCGCCGCGGCCAGGCCGCTCGCCGGTGAGAACGACCTCGCCCAGAACCCGTTCGACCTCGAGGCCGAATGGGGACCGTCGCTCTTCGATGCTCGCCATCGCCTCGTTGCGAGCGCCAGTTGGATGCCGCCGCTCTCGCCGGACGCGCCGGGCGCGATTCGAACATTGTTTGCCGACTGGCAGTTGAACGGCATCGCCACCTATAACTCCGGGACGCCTTTCACCGTCTCGGACTCGACAAACGTGGCGCTGCAAGCCAATAGCCCGCCGATTTCCGGCTTCCCTGCCAGCCGTCCGAATGTGATCGGTGATCCCAATGCGGGCCCGCGCACCGCCGATGAGTGGCTCAGCCGCTCGTCGTTCGAGCGGCTCGACATTCAGACGCAGGCCGGGCAGTTCGGCAATGCCGGCCGCAACATCGCGCGCGGACCGTCCTATGCCAACATCGATGTCTCGTTCGTGCGCGACTTCGATCTCTCGACGCAGACCAGACTTCAGTTCCGCGCCGAGATCTTCAACGTGCTCAATCACGTGAATCTCGGGCTGCCGGTCGCTGACCTGAACTCGCCCAGCTTCGGGCGGATTCTTTCGGCCGGCCCTGCGAGGCTGATGCAGTTCGGAGTGAAGCTGATGTTCTGACTAGAACTCGTAGTCGGAAGGTGGCGTTTGGGAGTTGGACATTGACGCGCGAGGCAATCGACGAGACGAGCGTGCGGTATGAAGGCTGGCGCGTCGCCGCCGCGTCGGGCGTTGGTGTCTTCGTCAGCTTCGCGTCGCTGCTGGTCTACACATTCGGCATCTTCCTGAAGCCGCTGGCCGAGGAATTCTCGTGGTCGCGCGAGGCGGTCTCGGCGGCATTTGGCGTGGCAGCGATGACCGTGGCTGTCTGCTCACCGCCGCTGGGCTATCTGCTCGATCGCGTCAGCCCGCGCCGAGTCATCGTCCCCTGCCTGCTGATCTTCGGCTGCGCGTTCGCGTCGCTTGCACTGCTCACACCGCGCCTGTGGCATCTCTACGCGGTGTTCCTGGTGCTCGGCATCGTTGGCAACGGCACCGCGCAAATGGCGTACTCGCGCGCCGTCTCGAGCTGGTTCGATCGTCGTCGTGGGGCGGCGCTGGCGGTGGTGCTGTCCGGCGGTGCAATCGGCGCGATCGTGCTGCCCCCTGTGGCAGAGGCACTGATTCAACGCGTCGGCTGGCGTGGCGCCTGCGTCGCGCTCGGGGCGATGGTGCTCGTGCTGGGCGTCCCGACTGTCGCGCGCTACATTCGCGAACGTCCGGCCACGCACTCGAGCGCTCGGGCGGCCGCAACCGGTTCTTCGATTCCGGAAGCGCTCACCACCCGCGCCTTCTGGATTCTCGTCGTCGTGTTGTTCTGCAGTTCCATCGCGCAGAACGGCGCGCTGGCTCACATGTCCGCGCTGCTCACCGATCGCGGCGTCTCGGCCACGGGTGGAGCGCTCGCGCTGTCGGCGATGGGCGGCGCGAGTCTCGTTGGACGGCTCATGACCGGCTGGATGCTGGACCGCTTCTTTGCGGCGCGTGTGTCGTTCTGTCTGCTATCGGCCGCCGCACTGGGAACGTTCCTGCTGTCGGGCGCCGATTCGCTCACGATGGGCGTGCTCGCGGCCGTGCTCATCGGACTCGGCATGGGCGGCGAAGCTGATGTCACGCCGTATCTGATCTCCCGCTATTTCGGGCTGCGATCGTTCTCAGTGCTCTACGGATTGACGTGGACGTTCTACGCCTTCGCCGGCGCGATCGGTCCAATCCTCATGGGCAAGGCGTACGACGTGAGCGGATCGTACGAAGCGCTGCTGGCGCAGCTCGCGCTTGCGACCTTCGCTGTCGCCGCGCTCATGCTCTTCCTCCCGCGCTATGCGTCAATCGATAGCGCCGCGGCCCAGCCAACGCCAAAACCCGTCAGCGCATAGCCCCGCAGCTTCTCCACAATCCCTCGACTCCTGCGTCTGCATAATCTCCATCCTTTTCAGTACGGCGCGCACGATCTTCTCGACATGTCGCGCGGCCCGGCCCTCGCACCAGGTCGATTCCCCAGGAGGGACGATTCTCCTCGCGCGGGCCAGGAGACACGTAATGTGGACGCAACGGGGCGGATGCCTGGTATTCAATCCCGGAATTGTCGCTGCGCTATCAGGCATCGGCTATAGGACCTTGGGCAACGCGGACACCCCGGACCCCGGCTCGATTCCAACACCTTCCACTTCGAGCATGTCGGACAGCGACCGGGGTATTGTTATGCGATGACTCATATCCGACTCGCGGTTGCCGCAGGGCTTGCCATCTGGATCGCGCCGCTTACGGCGCAGGATTGGCCGCAGTGGCGCGGACCGGCGCGCGATGGGCTGATTCGCGCATTCAAGGAGCCGGCATCGTGGCCGATGACGCTGACGAAGCGTTGGAATGTCGAGGTTGGCACCGGCTACGCGACACCGCTCGTCGTGGGCGATCGCCTCTACGTCTTTAGCCGGCAGGGCGACGATGAGGTGATGACGGCGTTCGATGCGGCCAGCGCGAAGGTGCTCTGGCGAACGAGTTACCCGGCGCCGTTCAAGATGAACCCCGCGACCGCACCGCATGGGCCGGGACCGAAATCGACGCCAACCTTTGCGGGCAACCGGTTGTTCACGCTCGGCATCAGCGGTATCGTCACGGCGTTCGATGTTGCCAGCGGCAAGCAGATCTGGCAGCGGCCTGCCGATCCGGTTGAACCGCTCTATCACACGGCGATGTCGCCACTGGTCGTCGGCAACCAGATGATTCTTCATGTTGGTGGACACGACAAAGGTGAGTTGACGTCCTTCGACGTCGCGACCGGGAAAGTTCGCTGGACCTGGAATGGTGACGGGCCGGCCTACGGATCGCCGTTGCTGTTCGACCTGGGCGGGACGCCGCAGGTGGTGACGTTCACGCAGAAGAGCTTCGTCGGTGTCTCACTCGAAGACGGCAAGCTGCTCTGGCGCCGGCCATTCACCACACCGAGCAACACGACGAGCCAGACGCCGCTTCTCTACAAGGACATGGTCATCCAGATGGGGCGCAACAACGGGGTCGTCGCGTTCCGCGTTGCGCCCGGCGGCACCGAATGGACGACCACGGACGTGTGGCGTACCGAAGAAGTCTCGGCGCACATGAGCGACGCCGTTGCCATCGACAACGTGCTCTTCGGTCTGTCGCATCTGAACAGCGGACAGTACTTCGCGCTCGACCTCGACAGCGGCAAGGTGTTGTGGAAGAGCGAACCGCGCCAGGCCGCGCACGCGGCAATTACGCGGGCGGGGAACACGATCTTCTCGCTCGAGGACGACAGCGAGCTGGTGGTCATCAACTTGAACCGGGAGAAGTTCGACCCGGTCGCCCGCTACAAGGTGGCGGCGAGCGACACGTGGTCGCAGCCGGTCATCTCGGGGAATCGGATCTTCGTGAAGGATGTCTCTTCTCTCACGCTCTGGACGATCAACTAGGGGCGCCTCCGTCGCCGTCGCCGCCCTTCTGGTCGGTCTGACGATCGGGATCGGCGGCTACACCTTCGTCTACGCGAAGGGCTATTCGTACGTCACCGACGATCCGGCAGCATGCGCCAACTGCCACATCATGCGCGATCACTTCGACGCGTGGACGCGCTCGAGTCATCGCGCGGTCGCCGTCTGCAACGACTGTCACACGCCTCCCGGCGCAGTACCGAAGTACGTCACCAAGGCGCGTAACGGATTCTGGCACTCGTTTTACTTCACGACCGGCCGCTATCCAGACCCGCTGCGGATCACACCGCGCAACCATGAGATCACCGAGGTCGCCTGTCGCAAGTGCCACACCGAGCTCACCGTGTCGATCGATCCGGCGCACGCCGACACCGCCCGCGGCGGCCTGACGTGTACGAAATGTCATAACGACGTGGGACACCTCGAATGAAGCTCCGATTTTCCGGCCCATTCGTTGTCGCAGCACTTGCTGCGATCGCAGCAGCCAGCCTGGCAGCGCTCCTGGTGAACATCTTCACGCGTCAGCAGGAGGCAAGGAATCCCTTCTATCGCGTCGTCGAGCTGGATGACGAGACCGTGGATCCGGCGGTGTGGGGGAAGAACTTCCCGCTCCAGTACGACAGCTACAGGCGAACTGTCGACCAGGTTCGCACGCGATACGGGGGCAGCGAGGCGGTGCCGCGCCCGCCGACGCAGGTGGATCCGCGCGCGGTCGTCGCGCAGTCGCGCCTGGAGGAGGACCCACGCCTGAAGACGATGTGGGCCGGATATGCGTTTGCGACCGACTTCCGCGAGGAGCGCGGCCACGCCTACATGCTCGACGATCAGACGTTTACCGAGCGTCAGACCGTGACGCAGCAGCCCGGGACATGTATGCATTGCCATGCATCTGTCTACGTGCCGTACAAGACGCTCGGTGGCGGAGATCTGATCAAGGGCTTCGAGATGATGAATCAGATGAAGTATCAGGAGGCGCGCACGCGAGTGACGCATCCGGTGTCGTGCATCGATTGTCACGAGCCGTCGACGATGCAGCTGCGGGTGACGCGGCCTGGCTTCCTGGAGGGCATCGCGAAGGTCAAGGCCGCCCAGGGCGTGACCGGGTACGACGTGAATCGCGATGCCACGCGCCAGGAGATGCGCGCGTACGTCTGCGGTCAATGTCACGTCGAGTACTACTTCAGGGGCGCGGAGAAACGGTTGACGTATCCGTGGGACAAGGGGTTGAGGGCTGACGACATCCTCGCTTACTACGAGGAGAACGGGTTCAGCGACTGGACCCACGCCGAGAGCGGCGCGCCGACATTGAAGGCGCAGCACCCCGAGTTCGAGATGTGGAACCAGGGCGTGCACGCGCGTTCGGGCGTGGCGTGTGCGGACTGTCACATGCCGTACCAGCGGGTGGGCGCGGCAAAGATCAGCGACCATCACGTCCAGAGCCCGGTGCTCAACATCAACCGCGCGTGCCAGACGTGCCACCGCTGGTCCGAGGACGAGCTGCGCGCGCGGGTATTCACGATCCAGGACCGCACGCTCCAGGTGCGGAGCGTCGCCATGGATGCGCTCATCGCGCTCATCACCGACATCAAGGCCGCAAGGAGCGCCGGTGCGAGCGATGCCGATCTGCAGCCTGCGCGCCGCCATCAGCGACGGGCGCAGTTCCTGCTCGACTTCATCGAGGCCGAGAACTCGATGGGGTTCCACGCCGACCAGGAAGCGGTTCGCGTGCTTGCGCTGTCGCTCGATGAGACGCGGCGAGGACAGGCCTCGTTGCCGGGAAGCAAGGCTACGCCTGGCGCGACCACCGCCACGAAACCGACTCCGTAGCTGATCCGCAACTGCACCAGCGGGCGAACCCGGTTGAGTTCTCGGGCCTTCGCAGCCCGATTTCTTCTGCACAAACGCTTCGAGGGCGTGCGAGTTGCATTCCTTCTCGCGGATTTCGAGGTGAGGAGGAACAGATGGACTGGGGCGAGGTTATTCCCTATCCCGACGCGACCCAACTTGCACGGGTCGCTATCCGCATCGCGATCGCGGCCGGGCTTGGCTGGCTGCTCGGCGCCGAACGCGAATCGATGGGGAAAGCTGCGGGTTCGCGAACCCATATGCTCGTTGCTGTCGGCGCCGCACTGTTCATCATCGTACCGTCGGAGATCGGGTTGACCGAAGGGGATCTCGGACGCGTGATTCAGGGCATTGCCACCGGCGTTGGATTTCTGGGCGCCGGAACCATCCTCAAGCGAACCGATCAACAGGAGATCACGGGGCTGACGACGGCGGCCACGATCTGGCTGACCGCGGCGATCGGTCTCGCCGTTGGTGCGGGTCAAATCTGGATCGCGTTGATGTGCGGGGTGTGCGCGTGGATTGTGCTCTCGCTGTATCAGCGCAGCGAGAACCGGTCGTCGAAGCTGCACCAGCCATGAGGGGATCAAGGAGAGGTCCACCTCCGCTGCTACGCAGGTACGGTGGACAACCTTCGCATGGCCTGCCAACCGTAGCTCACGCACCGTTGGGAATGTGAACGAAGGTTGGCGGTGAGGCAGGGATTCGAACCCTGGGTAGGACTTTAAAGGCCCTACAACGGTTTAGCAAACCGCCGCCTTCAGCCTCTCGGCCACCTCACCGCAGCGAGAACCCTAAGTATACGCGAGGCTTTGACTTGCAGGAACCCTGCTGTCCCCCAAGACTGTCCCTGAAATTGTCCCTCTCGAGACTTCGCACGGCGCGAATGCCCGCCGATCGAGCCAACCGACCGAAGACCGACAACGCAGCGGTTTTTTCCGTGTGTTGATAACTGCACAAACCTCACACCGAGAGTGATTTCCGAGGATGAGTCGATGTCCGCTTCTTGAAACAGGCACACCTCTCGAACGGTTATCGAGCACACGATGTCGCTGTACCCGCCTTCGGAATCGTGCAGCGGTTCTTTGAGCCGCTGCCTTGTTTTAAGGAAGCCACGCTTGGAAAGCGATCGCAGTGACGCTCATCGAGCCACTCCTTTCGATGACGTGAGTCGCGACGCTCCGGCCTTCCCAGCGCTGATGAGACCGCACGCGATCGACGCGCCGGCGCTGTGGCCCACGACCACGGCTGGTGCGAGATCGAACACGCGCAGCAGTGCGACGGCATCGTCCGCCTGTTCGTCCACGCTCGTGGCGGTCCAGCCCGCCGGCCGCGGACAGCGCGAAAGCCACGACGGTCGTAGGTCACAACTGTCAACCCACGAGCGAGTAGCGGGACGATCGGTTCCACTGCTCGGCACCACCGGTGTCCCCGCTGATGAGCAAGACCGCGGGACCGTCGCCGTGCGGCGTTGTCCAGGCTGACGTACGGAACCGTTCGGCCATCGAGCAGCGGCACCTGCTGGTCGAGGCCCGTGAACCGTCCCACCACCCGCCGGTTGCGTTCTGGCCTGTGAACTCCATCTTCAACCTCACTTCTACAAGCAACCTGCGGCGGTGACTCGCGCCCGCTCGCGGACACCGACAGCAATCCTGAGACTGCCCCGATCCGAGCTGGGTTCCCGCGGTCAATGTGCATTCGACGTGCGAATCAGCAGCCACACGAGGCCGACGATGACTGCCCCGGCAATGAGCTGGTCCGACAGCGGCCACTTGCCGAAACGGCCGCTACCAACGGCCACGCTAATGATCGTCGCCGCGAACCAGATGACCGTCTGGACCTCTGTCGCCTCGACACCGACCTGGTGCATGAACCGAACGGACATCCAATACGCGCCAATGCCCCCGGCGAAACCGAAGGCAGATCTCACCAGCTCGAACCAGACGAACCGGTCAGTGGCCCAGACGCGAGAGGCGTGCAGGAAACCTTGCGCGTCGGCGAACCCGATAGGCAACACAGAGCGACGGCCGCCGCGGATGGCGCGAGCATGTCCATTCGCATGGCCCGCCTCAGGAGACCACCACCTGGAGGGAACCGAGTCCGCCCCCGAGATCTCCTCGCACGTCCACGTGCACCAATTGTCCCTGCCGCGCGCGACACGGTTCGATCGGGACGATCTTGTCCCCGTTGAACGCGTTCGTCGCGCCGAGGCTCGAGCGGTTCGTCAGGTGCGCACATCCCGAAAGGCGTACGGCGTTGATCTCGCCATCATCGGACACGACGAAGGAGAACTGTCGGCGCAGGGCGGTGCCGACATGATGACGAAAGTCGGCGGTCGACAGCCGCGTGCGCGGGCTCTGGGGCTGGAACCCCATGGGCAGCCAGCCCGCTTCTTCGTCGGCCTGCTGCGGCCAGCGGTGCGCCGGTATGAGGATGCGGTAGCCGTAGTAGTCGAGGTCGGCCGTCCCCAGCTCGACGAACGTGGCGTATCGCTGCGGAATCATGCGCGTGCGGTCCGTGAGCACGCCGCGCGCGCGCAGCCGGTTCATAACCATCACCTGCAACTCGTCCAGCAGCGCCGTGTCCAACATTTCGCAGACGAACACGTCTATGGCGGAAGGCAACGGGACCTCGGCGACGTCGCCGCAGACGCTGCGAACAATCCCGGTCAGGTTGTTGGCGCTGACGCTCCGTTCGAGACACGACGCCAGCACAGGGTCCGCTTCCACGGCGTAAACCGTCGCCGCCCCGGGGCCCTGCCGCGAGAAACGCGAGAATTCCGGAGCCGGAGCCGGCGTCGACGACGACATCGCCTGGCCGGACGGTCGCGCGGATGGCCAGTCGAAAAGCCTCGGTGCGCCTGGCGTCCACCAGACACTGGTAAGGGAAGTCCGTCGAGGCCCAAGCGACCTGCGGAGTCGTGGTCGCGATCATCCTGCACCTGCCTTCCATGAATTGCCTATCCTGCCGCCGACGCGTTGGTGTGGCGAGCACGCGCCGTCACCAGTACGACGGCGCCTCCCCCAAAGCGGTGCCGCAATCGCACCGCGTCTCCGAACCTACGCCGCTTGCCATAAGGCCGCAGACGGCACATCGTCGCCAGCGCGCGTTCAGGCGTTGCGGCACCCACACGCTGGTCCAACCGCCGGCGGTCAAATCGGATCCAAAGAATGCGCGCATCGTCTCCGCATGACGTGGGTCTGTCGTGAGCTGCCGCGGATCGTCGGGTGTCTCCCAGGCGGTGATCGTCATCATGCGATCACCGACGGTGACCCCTACCCAGCCCATGAAGCCTTTCATTTGCGGGAGTCGGGCCGCGATGTCACGACTGTAAGTCCGCACCCGCTCCACGTCGGCCTCAGAGCGGGTGTACACGGAAGTCAGGCTGAACGCGCCCGGTACGGCGGAGGTCCGCCCACCGACTCTCGCGCTCGTGCCGAACCCAAACGGGCCGGCGGCGTGCGGCTGGACGACCACCTGCAGCCCCAGCTGACGCGGAACCGCGCCGGCATCGAAGTACCCGTGGACGGATCGGATTCCGCTCTCGTCCACGCGAATGAAGTCGGCACCGTCAACAACCACACGTCGACCCGTCGGAGGAAGCTCGCCGAACGGACCGTCATGGGTACCACGCATCGTCCATTCGGCCGCAAGCTCGCCGTTACCGTTGCCCGTGCGCTTTCGAATGTCGAACGTCAGGTCGGGAAAAGCGCTCCAGAGTCTCCGGGCGTACTCGCCGATGGCGTCACCGACGAGTGCGATGGGCGTTGTCGGATCGATGTAGGTGCCGCCGTCCGCGAAGGTGGAGATGATCGCGGCCGCATCGCGCGCAATCCAGGCATCGAAGTAACGCTGAACGATTCCTTCGTGATCCATGGGCGAAGTATGGGGTCGCGCCGGCAGAGAGTCCTTCGGATGTGCTTCGGATCGACTTCGGATATTGCGGGGCCGACAGCTGGTGTAATGGTCTAACATCGACCCGTGGCCATTCGGAAGGGCGGCGGGGAAAGCGGCGCCACCGACCTGCGAGTAGGCCGATGGCAGGTCCAGCCTGCACTCAACCAGGTATGCGCCGGCCGAACGGTGCGTCACCTCGAACCCCAAGTGATGGACCTCCTGGTGTTTCTGAGTTCCCACGAGGGAACGGTTGTCTCCCGGGACGAAATCATCCAGGCCGTCTGGGATGGCAGGTTCATCTCGGAGTCGACGCTGACGCGAACGGTGGCCGATCTGCGACGCACGCTCGGAGACGACGCCAGGAAAAGCGAGTACATCGAGACCATTGCCAAACGAGGCTACCGACTCGTGGCCCGGGTTTCATCGATAACGGACTCATCGACAGGGATCACGGCCGCAATCGAAGCTTCCGCGACGTCGCACGACCAGATGCAACCGAGTCTGGTCGTGCTGCCCTTCGCAAACTTCGGCCCCACGGACGATCGCTACTTCTGCGAGGGACTGACCGAGGAAATCATCAACGGCCTCACGCAGCTTCCCGGGTTGCGCGTGATCTCCCGCACGTCGGCGTTCGCCGCGCACAGCCAGGGCGGTGATATCAGCGCCATCGGCAGTCGACTCGGCGTGACGCACGCGATCGAGGGGAGCGTGCGTCGATCCGGCGATCGCATCCGCGTGACCGCTCAGCTCATCGAGACGGAAGGTCAGTCTCACCTCTGGAGCGAACGGTTCGATCGTGCGTTCGCCGATGTGTTCGTGATTCAGGACGAGATCGCGGACGCCATCGCACGGCGTCTCGATCTCACGCTCGGCGCAGGTCGCCGGCGCGCCGCCGCGCCGACGAGCGACATGGATGCGTACCGGTCCTTCCAGGAAGGGCGTCATCATTTCCTGAAAGGCACCCATGAGAGCCTGGAGCGCGCCCGGCGGTGCTTCACCGAGGCCATCGGGCGCGATCCCAACTTCGCCGTCGCTCACGACGCACTCGCCGAGCTGTTCTGGTATCTCGGCTTCTACGGCATGATGGTGCCCAAAGAGGCGTTCACGGCGGCGGTATGGGAGTGTCTCCGGGCGCTCGAGATTGACGACCAGCTCGCCGAGGCGCACGGCCTGCTCGCGATGCTTCGCAAGGAGCTCGATTACGACTGGCCGGAGGTTGATCGCGAATTCGCGCGCGCGATGGAGCTCGACTCCCAGTCGCCGGTCGTTCGATTTCGCCGCGCGCTCTGTGGGCTGATGCCGCATGGCCGCGCGGCTGAAGCGGCGGCCGAGCTCGAACGCGTCGTGGACACCGACCCGCTGTCGGTCGTCGTCCGCTGGTGGCTTGGCTCGATGTACTGGTTCTCGGGACAGACGTCGCGCCTGCACGAACAGGCCGAGCGGATGCTCGAGATCGATCCGACACACCCGTCGTCTCACATGATGTTGGGCACGTCGCTGTTCGCCCAAGGAAAGCTTGGTGAGGCGGTCATCTCATACGAGAAAGCCGCGGAGCTCGGCGGACATCTTCCCTGGCTGCTTGGATGGCTCGGTCTGGCGTGCGCCGCGGCGGGAGACCGGGATCGCGCGGCCGCCCTTCGCGACACGCTCGTCGCGATGTCGGTCACGACGTACGTTCCGCCGTTCTCGATCGCAGGAATCGTGCTGGGCCTTGGCGATCTCGATGATGCGTTCCGCTGGATGGAACGAGCAGCCGATGCGCGAGACCCGCTTGTCGTTCCGATTCTGTGCTATCCGTTCCTCGATCCTATCCGTGGCGATGATCGCTATCGAGCGCTTCTGGCGACATTGAAGCTGACGGAGACAATCTCCGTTCGTTCAAGCAACTGAGCAGCGAAATCGGCGGCTGGCGCGCACGTCACCTGCCTGTGCGGTGCTCCCTCGGAATAGCATCGTCGCGAGGCCGAGCGATTATCTGGACGAAGACTTGCCCAGACCCAGCCACCGGCGATTCTGACCGCCCAGTTGTCGATTAAGCGGTCGCAGAAAGTCGGTCGGAAACTGTCCCTGAAATTGTCCCTGCCAGGTCGCAAAACCGGGCAGCCAGAGCCAACAGCAGCCAACCGCTCGATCGAGGAATTGATGGAGAGACGAGAATTTGCGAGGAAAAACGGCGATGGCCGAAATGCTGATCGGCGTTTAGCAAACCATCGCCTTCAGCCACTCGGCCACCTCACCGCGGCGGGTTTCTCTAAGTATACGGCAGCGCCCGGGTTACGCCACCGCCGATTTCCTTCTGATTGTCCCTGAAATTGTCCCTGCCGGCAGCGGGAGCGATGGTGATAGCGGCGCGCAATCGGCCCTCCTCGCGGCGCCGCCGAAGGTAGCGGTTCTTTTCTGAACGAGGTTTCCGCCGAATTCGCTGAATCGTCGAAGGTTGCGCGGCTGGGTTACCGTCCACTTCTGAGGAGGGCGATGGCGCGCAGCGATTCAGTCGCTGGTGCCGCTGTTCGCCGAGGCCGCGATCCACGTGCACCGGTTCCTTGAACCGCCGCATGAACAGGCTCCGCGAGCCATTCGGAAGGGTAGTCAGGACTTCGCTCGTGGAAGCAGAAGTACGATGGCCGCGCGTACCTTCCAGGACGGACCGACCTCTGGATGGACTGGGAACACGCCAAATCCCATCTGATAGCTGGCCGGAAATGTGCCGAACGACGAGAGCTTCGACACCACAAAATTGATGGGAACCGTCCACCTCTCATCTTCGGTTTCCCAATTCGCCGTCGTCTCCGATTGCACGGTGAGCGTGACGGTGCGCGTCGCTTGATACGAGACGAACGGCTGGAGGAACATTTGATTGACGTCGTTGCGGCTCGGATCCCCTGAAAACGACCACACCTGGTTCCAGAGAGCACCCACGGTCCACGGCCCCGCCTGCTTCAACGCGACGATGGTCGGTCCTGCGCTCCACTTCCCGCTCCCCAGCGTCGGCTCGCTGGTGGAGGGGAGCACGATCACCGGACCTGCTCCCCAGATGAGGCGTGTCGACTTCGACGGCGAGATGAAGAACGACGTCGTGATATCGCTCATCCCGAACGCCGCAGATCCTCCGTCGAAGAGCGGCGGCTGACTCAGCAGTGGCGCGATGAGCCGGACGATCAGATTAACGTTTTCATTCACCGTGAACGGCATCACGGGCTGGACGTTCAGGACGAACCGCGTCAACTCCGACGGTCCGACGTTCTGCTCCCAATTGAACTGAAACGGCACGCTCACCAGCGACGCGATCGGATTCGCAAGCTGCTTCGCGAGGTCCTCCGCGTCGTGATCGCCGGCAGGCTGCTGTGCTCTCGCCGTGTCAGCGGAGAGCACCATCGCCATCAAGACGAGAAGGCGTCCCCAACGCCTCGCATTCGTCCGACATTGGGCGGCTGGTCGAGTTTGACGAGCGTTGCGCATGCGAATCACCTTTCGTCGAGCACTTGACGCTACTTCACCTTCACGACTTCGTCGGGCTTCCACATCTGATCGTAGAGGTCACGCCGGTGTCGTACAGCCGCAGGGCGACAAGAAAAGCGGTTCGGCATGGTCTGAATGAACGCGGCGTCCGCAACGCCATCCCGCTCCTTCGGCGCGAACCAGATATCGATGGGTCGTCCGTGTTCTTGGGCGGGTCGTAACAGCCACTCGTCGACGGCAGCAACTGCCCTGTCCCGGGATCGCCCACGACATCGTCACGCTAACGAGGGTGACGGGACGGCTGGCTTCACATCGGACGTGGGCTGGAGTCACTGCGTCTGCACGGCGTCCGCGAACGTCCATTGGCCGCTCAACACCTCTTTGCGCGCGCGGTACAGGCGGACGATGTAGTTCCAGCCGGGAAAGATCGCGAGGTAGTTCGCTGCCTTGTCATCGCCGCCAAAATGAATCGTGTACGTGCCGTCGGCGTCTTTCTTGCCTGTGATGTTGTTGAGTGACACCGCGTTCGCAGGCGACTTCTCCATGTAGCCGTCGCGGTTGTAAACCGTGATCGACCAGAACCCATCGACGGGAACATCCTTGACCTTGAGAATGTAGGATGTCTTGCCGTCATTCATCGCAGGGGTGACGTTGATGTAGTAGGCGTCGGATTGCGCGCCGCCTGCCCAACCTGCCGCGGTGCCGATCAGATGGCGTACCGGATCGACGTCCTCTTTGGCACCGAACATCCTGGCGCTATCCGGAACGAAGGGACCCAACCCGATGATGGCCTTGCGCACTGCAGCCAACTGCTCCTGATCCCAATTCGGCAGCTCCAGCGTCCCGACGGCCTCCTGCTTCCAGGTGATCTGATCCTGCAGGCTGTGCGCGGCGGCGAGGTCCTTCGGATCGTCGGGATCGACCACGGTACGCACCGCCAAGTACAAATACCGAGTACCGACCTTTGCCTGGGTGAACACGTGGTCGCCCGGGTCGTACGTGTTGCTGACGATGTAGTGGTCCTGATTGATCGCCCTGAGCGACTGGAACCGGCCCCTGGCATCCGGCATCGTCACCGTCACCGGCGTCGTCAGATCGAAGACCGCGTAGGAGAGCAGGAAGTCGCGGCTGACGCGCACCACTGGTTGATGCTCGACGCTGACCGGCTCACGGATGTGCTGAATGCGCCCATAGAAACCGCCGTCGGCTCTCAGCTGCAGATAGTGATCGGTTTCGGCGCGCACGAAGTTGTCCACGTTGACAGCGACAGTCTGGCCGGCACGTGCGATCGGCTTGGTCATGGGCGATGCTCCAGGGTCCTGCGCTCACAATGGGTTCGCGCACCATCACTCGACGGGGCGCGGTTCCGGAAACCTCCACGTCCCATCGACGACCTGCTTGCGCGGCCGATAGAGGCGCACCGAGTAGTTCCATCCCGGAGTGATGGCGAGGTAGTTCGTGGCGCCCGTGGGGTCGCCGCCGAACTGCACGGTGTAGGACCCGTCGTCGTTCGGTCTGGCGGTAAAGGTGTTCACGGCATACGCGTGCTGTGGATTCTCGAACATGTGTCCATCGGCGTCGTAGACGGTGATCGACCAGAAGCCGTCGACCGGCACGTCCTTGACCGTCAGCGTGTGCGCCGTCTTGCCGTCGTTGGCTTTCGGAAACACCGTCTCGTACTTCGCCGCTTCCGGCGGGTTCAGTCCCCACGAGGTTGCAGCGGCCAGCAGGTGGAACACCGGATCCACGTCGCCCTTCTTCCCCATGCGGCG
>JALDXQ010000141.1:0-19231 GCA_032156805.1 Acidobacteriota bacterium
CTCACCGCTGCGCAAATGGAGCAAATCCGTCCTGTCCTTGCCTCCGAGGCAGAGAAGCTGCGGGCAGTTCTCGAAAAACAGGCGGACGGCGGCCAGTCCCGTCGGGACCGGCGGAACGTGGCGAAGCAAGTCCGTGCGATCAGATCTGATGCGGATGACGCGTTGAAACGCATCCTCACGAAGGCGCAGATGGCGGAGCTCGGGAAGATGCGCGAGGAGTGGCGTGACGAGTTTCGCAAGCGGTCTGGAGGAGCGCGATGACTACCGCGCTTCCATTGGGCCTCGTTCTCGCCGCTCTGCTGTTGGCGCCTGCGCAGTGGTTGCAGCCGACGCCGCCGGAGCAGCCCGATCGCGGACCGGGCGGCGCCTCCTACCCACACGCGCAGCTGACCATCACTCGCCTCGGTATCGGCGCGAGCGAGGCGTATCTCTTCGAGCCGGCAGGGCCATCTCCCGAACGCGCTCCGATCGTCGTCTTTGGTCACGGGTGGGCGGCCATGAGCCCCAATCACTACGGCCGGTGGATATCGCACATCGTCCGGCGCGGATACACCGTCGTGTTTCCTCGTTACCAGGCGGATCGTCGAACACCAGTGCCGACATTCACAGGGAACGCACTGAGTGCCGTCAGGCGTGCCATCGAGGAGTTGCATGCCCCTGGTCACGTCCGGCCCGACGAGCGAGGCATCGTGTTCGTGGGCCACTCGATGGGCGCGCTGGTCGCGACCAATCTCGCGGTGCGCGCGGCGTCAGGCGAGCTGCCGCCACCCTTGGCGCTGATGGTCGTGACTCCGGGCAAGACGTGGCCCGAGTCATCGCCAATTGCATTTCCCCTGGAGGACCTGTCGCGGCTGCCATCGAGCCTGTTGCTGCTGGCGGTCATCGGCGACGACGACGACTTCGTCGGCGAAGTGGATGCCAGGAGGGTCTACAAAGGTGCGACAGCCGTGCCGCTTTCGAATAAGGACTACGTGCGGCTGTTCTCGGACGATCACGGTGCACCTTCGCTCGTTGCCGACCATCGCGCACCCGCGGCACCGCTGCGACTGGTCGAAGAGGATGGTGGCAGTGCTTTGGTGCCTGTGACGAACGCGCTCGATTACTTCGGCACATGGAAGCTGTTCGATGGGCTCACGGATGCGGTCTATCGCGGCGTTCACAGGGAGTACGCCCTCGGCGGCACACGTGAGCAGCGATACATGGGGCATTGGAGCGATCGGACGCCGGTTCGCGAGTTGATGATCGAGGAGCCCTGAGGGAGGTCCGCCGATCGTGGGTGTCGTGTTCACTTACGGATAGGATGAGGTGCTCGTCCTTGCATGAATGAACGGAGGAGGTCGTCGTTGTTTTTCTCCTCGTACCGTCCCAGGCAGCCTCTGCGGCAGTTCATCCACGATTTCTGGTGCTATGAGGGCTACACCTCACCGTATCCACGAGAGCGGATCTTCCCCGACGGTACGTTTAAAGTCGTGTTCAATCTCCAGGACGACGAGTTCCGGATCTACGACACGCGTCGGACCGCGGACGTTCGAAAGTTCACCGGGGCGATGGTGTCGAGACCGTTTGCGGCGCCGTTTGTCACCGACTCGACGGAGGAGTCTTCGATCCTCGGCGTCAACTTCCGGCTTGGTGGAGCTCTGCCCTTCCTCGGCCTTGCATCTGGTGAACCCGGCGAAAGTCATGTCAACCTCGAGGACGTATGCGGCCCCCGTAGTAGCGAGCTCCACGGCCGACTCGCCGAATGCTCCCGCGTCATGGACCGGTTTCGCATACTCGAGGACTGGTTGAACGGTCAGCTGACTCGTCGTGAGCGCCACCACCGCGAGGTGCTCCTGGCGCTCGACGTGCTCGGCCGCCCGCAGCCAGGGTCCCGAACACGAGAGATTGCCCGGGCCGTAGGTCTGAGCGAGCGGCGGTTCATCGAGTTGTTCAAGGCCGAAGCTGGAATGAGGCCGAAACTCTTCAGCCGTGTCCGGCGATTCCAACATGCGCGGTCGCTGATCGACCGTGATGTCTCACGCGTCGACTGGGCAGTACTTGCTGCTGACTGCGGGTACGCCGACCAGTCTCATCTGATACGAGACTTTGAAATCTTTTCTGGATTCACCCCGGTCGAGTATCTGAACCGCCATCGCGACCTCGTTCAACAGGGTATCCGCGCGAAACCCAACCATCTGCCGCTGGTTGAGCGCGGTCAGTTTTCTTCAATACAAGCCGCGGATGCGTCACGTAGGGTGTGATGAGACACAGGCTGGACGCCTGGCGCGATACGGCACTGATTGAAGAGGCGGAGGTCGCGACACATGGCTATGACGAAAGACGCTCGCGAAGCAACGAACACCGGCTCGGACCAGGAAGAGGCGCGTGCACTCATCGCGGGGTTTCACGGGATTCGTTACCAGGTCACGGACGTGAATCGCGCCGTCGCTTTCTACACGGAGCGTCTTGGTTTTGCGCTCCAGATCGCGCAGCCTCCCGCGTTTGCGAGTGTCTCACTCGATGATGTGCACATTCTTCTGAGTGGCCCTGGTGCGTCCGGCTCGCGTCCGATGCCAGACGGCCGGAGACAGGAACCCGGTGGCTGGAACCGGGTCGTTCTCAAAGTGACTGACCTGCCGTCCTGCATCACCGCATTGAAGAAGGGTGGCGTTCACTTTCGCAACGAGATGGAAACAGGCCCGGGCGGCAAGCAGGTTCAGGTGGAGGATCCAGACGGGAATCCCATCGAGCTCTTTGAACCGGCTCGCCGATCCTGATTCGTCATCTCGTTCCGGTGTCAACGGCTGGTTCGAAGCGCTTGAAGAAGCTCGTGGCCTTCCAGCGCGGGCGAGCGGAGTGGTTCGCAACGTCAGCTGTCAGGGCGCCGACGAATTGCGTGAACGTGACCGCGGCACCGAGATCGATCGGCTGCTGCAGATCGTCCGCCGGTTGGTGATAGCGCTCGGCGGTCCATTTCGCTTCGAGCGCCGCCTCGGGCGAGCCGGGCTCGAAGCCGACTTTCAGCGCGAGCGCGGGCACACCTTGCCGGATGAAGCTGTACTGGTCCGAACGCGTGAAGCGGTTGCGTTCGGGCTGCGGATCCGGCCTCACGCCGAGCCCGCGCTTGCCGGCAACATCGCGCACGCGATCGCCGAGGTCCGATTCGTCCAGGCCGAACACCATCACCGACTTCATCGCGAAGAGCGGCAGGAACATGTCCATGTTGATGTTCGCGACAATGCTCGCCTTCGGGACAGTGGGATCGCCGGCGAAGTAGCGGGAGCCAAGCAGGCCGTGCTCCTCGGCCGTCACCGCCAGGAACAGGATGGATCGCCTTGGCTTCGGCGTTGCCGCCGACAAGCTTCGCGCCACTTCGATCATCGTGGCGATCCCGGAAGCGTTGTCCATTGCGCCGTTGTACAGGCGATCGCCGTTGACAGGCGACCCAATGCCCACGTGATCGAGATGCGCGGTCAGCACGACGTGCTCGCGCGCCAACGCGGGATCGCTGCCCGGCAGCAGTGCGGCGACGTTATCGGATTCGATTGATGCGGCCTCGAGCGTGACGCGCGCGCGCAGCGATGCCGCGAGCGGAAAGCGCGGCAGCGTCTTCCTGGCGTCCGCAATCGCCAGCAGCTCCGCGAACGTACGACCGGATCCGGTGAACAGCCGTTCCGCGCTGGCTGGGTTGATCGAGACACCGACCCGCATACCCGCGAGGTCGTTGAAGCGCGGGTCGACGAGCGTCATCACCGGATTCAGCCGGCTTGGCGCCGTGCGCTCCCAGGGCTGCTCGGCGGTCCTGGGATTCGGGATCGCGACGACTCCGATGGCGCCGGCCGCCTTCAGCGCCTGCCAGCGCACCCCCGCCTGCTGATAGTGCGCCGCCAGTGCGCCGGTGATACTGACTGGCGTACCGGCGATGTAGACGGCGATCTTGCCTTTGAGGTCGAGCCCGCTGAGGTCGTCGTGCCCCGCGTCGGGTGCCGAGAGACCGTAGCCCACGAAGACGAGCGGCGCCTCGACGCTTGGCGTCAGTTCCGCTCGCAGGTTCACGGCCGCATCGTCGCCGAAGCGCAACACGTCTTCTTTGCCGTCGCGCACCAGCGCGAGCCGGGACTGATCCTCGAGGATTCGCCGTTGCGTGAACTGAACGGACTGCAGATAACCCCTGGTGCCAGCCGGCTTCAGACCGGCGCGCTCGAACTGCTCGACGACATAGGAGGCCGCCTTGCGGTAGCCGTCCGTTCCCGTCTGCCTTCCTTCGAGGCCGTCGTCTGCAAGCGTCCTGACGTGGGTCCACCAGCGAGTCTGGTCGTCGCCCACCGGGGTAGGGCCTTGGCCCGCGACGGGAGCGAGGAAGAGGAGAGCGAATATCGAAGCCGCGAGCGTGGATTTCATGCCTCGATCATAATCCCGCTGCGTGCGGCTCATCCCGCCGACTGCCGTCGCCGCTGCAGGATGCGCTTGGCCCTTTCGAGTTCTCGCCGGCGGCTCGCCGACAGACGTCGGCCGCCACGGTTGATGAAGTACTGAATCATGCGAATGGCAGATCCGAGGCCCTTCGGCGAGACATCCTTCCGCGCCATCGTGCGGGCAATCTGTGACGCCGATCCGGCGAACGTACGCGGCGGCGGATGCGTTGAATCGGTCTTGACCGTTCGCACCCAGCGACGTGCCGCCGCGCGTCGATCATCCCTCGAGGTTCGACCATGAGTCATAAGGTGTCTCCCGAATAGCTCTCACGACAAAAGTGCACGATCACCGCCAACGCGCTACGGCCGAGGGCGGGCTGTGTGTTTGTGACCAGCACGACGCTGGCTCGAGCGAGTTGCGACGGGGCAGCGCACCGGCACGGTGTCTGCACGACGAATTACAGGCCCAGCAGCCGTTGAGGTACATATGTCTGCTTCAAGAGATCAGTCACCCATACCCTACAATCGCACGCTCCGTCTTGGCGCCGTTGCCCTCGGTGCGGTCGCTTTCGGGGCGTCCGCGATCGGGGCGCTCGCGATCGGTCGTCTCGCGGTTGGGGCGTTCGTTATGAGACGCGGGCGTGTGCGCAGACTGACGGTCGATGACCTTGAAGTGCGCCGACTTCACGTTGGCGAACTGATCATCGACAGCGGTGTGCCACGTTAGCGGGTGGTGCAGGCTCTCATCTTCTGGTTGGGTTTCACCAACCCTGTCAATGCCAGGACTGCCGTCTGGACTCCGGAAACGATTCCACCCGATTGGGCTCGGTGGCGAACGCAATGGGAGTACTCGCACCTCGCGCGATTCGCCGTACATCTGTTGGCCTTCTGCACGCTCCTGGTCACGCTCACACGGAGTCGTTCATGACGGGTTCGACGCGGTTCGACACACAGAACCGGCACGCGGACCGGGAGGCGTCTCGATCTCGCGCCTCGATTCGGGGTACGAATGGGAGGAGTCTGCGAGGTCGTTCTGAGCCTGTTGGTCCTATTCGCGTGGAGCTTCGCGGCAGCCACCGTGTTGCCGCTCTCGTCTGAGCTACCGTTGGCCGTCGTCGTCAGAAATTCCGGCGGGTGGATCGTTCCCGTGCTGGTCGCGACGGCAGGGAACACTCTCGGCGCTTGCACGACGTACTGGCTGGCGCGCGCCGCAGTGGCTGCCGTGCCGCCGCGTGGCGAGCGAACGCGTCGTGCGAGCGCACTGCTCGCGAAGTACGGCGCGCCATCGTTGTTGCTCTCGTGGGTGCCGGTGATCGGCGATGTTGTGGTACTGCTTGCCGGCGGCGCACGCATGCCGGTGTGGCGATTCATCGGCTGGACTACCGTGGGTAAACTGGCTCGCTATGTCGTGGTCGCGCTCGCCGCCGATCGATTCTGAGACGCATCCCGTTCACCTGGCGTTCACGCGCCCGAAGCTGGCGCGGTCGGCACAGACCGACCGAGTCCCGCACGCGTGTTGGCCGACTGTAATGAACCGCAGCCTCCCGCGTTATCGATGTGAAGGCCTGACATGGAGTCGGCCTGGCGAAGGAGCTTTCAAATGTCCAAGAACGCGAATCCTTGCAGCTGTGGGTCCTGTGTGGGCGCCGGCTGCGGATGTGGTTGCCAGAACCGCGACGGCGATGCCAACCCGAGCCGTCGGCCTGACTGCCAGTGTGGTGAGACCTGCGCCTGCGGCAGCGGTTGCACCTGCGGCACGCGCTGAACCCTTGCACGCCGCGCCCCTCCGCAGGGGGTCTGCATGCGTCTATTACAATGGATCGATGGACACTGCCGAGCCTGCGGAGCCGGTCGCGATACTGCTCGAGAACCACCGCGCCTTCCTGCGGTACCTCGAGCGCCGCGTCGGGGATCGCGCGGTTGCCGAAGATATCCTGCAGGACGCGTTCGCCAAGGTCGTGGCGCGTCCCGAACTGGCGCCGGATGACGAGGCGATCGTCCCCTGGTTCTACCGCATCCTGCGAAATGCGGCGGTGGATCAGTTCCGTCGCCGAGGCGCCGCCGACCGCGCGTACGAAGCCTTTGCGCGTGAACTCGATGCGAGTGATACCCCTTCCGATGAGATGGAAGGGGAGATTTGTGCCTGCGTCTCGCGGCTGGCGGCGACGTTGAAGCCGGAGTACGCGGAGGCCTTGACGGCAATCGAGGTCGGTGGCACGGCAGTGAAGACGTTTGCCGAGCAGAAGGGATTGTCACCCAACACCGCGGCTGTGCGCGTATCCCGCGCGCGTCAGGCACTCAAGAAGCGCGTGATCGAATCGTGCGGAACGTGCGCCGAACATGGCTGCGTGAACTGCACATGTCGACAACACCACTAGTCGGACGACGTCGTCGCCCCTGACCTCTTCACGAGCGGCCCCGCTGGCGAGGCCAGTGCGCGACGGTGTGCCGAAAATCCGAGCGCCACTGCCCGACGTTGTCGTTGACGTAGATGATCGGCACGCCCGCGGCGGCGGCCTTGCGTTTCAGCACGGCCCAGCCGCCTCGCCATCGGTTCGGCCTGTTCGATCAGCGGTTCCGATCCCTCGAACGAGAGGTCATTGATGACGTCGATCAGAAAGAGCGCCGTTCCTCGGACAGGAACCTCGATGGTGCGGGTGCGACGACGAGATCCGACGCCGGACGTCTGTCGAGGCATCGAGGCCGATCAGCGTTTCGTTGTCCGTCTCTTCGCGCCGCGCTGGCCCGTGCCCGCCCCCACCGCCGTCGTCTCTTCTTCATCTTCGTTCTCTGGATGCGCGGCGTTGGCAGCGTTCTGATTGATGCCGCCCTCGGCCAGGCTCGAGAGCTTCTCGTCAGCCGCTTTTTCTTCGTCGAGGGTCTCCTGCAGGAGATCGGCCGCGTCGCTGTGTCCCATCGCGCGCGCCCAGGCGACCAACGTTCCGTATGCCGCCATCTCGTAGTGTTCGGCGCGCTGGCCGGCGGCAATCAGGCAGGCGTCCATCGTGTCGTCATCGAAGTCTTCCGCCATGACCGACTTGCCCTCTTCGATAATGCCGGCAATCCCGTCGCAGTGCTTGCCACGCACCCTTTCGTCGAGCGTCCCGAACACTTGCTCGAGGCGCTCGATCTGCCCCTGGGTCTCTTCGAGGTGTGATTCGAAAGCCGCTCGCAGCTTCGCCGAGCGCGCCGCCTTCGCCAGCTTCGAAAGGGCCTTGGTGAGCTGGCGCTCGGCGTCGTAGGTGTCGCGCAGCTCGTCGATGAATGCATCGTGCAATGTTCCCGTGTCGGCCATGATCATCTCCTCATATGCTTTTGTTGCCTGGCTCGAGCGCTCATACTCGCGCCGGATCTGTCTCTCGCGAAATGTCGATGTGTGGCGAGCGCGGCTATGAAATTCTCACAGTCGCGCCGGCGTCGGAGGCCACGATAACGAGGCCCGGATCGGCCGAGCCGTCGCGCAGCGTTGACGCGATGCCGCAAGCCTGAAGGACGTCGCGTCCGTCACCCAGAACGAGCAATGGCATGCAAAAGCATCCCGCGTACCATTCACGAAACACTCTCGAGACTTGGGTTGATGGCGATGCCGCCGGTGCAAGCATCGGAGGGCCGCGAGGGCGATGGCCGAATGCACATCCGGCTTGTACGGTTTACATGCCCGGATGCTGAGAATCGCATCGCGATCCCGGCGGACTCGCAGTGAGCTGGACGATGTCGTCCCGGTTCAGCATTTGCACTTCAAGAAAATGTGATCGTCGCGCTCCCGCTCCCGTTGTCGGAATTGGTGCGCCGCACGTGGCGGGACGCGTTGGCGGACGATATCCTCGGCCTCGCCGCTCAACTGTCGTATTACTCCTTTCTCGCCTTGTTCCCGGCGATCCTGCTTCTCATCGCCATCGCGAGCTTCTTTTCCCTCTCTACGCTCACTGATGATCTGGGACGTTCGCTCGGACCCTTTGTATCCCCTCAGGTGCTGGAGCTCATTCAGGACCAGATGCGACGACTCGCCAACAACGATAGCGGAGGCGTGCTCACATTCGGGGTAGCGGGTGCGCTCTGGAGTAGTTCTGCCGCGATCGTGTCGATCGTCGGAGCACTCAACCGTGCCTACGACATCACGGAAGGCCGGCCGTGGTGGAAGGTGCGACTGATCGCCATAGGACTCACGCTTGGTGTTGCCTTACTCGTGGTCCTGGCGTTCGCTCTCGTCCTGGTGGGTCCCGCGGTTGCTATGTCGGTCGGCAACGCCATGGGCTGGGGCGCCGCATTCGAGTGGACGTGGCTCGTCTTGCAGTGGCCCTTCGTCTTCGCGCTCGTGTCGCTGGCCATTGGCCTTATCTACTACGTCGGTCCCGACGCTGATCAGGATTGGGCCTGGATCACACCCGGCGCCCTGGTAGCGACGACGCTCTGGATCGTGGTGTCGCTCGTGTTCAAGGCCTACGTCGCCAACTTCACTGACTACAACGCTGCGTATGGAACGGTGGGTGGAGTCATCGTGCTGCTGCTCTGGTTCTATCTGTCCAGTCTGGCCGTCCTGGCCGGAGCCGAACTGAACGCGGAGATCGAACACGCCTCGCCATATGGCAAGGCCCCAGGGCAGAAAAACGCGCACGGGAAGCTCCTCCTTGGGCGGCGCGCCGAGCGGGCGTTTCGCGAGCGAGAGGCGAGCCAAGGCGCACTCGTGGATCGGAACACGATCGAAGGGAAGTTTCAGGCTGCGTCAGAGCCGACGCGACCATTGGTCCTTGAAGTCGTGCTCGTCACGGCCGTACTTCTGATGCGAGCCTGGTCCGTTACGCGTCGTCGGCACCCTGCAGCGGGCGGAACCACGCCCCAGTAACCAGTCGTGATGGTCAATTGCTCTCGGACATCAACAACGATCGCTTGGCAGCGATGTGATCGACGATGTGCGCAGCGTCCCGGCCGACTCCGCCCAACAGCGCCGAGCTGAGTGAGTAGAGGAACAAGAGGCCCATGAAGTAGAGACCAGAAACAGATTCGACGATGCCGCGGTCCTGGATCGGCCATCCGCGGCGGGTGGAGAGCGGCAGATCAATCCAGCTGAAATCAGGCATATATCCAGTGCACCAGATGACGTTCGACACCTTCAGAAGCCGTCCGTCCTCGAGCAGCGGATAACCGTCGCGCACCCCGGTGGTCCTCCCAACCCGCTGGATACCTGCGGCGATGATGTCCTTGCGCCGGATGCGGCCGAGGGGAATACCGCGCGGAGGATCGAGAAAGTGGTCGCGAAGCTTTCTTCCCGGCCATGTCCTGACCGTCAGACGGGTTGCCATCAACCACATGATCGGTGTGAGAAGGCGGTCAGGAATACTTCCGGCGCTCGTGGGTTCCTGGCCCGTGTCCGGACCCGACAACCACGTCTGATGTTGGCCGGCGAGTTCGAGCGCGATCTCGGCGCCCGAGTTCCCTGCTCCCACGACGAGGACCCCGCCTTCGCGCAGTTGGGAGCGGTTGCGATATTTGCTGGAGTGGAGTTGAACGATGCTCCGTTCGAGCCCGGCGGCGAAAGCGGGGATCCGGGGATGGTGGAAACCGCCGGTAGCGACCACCACGTTCTCGGCCGACCACACCTCCTCGCGGCAGCGCACTTCGAACCGATTGCCAGCTGCCGAGAGCCGCTCAACCTTGATACCCGTTCGGACTGGTAGCGCGAACCTGCGTGCGTAGGTCTCCAGGTAATCCGCGACTTCATCTTTGGAAGGGTACGCGGAGGACGGGCCGGGAAACGGCATGCCGGGCAGCCCGTCGTAGCGAGCCGGAGTGAACAGTCGTAACGTGTCCCACCGATTTCGCCAGGCGTCCCCGATTCTCTCGGTCTCGTCCACGATCACGAACGGCAGCCCACGCCGCTGCAGGTGATAACCGACGGCCAGGCCCGCCTGGCTTCCCCCGATCACGACGGTTTCCACGTCAGTGCGGTTCAAATTGAATCGCTCCTTGCCCCTGTGCTGTTGAGACGAGGGTACAGAGATCCCAATGCTGGAGCATCGGTAGTACTACCCAAATCGTGGCTGTCGAAGAATGAGTAATTCCCCGTATCAGGGGAGCGATTTCAGCGCGCCGTACGTCTCGCGGTAACTTCGTGGACCGACGATTGGCACGATCACGTTGCGGAGCCACGCGGGGAGCGCGGCGGCACGAGACAGGCGGTCGGTCATCGCCTGGACGTGTGTGACGCGCGGGCGGCGGCGGCGTTCGTAGGCGGGTCCGATTCTGGACCAGTCCTCGTGCGAGGCGAGCAGTTCGGCCAGCACGAGGGCGTCCTCGACTGCCATTGCCGCACCCTGGGCCCACACCGGCGCGGTGGCGTGCGCGGCGTCGCCGATGAGAACGACCCGGTCCCGGGTCCAGCGCGGGATGCGCACCTCTTCGATCGGCGAGTGGTAGAGCGACGACCGGTCGGCGAGTACGCTCTTCACCACCTGCGTCACCGGAGGTGGGAAGTTCGAGAACGTGTCGAGCAGCCATCGCGGGTCGGCATCCACCGCGCCTCCGCGAGCGGCCGACGCGAATCCGTACACCTCACGTTCATCGAGCGGAATCAGCAGGAACACTCCGCGCGTGCCGGACCACACGACCCAATCGTTGACGCCCGGATTGGGCGCCATGAAGCGCCAGCTCGCGGCCGAGAGTACCGAGGTGCGCGGCGCCGCTCCGTTCCCATCACCGACATCGATCACACCCGCGCGCGCAACCGAGTGGACACCGTCGGCGCCGACAACGAGGCTTCCACTCTCGACAGACCCGTCGTCGAGCAGTACCTCGGCCCCTTCCGGCGTCTGGCGGACCAGCTTCACGGCCCGACCCCAGCGAACGACCCCGTCCGGAAGACCCCGGCTGAGCAGATCGAACAGGTCGCGCCGACGTATCACGCGGCTCGGAGCAACACCGGTCCAGAAGGCCTCCTCGTCCACGGCGAACGCGAGACGGCCCGATGAGGTTCGGTATTCCCGGCGGGCGACAGACCTGCCCAGCCGGACCAGTTCGTCGCCCACGCCAAGCATGCCGAGAGCGCGTATCGCGTTGCCCGGAAGGTTGAGCGCGAGGCCACCGTCCGGTGGCGCGTCGAAGCGATCGAGAACCAGCACGCCGATTTCCCGTCGTCTCAGCGCAAGCGCAAGGGCCAGACCGGCGATGCCCGCTCCTGCGATCACGACGCGACGGTTGAATGTTTCCATCCCTCGGCCAGCAACACGAGCTTAGATCCGTTCCGTCTGCAGTCGCGATTTCCATAATCCACTCGCTCCTCGTTCGTGTCACCAGTGCGGTCGCATGTGATGCGTGTCCACATAGCTGGCGACTCGGCGGCCGAGCGCGATCCCCTGGTCGGTCGCGTACCGAAAATGGAAGCCCAGCCGAACGCGCGAGTCGGCGCACTCTGCGCCCGCCTGTGTGAAGCTCGAAAACGATCGCGTCGGCATATCCGGCGGCGCCGTAATCGACTGCATCGTGAACGAGACGCGATCGCCGAACGTTCGTTTGAAGATCTCGAACGACGTGTTGCAGACCGTGCTGTGGGCGGACGCGTACTCGGGAAACGGCGGAGTCGTGCGAAGCGGCTCCCAATCAGGATCGGGCGCGGTCGCCGGGTTCCCGTCATCGGCCGCACCGCGAATCGCCGTGAACGGCCGCCAGTGGTTGTAGTGGTATTTCGATTCCCAGTTGGCGACGTATCCGTCGAACATGCTCACGTTGAGGAGAGCGAACATGCGCGCCGCGCGCCACAACTGCAGGCGCTTCCGCGTGACGAGATCTCTCGCCAGGCGGTTCATCGATCCGTCGGTGAACTCCATCCACCAGACCGCATACCCCGTCTGGTCCGGCGTTCGGACCACGCTATCGATGCGGCCGTACGCCTTGACTTCCTCGAAGGCCGCGGCGTACTCGGGGCTCCCGAGCGCGGGGGGAGGTGGCGGGAGGAACTGGCTTGCAGAGACGAGGCCGAACGGACGCGCCTGCCGGAAACCGGGCTGCAGCACGAACCCTGCCCACGGCGGCGTCGTGGCGTATTCGCCAGGGCCCGCTCGAAACTCGTAGGCGCCCTGGAAGTCCCAGCCGTCACCCTCGCGCGTGGCGACGATCGCCGCGGCAGTGCGCTGGCCAAGGGCGATCCCGCGTGACTTGAACGGACCGTCCGAGACGCGCGAGAGCCAGGCAGCCAGTTCCTCATCGAGCCGGTCCTGCTCACCCGGATACTGCGACAGCAGCACGTCATGTGCAGCCTGCGCAACGGCGGCAATCGGATGGGCGAGGAACGCGCGCTCCTCATGCGTATAGGGTCGATAGAACGGGATGATCGCGTTCAGCGCGTCGTGCATCGCGATATGCATCATGGCGAACGCACGCACGCCCTTGAATGTCAGAAATTGATCCTCGGCAAACGCAATCTCATGCGCCTGCTGATTCCAGGAAACGAGCACGGCGTTACTCTGGTGACTCAGCGACCCGAACACGGCGAGCAGCCCGAGCGCGAGCACGAAACTTCTCATGTGCAGACTCCTTGGCTAGTCGGGGTCGTGCCTTCGTGACGGCAAAGAGAGTGGTGCGGTAATCTCGCCATCGGAGAACCATGTTGTCTGCGGTCCTCGGGCAGAGTCCTGAGGCAGTCCTGAAGAGATTCTGAGAAGTCACGAGGCGCTGCGCACATGCCGACGGTTACGAGCCGCTGTTTCGTGTTCGATCCGTTCCGGCTGGACGTCATCGACGAGCGGCTGTGGCGCGGGGATACGAGTATCCCGCTCGGCCGCAAGGCCTTCGCCGTCCTCGAGTACCTGACCGGCCGGCCTGGCCGGCTGGTGACAAAGGACGACCTGTTGTCGGCGGTCTGGCCCGACATCGTCGTCGGCGAGGCGGTTCTGACAACGGCGATACGGGAACTGCGGCGGGCGCTGGGTGACGAGGCGCGAACGCCAACGTTCATTCAGACCGTACACGGCCGTGGATATCGGTTCGTGGCGCCGGTCGTCGAGACACACGCGCCTTCCGCGGTGCGCTCGCACGTTGAACGCACATCACCGCTCGTCGGGCGCGACCTGGAATGGAAGCGGCTGCACGACTGGTTCAGCGCCGCGCGGCAGGGTGTCCGACGGGTCGGGTTTGTCGCCGGCGAAGCCGGCATCGGAAAGACGGCGCTCGTAGAAGCCTTCGTCAGTGATGTCGTTGCGGAAGGTGGCGCCCAAGTTGCCACCGGTCAATGCATCGAGCACTACGGCGCCGGAGAGGCCTACCGTCCGATCCTCGAGGCGCTCGGACGGCTCGGACGTGGAGGATCCGTCCCACTCGCCGACCTGCTTCGTCGGCACGCGCCGAGCTGGCTGGCGCATCTTCCATCGCTGGCGTCACCCGACGAGCTCGTCGCATCGGCGCGCGTGGCACCCGAACGGATGCTTCGAGAGCTTGCCGAAGCGCTCGAGATCTTCACGGCGCAACAGCCGCTGCTCCTCGTTCTGGAGGATCTGCAGTGGAGCGACACGGCGACGCTGGAATGGCTTGCCCTAGCCGCTCGTCGCCGCGACCCGGCGCAACTGCTGGTGCTGTGCACGTATCGACCGATCGAGGCGTTGCTCCATCAGCATCCGCTGCGAGCCGTGCTGGCGGAACTCCGGCACCAGCCGCAATGCCAAGAGATTCTGCTCGACTACCTCCCGGCAGAATCGGTCGCGGCGTACGTGCAACAGCGCTGCGGGCGCCTCCCCAGGCTCGAGGAGCTCGCCGAAGGACTCCATCGGCGAACGGGCGGCCTTCCACTGTTCCTGTCGACGATCGTCGACGAATGGCTTCGGCAGCGGACACCGGCGGACCCGGACGTCCATGCGATCGCGCGGCTCATCCCAACGAGCGTGCGACAGTTCATCGAGTATCGATTCGAACAGTTGTCGGAGGCGGACCAGACGATCGTCGAAGCGGCGAGTGTCGCAGGCGATCCCTTCACCGTTGCTGCCGTCGCGCCGGCCGTCGCCGGTACGGCGCTCAACGAGGAGCGCGTCGAAGCGCGATGCGCTGCCTGGATGCGCGAAGGCCGCTTCCTCGTCGCCGACGGCACGGCTTCCTGGCCCGACGGCACGCTGACGGCCCGGTATCGGTTTCGTCACGCGCTGTTTCAGGAAGTGGCGCAGGCGCGGATTCCTGCGGAGCGTCGCGCGCGCTTTCACCAGCGGATCGGCCATCGTCTCGAGGCTGCGTACGGGAAGCGCGCGTCGCTCATCGCCGCGGAACTCGCCGTCCATTTCGAGCAGTGCGGCGCCGCGGGACAAGCCGTGTCGTATCTGGAACAAGCGGCGCGAAACGCGCTGCAGCGCTCGGCATATGCCGAGGCGCATCGACATCTCACGCACGCGCTCGAATTGCTCGACGGCTTGGCCGAGGGCCGCGACCGGATCAGGAAAGAAGCGCCCCTCTGGTTGCTGCTGGCCCAGGTCGCGGAGACGACGAAAGGCTGGAGCGCGGGAGACGCGGAGCAGGCGTACGCACGCGCGCGCGAGCTGTACCGGACGCTCGGCGATCAGTCCCATCTGATCCAGGCGACCTGGGGGCTGATCGTCGTGAGCTTCGTGCGTGCGGATTTGCACCAGACGCGAGCGCTGGCGGCGGAAATGTTTCGACTTGCCAAGAAGCGGCGCGATCGGCTCTTTCAAATGGCAGCCCATATGGAACTGGGTGGAGCGGCGCTCCTGCTCGCGCGGCCGGCCGAAGCACGCTCCCATTTCGGACAGGCCGACGCGCTCTACGAGCCGCGCCGGCACCGCTCCTGCGTGGCCGCGTTCGGCGCAGACCTGGGATTGTTCTCGCGCATCTGGGCGACGCATCTGCTGTGGCAGGATGGGTTCCCGGAGCGTGCGCGCACCGGCGCCGAGCAGGCCCTGAGCCACGCCCGCGATTTGTCGCATCCGTTCAGCCAGGTGATCACGCTCGCATACGCCGCGATGCTCCATCAGTTTCGCCGCGATGCCGAAGAAGTGGAGCGGCTGGCCGCAGCCACGATCGCACACTCCACCGAGCACGGATTCTCCTACTATCTGGCCTGGGCCGAAGTGCTCCGCGGCTGGAGTCGTGTCACACGATCGTCGGCCGGCAGTCAGGATGTGGCGGATATGCGCCGAAGCATCGAGGCGCTGCAGGCGACCGCGGGCTTGCGCCTGCCTTACTACCGCGGGCTCCTCGCCGAGGTGTGCGGACGAATCGGCCGGGTGGACGAAGGGCTCGACGCCCTCGCCGAGGCGTTTGCCGACATCCGACGGACGGACGAGCGCTGGTGGGAGGCGGAACTCCATCGGCTGCGCGGCGAGCTGCTCTGTCTCGCGGCGCCCGACCTGCGGCTCGCCGCCGACGCGGCCGCATGCTTCCGTGCGGCGCTGGACATCGCCCGCGCTCAAAGGGCGAAATCTCTCGAGCTGCGGGCGGCGATGAGCCTCGCCAGACTGCTGCACGGGCAGGGCGAGCTGCGAGAGGCGCGCCGCATTCTGACCGGGGTGTACGCGGGGTTCACCGAGGGCTTCGACACAGCTGATCTGAAGGAGGCGCGGATGCTCCTCAGCCCCGCTCGTTCACCGACCGCTCAACTTACGTGATCTGGCCGCTCGCTTGGACGTGGAACGCGTGCGGTTGGCCCCACCCCTCGAGGTCAGTGGTTCCCACGCAGCCATTGCGCCGTCGACAGCCGCCATCAGGGCCGCCTGCGGCGCTCCATCTCCGGCGCGCATCCCAAGTCCGTGGAGGACGGTGGTGTAGAAGGCCGCGATGCCACGGGAGTCGAGGTCTCGCGGGAGCTCGCCCTCGGCGATGGCCCGGTCGAGCCGCGCCTTGATGATCTTGGGGGGACGCTGCCGGAGCGCACGGAGATACTCTTGCGCGCCCTTGTTCGCAGGCGCGGTGTTGGTCGCTCCGCGCACGAGCAGGCACCCGTGCGCCCGGCCCGGTCTCGAGAGGGATCTGGCGGTCAGCCGAAGCAGCGCGTCCACACCCGCACGCGCGGTTTTGCTCTCGTCGAGCGCGCGGATGTTCGGACCGCCGACTCTGGCGACATAGAGGTCGACGGCTTCCCGAAACAGCGCTTCCTTCGATCCAAACGCGTGATAGAAGCTGGGCGGATTGATGTTGCCCATGACCGCCTGCAGATCGTCCAGGGTCGCGCCCTCATAGCCGTGCGCCCAGAACAGCTCCATCGCGCGTTCGAGCGCTTCACTCCGATCGAACTCGGCTGGCCGACCCCTCTTTGCCATTGACAAGCCATCTCGTGCCCCGCACGGCACAGCTCTCTGGCGGACGTACCTGCGCGCCTATTTCTGTAGTCAAAAATACAATATCTCCGCGACGAGCACAAGGTCGCGAATCGGGAGTCAATCGAATCCGATCGGGCGTCTCGATCGTATGTGTCCGTGAAGCTCCGAGCCTGTGACGACGACCTGCGTTGATCCCCTTGTCAGACATTTTATAGCTCATGCTACACAATGTGTTGACAGGCGATGCGGCGCGTGTCTATGTTTTTGTAGTATTCACTATATTTAACCGTCCCCCCACTCATGCCGGCATGCGCGGCGACCCGCGACGCGTTCAGTGAAAGGTGGTCATCAATGCGGCAGATAGTCGATCGTCGGACGTTCCTGAAGCTCCTGTCCCTGGCGAGCAGTGCGGCAACTCTTGGCCACGCCGCGCAGTTCAAGGGCAAGAGAGTCGTCGTGCTGGGGGCGGGTCTCGCCGGCCTGGCGGCGGCGTGGAATCTTCTCCGTCAGGGCTACGACGTCGTGATCCTCGAAGCCAAAGGCCGGCCAGGGGGACGTGTGCGGACGGTACGCGCACCGTTCCAGCAGGGCGGGTTCGCCGAAGCCGGCGCCGTGCGCATACCCAGCCAGCACGCATTGACGCTGAAGTACATCCGGCTGATGGACCTCGAGTCCAAGCTCGTGGCGTACGAGCAGGACACCGGCAAACACCTCTGGTACCTGCAGCGCCGGCGTTTTACGACGCCTGCCGGAGACTGGCCGCTCGACGGCTTGACGGCTGAGGAGAAAGCCAATCCCTTTGCGATGCTGCCGGTGTATCTCGGGCCTGCCATCGCGGCCGCTGGCGATCCGACGGCGCCCGGCTTTCCCTCGTCAGCGGCGCTCGAGCTCGACGCCTACCGGATCGGCGAGTACGTGAAGAAGAACGGTGCCAGTGACACGTGGGTTCAGATTCTGTTCGCGTCCGAAGGCAACGCAGCTCGCATGAACGCTCTGGCCGTTGCGATGGTCGAAGCGCCACTCCTTGGTTCGGCACGGACGTTCGGACTGCTCGGTGGCAACGATCAGCTCCCGTACGCGCTCGCGGCACGCCTCGGCCACCGCGTGGAGTACCACAGCCCGGTCCTTCGCGTCGCGCACGGCGACGACGGCGTTCGGGTGACGTACCGCGATCGATCGGGTGCTCAACACCTGTTGCACGCCGACCATTGTGTCTGCGCGCTGCCGTTCCCCGTCCTGCGTCGTGTCGAGATCGCGCCGGCATTCTCTGCCAACAAGATGGCCGCCATCGAGCAGTATCAGCTCCTGCCGATCGCGCGGCAGTACTTTCAGACGCGACGGCAGTTCTGGCGTGACGATCGAAGCGGCCACCTGGGTGGCCTCAACATGGTGGGCACCGATACCGTCGTCGAGCGGGTGTGGAACACGAGCCTGCTGCAGCCGGATCCCACGATGGGCATGCTGCACTCGTACATGCTCGATGACCACGCCGTGGCGTTCGCGAGCCTGGACAGCCGCGAGCGTGCGAGGAAATGGCGCGGCGCCATCTCGCGGTTTCTTCCGGGCCTCCGGCAGCGCGAGGTGCTCGCGACCTACGCCAAGGTGTGGCAGGACGATCCCTGGCAACGGGGCGGCATTGCATTGATCCAGCCGGACCAGTTCGAGTGGATGTGGCCCGCGGCCCGGCAGTCGGAAGGGCGCGTGCATTTCGCAGGAGAGCACACGTCGGTGTTCCTGGGCTGGCAGAACGGCGCGCTCGAATCCGCAGAACGCGTTGTCCGCGAGATCGTTGAAACCACTGCGCTGTGAGCGGACGTACCGGTCCAGGGCAGAGTCTGGACGTAGCAGTCCGTTCCATGCACGCGGATCCGCTGCCCATCGTGAATCAGCCGCGTGGCATCGTCCTGTGCCTCTTATTTCCGCCGCGGGCTGATACGAAGGTATCGTCGATACCTTCGTCTGATGGATCAGAAGCCGCGCGTCTGGTTTCATGTGCTCGAGAAAAGAGGTCAGCATGACACCAGCCACTGTTACCGAGCGACCTACCGAGCAGACGACTGGCAAGGCCGCGATCCGCCCGTTTCGTTTCGAGGCTGCAGACGCGGAACTCGACGACATGCGCCGGCGCATCACAGCGACACGATTCCCGGAGACGGAAACCGTCGCGGACTTTTCGCAGGGTGTGCAACTCGCCCTCATGCAGGCGGTCGCGCGGTATTGGGCGACCGATTACAACTGGCGCAGGTGCGAGGCGCAACTGAACTCTCATCCTCAATTCATCACCGAGATCGACGGGTTGGAGATCCACTTCATTCACGTCCGGTCGAGACATGAAGATGCCATGCCGCTCATCGTCACCCACGGCTGGCCTGGCTCGCCCATCGAGCAGCTGAAGATCATCGATCCGCTGACCAACCCCACGGCTCACGGCGCCAGCGCGTCGGACGCCTTCCACGTGGTGATCCCGTCGATGCCCGGATACGGGTTTTCAGGCAAGCCCACGACACCCGGTTGGGACCCCGCTCGCATGGCGCGGGCGTGGGTGGAGCTGATGAAGCGCCTCGGGTACAGCCGATTCGCGGCGCAAGGTGG
>JALDXQ010000142.1:0-19178 GCA_032156805.1 Acidobacteriota bacterium
CTTCAGGGCCGCGCGGCTGATGGGAACTCTGCCAGCACCAAGGTCTCGTTGCTGGTCGAGCGCTATCGGTTCGAAACACGACGGCTGCGGGTGGATCCAAAGATGGCGAACCCTCCCCAAGAGGAAGTGGCGCGCATCAAGCGGGAAGCCCAGGCGATGGCCGACGCGTTTGCGATCGTCACGACGCCACGCTATTGGCAAGGACCGTTCAACGCGCCGGTCCCGGGAACGGCGACCAGCAGCTTTGGGCGATTGACAGTGACCAACGGCAAGCCGGCGGGCCGCCATCAGGGAGCCGACTTCCGCGCCGCGACAGGAACGCCGGTCAAGGCGCCTAATGGCGGACGAGTAGTCCTGGCTCAGAACCTGTACTTTGCAGGGAACACTGTGATCATCGATCACGGGCTCGGCGTGTTCTCGCTGCTCGCGCATCTCTCGAGCATTGCAGTCGAACCCGGCGCCACTGTCGCGCGCGGCGACCTGCTCGGCGAATCAGGGGCCACGGGTCGTGTGACCGGACCGCATCTCCACTGGGCCGTGCGATTTGGTGACATGTCCGTGGATCCGATTTCGCTGATCTCGGCGTTAGCCAAGTCTGCTGACGAGGCCGCTCACCCTTCCCACTGATCCGCAAGTCCGCGGCGCGTACGCGGCCAAAGGGATCGTTCTCGCAGATAATGCTGAGAGGAGGGATTAATGTCGGTTCCACGTCAGTTCGTGTTCCTTGGGGCCTGCGCGCTCCTGCTCGTCGCAGTCCGACTGTCGGCTCAACAACCCGCGCCGTCGGCCACCACGCCCTCGGGAAACATCGAGCACGGACGCTATCTCGTTGAACGCGTGGCGATGTGCTACGAGTGCCACTCCGCGCGCGATCTGCAGGGCAACATCGTGCCGGGAACGAGATTCAACGGCGGACCAATGCCGATGCGTCCACCATGGCGCTCAGACTGGCCGCTGCAGATCCCTCGCATTTCCGGCTTCGCCGGCTATACGGACGCGGAAGCGATACGCCTGTTGACGCAGGGCGCGATCAAGCGCGACGGCACACAACTGCGGTACCCGATGCCGAGATTCCGCATGACGCCGCAGGACGCGGCGGATGTGATCGCTTATCTGCGGTCGCTCTAGCACTGACAGGAAGCAACTCCCAACTGCCAACTCCCAATCTCCAAGGCAACGACGGCGCTGGAAGCTTTGGGAGTTGGGAGTTGGAGCTTGGGAGTTGACTAGTACGTCACCCGAACACGGTACCTGAGCGTCGCGCTGCCACTCGCCGCAACCGGCACGTTGAACTGCGACGCCCACGCGTCGGTCTTCGTCCACTGATGGCTGCTCGTCAGCATGCGCCACGTCCCACCGATCGGTTCATTGACTTCCACGGTGATCGGCGTCGTCTTGTGGTTCCGCAGCACGACCTCGTATTCCATCTCGTACACGTTCGAGGTGATCTTCTCGAAGTCGATTTGCTTCCGCTCGGCCACGACATCGAACGCATTGCCAATCTTCAGCTTGAGCATTTCGTCGGTGGGTGTGTGCGTGATGCGATCCTCGCCGACGAACTGCGTGCCACCCTTTGAATCCGCCTGGTAGACACGGACAACGCCCGCAGGCATCGGAACGCCCAGGCCGACCTCGTCGGCGTTCTTGAACTGGTAGAAGACCTGGACGACGTCCTTGATCGGCGCGCCTGGTTGCTGCGCATTCCTGTAGTAGAACGCCTGGCCATCGACGACGTAGCGCTTGGTCACGGGGAAGCCGGTGGCGTCGAGCATGCTGACCTGCTTGGTCTGGTTGTTGTTGATCGTCGTCTTGCGATCGAGCGTGTACAGGTGGTAGTCGGAGAACGCTTCCTGTGTCATCTCGCGCGCCGGGCTGGCGGCCATTTTTGCGATGCGCTCCTCGAGTTCCAGGCGATCCCTGCGCTGATAGACGCGGTTCAGATCTCCTGCAACCAGCTGCAACGCGGCGTTCCGGAAGCTCGTTCCGCTGCCATTGGTCACGGTGACCCAGCCGTTGAGATCAGCCGCTTTGTCGTCGCGCGCCACGGTCAGAACGTAGTCGGCGTTCCACTTCACGCTGGTCGCGAGGTACGAGGCCTCGACGCGGTGACGCACGGCGCCATCGTTATTGAGCGACCAGATGAGGGTCGGACGCGAGAACAGGTTGCCGGGAAGTTCCGGGAACCGAATGTGATCCGCCCCGAGGCCGGTCACGATCTCGTTCCCGATCTGCCAGACGGGTGCGTTGTTGTAGCTCAGAAGGCGCGCGGTCACCGGCTCCTCAATCGTCTCGCCATTGTCTTGTCTGCGGCGAACGAGCGTGACGTCACGCCCGACGTACTTGCGCAGCAGCTTGTCGGGCTCGAGCAAGTCGTACTCGTAGTTCTGTTCGAGCACGTTGACGCGGTTCGGCTCGGTGAGCGACCTGAAATGCACGGTTGCCGGATTGACGGTCGCGGCAATGTCCATGAACTGCAAGTCGAAGGTGCCGCGCGGAAGCTGCAACGTGCGGACGTCGCGCACGAGGGCGATGTCCGAGTTGTAGACCGTGATGGCGAGCTCGGTCTGGTCGTCGAGCGTCGACGAACCCTGCGCGGGCGCCGCGGGCGCCGCCGCGCTTGCGGTGGGAGTAGTGGCGATTGCCGGCACCACGAGCGCCGCGGTCGCGAGGGCGCCTCCCAGCAGCCACAGACGTGCACGCGTGTGCAACCCATTTCGAGGACGCATTGTGAAAACCCCTTTCCAATCGGACCCGGACATCGGGCATCTGTCCTTTGAACGGGGGCGGCCGGGAATCTTGCATCAGCCGGGGGTGCTATACTCCGCCGCGCCTTCAACACGCAGGGGTCACGCCTATCTCTCCCGGATCTATCTCCGAACTCGAGCAGCGACTCGCATCGCACCACTACGTGGCTGACCATGGCCTGGCAGTCGCGCTGTTTCTGGCACTTCGTCTCGGCAAGCCGCTGTTCCTCGAAGGGGAGGCAGGGGTCGGCAAAACCTCGCTGGCCGCGGCCGCGGCCGCCGCGCTCGACGCCGACCTCATCCGGCTGCAATGCTACGAGGGGCTGGATGTCGCGCATGCCGTGTATGAGTGGGACTACGCGCGGCAGTTGCTGGAACTGCGAATCCTGGAAGCAACGGGAGGACTGCTCAAGTCAGCCGCCCGCCGCGACCTGTATCACGAGAGCTTTCTGCTGAAGCGCCCGCTGCTGCAGGCGATCGATCCGGAACGATCCCGCCCCGCGGTGCTCCTGATCGATGAGATCGATCGTGCCGACGAGGAATTCGAAGGGTATCTCCTCGAGCTGCTGGCCGAGTTTCAGATCACGATCCCCGAACTGGGCACGGTGCGCGCGGCCACGCCGCCTCTCGTGATCCTCACCTCCAACCGCACCCGTGAAGTCCACGATGCACTGAAGCGTCGCTGCCTGTACCAATGGATCGAGTACCCGTCTTTCGAAAAGGAGATGGCGATTGTTCACGCGCGCGTCCCTCACGCCGCCGAACAGCTCGCCCGGCAGGTGACGGCGCTCGTTCACGAACTGCGAGGTGTCGAGCTGTACAAAGTGCCCGGCGTCTCCGAGACGCTTGACTGGGTGTCCGCGCTGGCTGCGCTCAATCGCGAGACGCTCGACGTGTCAGCGGTCGAGGAGACTCTCGGCGTCGTGCTCAAGGCCAAGGACGACATCGACGCGATTCGCGGCGAGCGCCTGGCGGGATTGCTGCAACGTGCCGCGGCCCGGTAGCTTCGTCGGCAACCTGGTTGCGTTCAGCCGCCTGCTTCGGCGGGTCGGCTTCGACGTGCCAGTCGGACGTGTCCTCGAACTGATCGAGGCCCTCGCGCACGTCGACCTCGACTCACGTGACGAGGTGTTCCACACGTGTCGCGCCCTGCTCGTCCAGCGGCATGAACAACTGCCTGCGTTCGCGGAAGTCTTCGACGCCTTCTGGCGTGACCATACCAATCCCTATGTGACGTCGGGCACTCGCGTTCACGATGCACGAACGACAGCAGCCCTCGCATCCACGACCGCCGGTGTTCTTCCTCCGGAGGACGGCTCCGGCTCCGATGATGACGCCGATGCGGGAGAGGGTGTCGTCCAGACGTGGAGTGATCGCGGCGGCCTGGCGAACAAGGACTTCGCCGATTTCACCCCTGATGAGATGTCACGGGCGCGCCACGCCCTCGAACAACTCGAATGGATTCCCGGAGAGCGGCGAACGCGCCGGTGGATCCACGGCCGTGGCCCGAGAATAGACCTCCGGCGGGCGTTAATGCGAAGCCTGCGAACCGGTGGGGAAGTCATCGCGCTGCCATCCCGTCGCCGCCGGTCGAAGCCGCGGCCACTTGTGCTGCTCTGCGACGTCAGTGGCTCGATGGAGCGCTACTCGCGCATGCTGCTGCACTTCGCCCACGGCCTGGCACACCGTGGCGGCCGGCTCGAGGTGTTCCTGTTTTCCACTGGTCTGACGCGCGTGACGCGACAGCTTCGACTCCGGCGGCTCGAGGATGCCGTGGACGCCGTGTCCGATGCGGTTCCCGACTGGTCAGGCGGCACGCGCATCGGGCCGGCGCTGCGACAGTTTCACCAGCAATGGGCGCGCCGCGTGCTGCATCAGGCCCCGGTGGTCCTCCTCATCTCGGACGGCTGGGACCGCGGTGATCCGCAGGTACTGCGCGAGCAGGTGGCTCGATTGCAGAGAAGCTGTCATCGGCTGATCTGGCTCAACCCGCTGATCGGCACGCTGGACTATGCGCCGCTGACACGCGGTCTCCAGGCGGCCCTGCCCTTCGTGGACGATTTCCTGGCTGCGCGGACGCTCGCCGATCTCTCAGAGTTGGCGCTACACTTGAGCGCCATCGCGTCACGGGCGCCATCGCGACGCAGACGGGCCTACATCTAATGGATATCAGCGGTACGTATACATTCAACGCGCCTGCCGCGCAGGTATGGGCGCTTCTCATGGACCCGGCGGCGATATCCTCCTGCATTCCCGGATGTGAATCGCTCGAGCAGGAGGGACCAGATCGCTATCGTGCCCGGCTCACCGTGGCACTTGCCGCGATCACGGGCACGTACGAGGGGACGGTGGCGATCTCGGACAAGGTGGATCACACATCGTATCGCCTGACTGTTGAAGGGCAAGGAAGGCCAGGCTTCGTCAAAGGCAACGCGTCGGTTGTGCTGCGACCCGACGGGGACGGCAACACCATCGTCGAGGTCAGCGGTACGGTGCAGACCGGTGGTCCGATCGCGCGTGTGGGGCAGCGATTGATTTCCGGTGTATCGAAGATGATGCAGGATCGGTTTTTCGCATGCCTGCAGGGGAAAGTGAGCAATCAGGCTCACACGCAGTCAGAGGCGGTGAGCTGAAAGGATCCAGCTATGAACCCGATGCGATCCCGGCGAGACTTCCTTCGAGAATCCGGGCTATTGATAGCAGCCTCGAGCGTCGGCATCGCGCGCGTGTTCGCCGACGAGGGCTCGCCGGTCACCGCCGAGACAACCTATGGCCGCGTCCGTGGAACCGACGTGGCCGGGATCAAGACATTCAAGGGGATTCCGTACGGCGCAAGTACCGCCGGCCGGAACAGGTTCATGCCGCCCGTGGCGCCGGCGAAGTGGTCCGGCGTACGTGATGCGATTGCGTACGGCCCGAGCGCCCCGCAGCGTGAGCCGGGGGTCGGCCGCAACGCGTCGCCCCTGGCCGTAGCGGCCGCGGGCCTTCCGACGGAAAGCGAGGATTGTCTCGTCCTCAACGTCTGGACGCCGGCGCTTGGCGATGGGCGCAAGCGCCCAGTGATGTTCTGGTGCCACGGCGGCGGCTTCGCCACCGGCTCGGGGTCGTCACCAGTGACCGAAGGGGCAAACCTTGCTCGCCGCGGCGACGTCGTCGTGGTGACGGTCAATCACCGCCTCAACGTGCTGGGCTTCGCGTCGCTCGAGGAAGCAGGTGGCGCCGAGTTCGCCGGCTCTGGCGATGCCGGGATGCTCGACATCGTGTTCGCACTGCAGTGGGTTCGGAACAACATCGAACGGTTCGGTGGCGATCCCGGCACCGTGATGATCTTTGGCCAGTCAGGTGGTGGTCGCAAGGTGTCCACGCTGCTGACGATGCCCTCGGCCAAGGGGCTGTTCCATCGCGCGATCATCGAGAGCGGTGCCACGCTGAAGCTGGTGGAACGCGAATACGGAGCACGTGCCGCCCATGAGCTCATGTCCACCCTCGGCATCGCCAAGGGGCAGGCTCGAGAACTTCAGAAGATCCCGCTCGACAAGATCATGTCGGCCTACTTCCAGGTCGTGAGACGGATGAACGTCGACCAGATGACGCAGGGATTCTCACCGCTCGTTGACGGCACGTTCGTTCCACACCATCCCTTCCATCCGGTCGCGTCGAGCGTGTCCGCCGATGTGCCGGTGATGCTCGGCTCGACCCGGACGGAGCTCACCTCGAGCGCGCAGCCTGCGGACTTCGAGCTCTCGGATGCCGACATGCGCAGCCGGATTCGCGGCTTGATCGGAGCGCACGCGAACAGCGCGATCGAGGTGTACCAGAAGGCGAACCCGGGAGCGAGTGCGTCGGATCTCTACTTCCTGATCGCGAGCGATCATCGCTACAGCGGACCGGTAATGAAGATTGCCGAACGCCGCGCGGCACTGGGCAAGGGGCCGGTGTACCTCTATTACTTCCGCTGGGAAACACCCGTCGATGGCGGCCGTCTGAAGTCGCCCCATACGATCGAGATCCCGTTCGCGTTCGACAACGTGAAGGCGGCCACGCGCCTGACCGGCGGCGGACCCGAGGCCATAGCATTGGCCGACAAGATCAGCGACACGTGGATCGCCTTCGCAAAAACGGGCAATCCAAATACTGCGAAGCTGCCGCGCTGGACTGCTTTCAACGCCAGCGACCGCCCGACGATGGTGATCGACAACGAGATCACGCTGGTCAACGACCCGATTCGTGAGCAACGCCTCGTGATGTTCAAGGCGCTCGAGTACGCCTGACGCATGGACCGTTTCCCCGTCGTGTTCGTGCCGCATGGAGGCGGTCCCTGGCCGTTTGTCGAGATCGGCTTTCCGAAAGAAGACGTCGATCGGCTGGCGGAGTATCTCCGGTCGGTTGCGTCGCTTCCACCACGGCCGCCGAAGGCGTTACTCGTCGTCTCCGCGCATTGGGAAGAGCCGGTGCCGACAGTCATGACCTCGGAGCATCCGGAAATCCTGTACGACTACTACGGCTTCCCACCCGAGTCGTACGAGATCACGTGGCCCGCCGCGGGTGCGCCGGCACTGGCCACACGCGTGCGCCTGCTCCTCGACGAGGCTGGCATCGAGAACGCTGCCGACGGCGCGCGTGGATACGACCACGGCACGTTCATCCCGCTGAAGCTCACGTATCCGAAAGCCGATGTGCCAGCCGTGCAGCTCTCGCTCAAGCGCGGCCTCGATCCCATTGAGCATCTGGCCATCGGTCGTGCGCTGACGCCGCTTCGCGACGAGGGGATCTTCATCATCGGCAGCGGCATGACCTTTCATAACCTGCGGGCGTTTCGCGACCCGCGCGCCGCCCCGGTCGCAGAAGTGTTCGACGCGTGGCTGCGCGACTCGATGGTGCAGGATGCGCCGCTGCGTGACCACCGCCTGGAGCAATGGACGACCGCACCTGCGGCGCGCGCCGCTCATCCCCGTGAGGAGCACTTGCTACCGCTCATGGTGGCCGCTGGCGCGGCCGGAGAGGATATGGCTGTCGTCGGCTTCAGCGACACCTTCGCCGGCTTGCGGTTATCGTCGTATCACTTCGGTACGGCCTGATTCGCCATCCTCCCAGGCTGTTTCGATCCCATCATTGACAGCGAGCGGCCGATCTCCGTAGGCTATGTGTCGAAGGTTGAGGCAACGAAGGTTGAGGCCTTGATGTCGTCCTCTCGATTCCCGATTCCGCAAGGCACGCTCGACATGCTGGTCCTGCAGATTCTGTCGCTCGGGCCCGCGCACGGCTATGGCATCGCACAGCGGCTGCAACACGTCTCGCGTGACAGCGTGCAGGTGAACCAGGGCTCGCTCTATCCCGCCTTGCACCGCCTCGAGCAGAAACGCTGGCTGACGTCGGAGTGGCGTCAGTCCGAGACGGGTCGCGAAGCCAAGTTCTACGCACTCACGCGGGCGGGCCACAAACGATTGGCGGTGGAGAAGGCCGACTGGAATCGGTTGGCAACGGCCGTCCGCCTGATCTTCGACGAGGCGTGACGTCATGGCCAGACTCTTCAATCTCTTTCCTCCGCGGCGCGATCGGCTGGAACGCGAGCTCGATCGCGAACTGCGCTATCACCTGGACCGCCGCGCCGCGGAGTTGATGGCGGACGGCCTGGACGACGTCGAGGCGCGAAGACGCGCGCGCCTCGAGCTCGGCGGAGTGCCGCAGGTCCAGGAAGCCGTGCGGGACGCATGGATATGGCGATGGCTCGATACGCTCGTGCGCGATGTGCGATATGCGCTACGGAGCCTGACCAGGAGTTGGGGTTTCGCACTTGGTGCCAGCGCGGTACTTGCCCTGGCCGTCGGGGCAAACACCGCCATTTTCTCGGTCGTCAATACCGTGCTGCTCCAGCCGCTCCCTTACTCCGGTGCGGAGCGCCTCGTGTCGGTCGAGACGTTGTGGACCAACACCGGACGCGCCAGCCCGGACGTGTCGGGCCCCGATTTCCTCGATTGGCAGGCGCAGAACGACGTGTTGGAACGGATGGCCGTGTCGAGCGGCGGAGACGACTTCTCGGTCATCGTCGGCGACCGCGCCCTGTTTGCCAACGCCCAGTTCGTCTCGGCAGAGTTCTTCGAGGTGTTCCGCGAGACGGCGGCTGCGGGACGCCTGCTGTCAGAGCGCGACATTCCCGCCGAACACGCGGAGCCGATCGTCGCCATCGTGGCACATCACTGGGCTCTGACTCATTTCGGCAGCGATGAGACCGCGATCGGAAAAACGATCACCGTCTACGGCACCGCGATGGAGATCGTCGGCGTGGCGGCGCCCGGATTTCGCTATCCCGGCGCGACGGATATCTGGGCGCCCTCGCGCACGACCAACCACGCCCCGAACCGCAGCGACTACCCGTACCAGGCCGTCGGGAGACTCAAGGCAAACGTCGAACTCACGCACGCGCAGGCACAGATGCGGACCATTGGCGACGCGCTCGCGCGGCAATACCCCGAGAACCGTCTGAAGACGGTGACGGTCATCCCGCTGCAGGAGCGACTGACCAGCAACCTCGAGGCAACGCTGTGGGTGCTGATGAGCGCCGTCGGTGTCGTCTGGATAATAGGCTGCGCCAATATCGCGAACCTCCTGCTGGCAAGGGCCACGGGCAGGACGCGCGAGATCGCGGTCCGCGCTGCTCTCGGTGCCGGCCGGGTCCGCGTGATACGGCAGTTGCTGACTGAAAGTTGTGTGCTCGCGGGCGGGGCGGGACTGGCGGGGCTCCTGCTGGCGTCGCTGCTCGTGCAAGGAGCCGTGGCCTCGTCACCCGCCAACGTGCCTCGTATCGACGAGGTGCGGATAGACCCGACGGTCCTGCTGTTCGCCCTCGGGCTCTCTCTGGTGTCGACGGTGCTCTTCGGGCTCGTGCCGGCCTTGCATGCCTCGCGTCTCGACCTGTCGGGTGTGTTGAAGCAGGGCGGCTCGAGGGCCAGCGCAGCGAGGAGTGGAACTCGGTTCCGCTCGGCGCTGGTCGTGGTGGAAGTCGCGTTGTCGGTCATTCTGCTGGCGGCCGCGGGGCTGCTGCTGCGATCGTTCCAGACGCTCCAGCACGTCGACCTCGGGTTCACGACAGACCGTGTGCTGGTGGCCTACACGGAATATGCAGTCAGGGACGGCATTCATCTCGCGGAGGACCTCCGGACTCGGAGCCGGTTCTATGCCGATGTGCTCGATCGTCTGCGTGCCGTGCCCGGGGTCAGTGCTGCGTCGGGGGTGGCGTACCTTGGGATGGGGCGAGAGCCGAGATCGCCTCGCGACTTTTACATTCAGGGCCGACCGGAGGGACGACCGGGCGAGCGTCCGCAAGCGGAGTACCACGCGATCATGGCTGACTACTTCAAGACGCTGGAGATTCCGATTCGTGCCGGTCGCGATTTCGACCGGACCGACACGCCGGAGCGGCCGCCGGTTGCCATCGTCAACGAGACCCTGGCGCGCAACGCTTTTCCGGGGGAGTCACCCATTGGACAGCGTATTCGAACGGGCACAAGTCCCCGGGCGCCCTGGATGGAGATCGTTGGGGTCGTTGGCGACACTCGTTGGCAGGACCCGAGTCAACCCGCGCGGCCGGTGATCTACGCCGCTTCGACACAAGGCGCGGGCAACTCGCCGGCCATCCTGGCTCGGACCTCCGTGGACGAACTGTCGCTGGCCGGCACGCTTCGCACGCTCCTGCACGACGCTGATCCCACGGTGCCCGTGAAGTTCGAGACCATGGAGGAGTTGTTTGACGCCACGCTGGCGTATCCGCGGTTTCGTGCGCGAGTGATTGGGCTGTTTGCGGGTGCGGCGGCGCTCCTGGCCACCGTGGGCATCTTCAGCGTGCTGGCGTACCTGGTGGGACAACGCACGCGCGAGCTCGCCGTCCGGCGGGCGCTGGGCGCCCGGGCATCCGACGTCATCCGCCTCATCGCCGGTCAAGGGCTGCGGTTGGTCGCGATCGGGCTCGTCCTCGGCCTTGCTGGTGCACTCGCTGCCGCGCGGCTGCTCACCAGTTTCCTTTACGGGATCGGCCCGTGGGACGTTGGCGCCTATCTGGGGACGATCGCCGTGCTCGGCAGCGCGGGCCTGCTCGCCACGGTCCTTCCGGCATTGAGAGCCGCCGTGATCGCGCCCGCGATCGTTTTGCAGCAGGAGTAGTAAAGAGCGCGCGTCGCTCGTCAGTACAGCGTTGACGCGGTGACCGGTGCGCCGAAGCCGAGGGTGCCGACGAGCGGCAGCTCCAGCGCGACGTCGTTCGGATCCACGCCGAACGTCAGACCGAGCAGGTTGAGCTCGATGCCTTCTTCGATGCCGGCGACGAGCCCGAGCACGCCAAACAGGTTGACCTGGCCACCGGTACCGCTCGGCGAGCGCGCGAACACACGCGTGCCGAGATAGTCCTTGCCGACGGCATGCGCCGGGAGGTCCACGCGGAGCTCCGGCATCTCTCGCAGGACGAATGCCGTGAACGTGTTGGAGTTGGGACCCGGCCAGATACGGTAGGTATTGTTGTATGGGTACGCCGCGACCGCGTGCTCGATGCGCTCGATGAGCGGACCCACGCCGGGGCCGCGCACGTCGGCCAGGAGTTCGGGCGCGCTGCCGAACCACCGGCCATCCGGGGCGCGCTGGCTGATTGTGACTGCCTCGCCCCCGCGGCGAACGCGAAAGCCTGTCACCTCATACACGGTGAACGCCGGAGTGTTGGCCGGTTTGACTGCAATCCACGTATGCACACCGAAGTAACCCCGCCATCGGACTGCGCGCGCCGCATACACCTGTATTACCGCCTCTGGAGTTACTGCGGGATCCGGCGCCAGTCCGACCGACGCGCGGCTGGCGCTGCGCCAGTTGCCCATCGAATCGGGATCACGATCGGCGTGGGCGACTCCCAGCAGGAGCAGCGGCAGGAGCAACAGTAGCCACTTCGCACGACGGAGCATGCGTGACCTCAGAACGTCGCCAGCGTGTTGACCGGGAAACCGGTACCGCCCGTCACCGGCATCGGTGCGATCGTCACCATGAACTCCCAGCGATTCAGTTTTGCGGCAGTGTCCGCGACGGCTTCGAGATCCTGGTTGTCAAGCAGGTGAATACCCATCGCGGTAATGAACAGCGTGTGCACCGCGAGGTTCGAGCCTTCGACCAGTGAGGGCGTGACGTCCAGCGCCGCATCGCTCCCGGCAAAAGCGACGCCACGCGATTTGATCCACGGCGCAACCGAAGCATGCACACCGGCGGCGCTCTGCGCGATGTTCCACGGCCCAAGCTTCGCGCGGCGCGCCCAGCGGCCGGTACGCACGAAGATCGCATCACCCGATGAGATCTTGATGCCCGCCTTGCGCTCCCACGCCTCGAGATCTTCGACGTAAATCGGTGTCCCCGGTTCGAGATAGGGAAGGTCCTTCAGACGCGGGATGTCGATGAGGATTCCGCGCGTCACGATGCCGTTCTTCAGACCGTCGATACCGAGCTTCGTGCAGCCCTTCTCGGTATTCACCTCGGCACGCGCGTAGCCGTTGTACGTCTGATCCTTGTAGAGGATGTGGCACAGCGCGTCGATGTGGCTGTGGGCGTAGCCGTGATACGACACCCGGTAGCTGTCCATGAAGAAGCCCGGAAGCATGGTGTGCTCGAGCGGGCTTGGATTGTCGACCGCCTTCTCAGTCAGCACGTTGTGCGCAAGCGACACCGAGATGCCGCTGCGCACGAAGCCCGCCGCCTGCTTCCGCTTGGCGTCGGTCACGAGGTTCGCCGATCCGAGTTGATCGTCCTTGCCCCAACGCCCCCAGTTGGACACCTGCTTGAACATCTCGTCGAACTCGGCGGCATTGCGCGGCGCGCGTGAACCGATGCTGGGGGAGTTGGCTGTCGGCGGGGCTGCTCCGCGCTGTGCGACGACGGCAACGCCGAAACTCAGGGCAAGCATGAGAGCCAGCAATCGTGAGCGCATGTTTGGTCCTTCGTTCTTAGTCCTTCGTTCTTCGTCCTTCGTTCGTGGCACCAGCCGCGATGGCCTTCTTCAACAGCGAGATCTGACCGGTATGGTACGCATGATGCTGGACCAGGCCATGCAGCGAGACGTAACGCGTGACGCCGCTGCCAAGGGCACGGTCGCGCGCGTCGCCGATTCGCTCGTCGAGCACGGCCTCATCGAGATGTGCGATCGCGTCGAGAAGTTCGGCGTTCGCCGCATCGAACGCGGACACCATATTGTTCCACTCGGCATCGTTGGCGGGATGACCCGGCGGCCAGTCACCGGCCTCGGGCTCTTGTGCAATGCCGAGCCTCAAGCGGCGCGCCACTTCGCGCGTCCACGCCGTCATGTGCAGGACCAGCTCGCAGATCGTATGAGTCGACGGCGCAAGGCGGGTCGTTGCCATCCTGGCATCAACCCCGTCGAGCGTAGCGCGAACGGAGGGCCCGTGCCACGCGTCGCCCTGATGGGCAAGGCGAAGCTCGTTCGAGATTCTGTCGAGTTCGCCCATGACCGGTCTCAGGCCCGGGCCAATGCTCCCTCGAGTGCGCGCCGCGTGAACACCTTCAACATCGCGCGACGGTACTCGTCGCTCGCGTGGATGTCTGAGTTGAGGTCGTCCGCCGAAGCTGCGGCCGACGCCGCGGCAATCGTCTCCTTCGTCGCAGGCTTGCCGGCCAGCGCCTGCTCGACCGCAGTCAGGCGAGTCGCGTGAGTGCTGGCGCCAGTCACCCCGACGCGCGCCGATTGAAAGACGCCACCTTTCACCTCCACCGCGGCGGCCACTCCGACGATGGCAAAGTGCGACGCGCGCTGGTGAAGCTTGGCGTAGGCCGCAGCCTTGACGGGCGCGAACTGCACGCCGGCAATGATCTCGTCAGGCTGCAAATCGACTGTGAACAAGCCCTGGAAGAAGTCGCTCGCTTTGACCTTGCGCCAGCCCTTCGGGCCTTTGATGTGAATCTCGGCGTCGACCGCCAGCATGGTGGCAGGGTAGTCGGCAGCCGGATCCGCGTGGGCGAGGCTGCCGCCCAGTGTGCCGCGATTGCGTACCTGAGGATCGCCAATCTCGATCGCGGTATCGGCGACGACAGGGCAGACCTTCTGCAACAAAGCGGACGCCGCAACCTCTCGATGCGTTGTCGCCGCGCCGATCTCGATCTTGCCGTCCTTCTCCCTGATTCCTGACAGACCGGGAATCCGGGCGACATCGATCAGCACAGCGGGCTCGCTGAGCCGCAACTTCATCAACGGCACGAGACTGTGCCCGCCGGCAAGCAGCTTGCCGCCGCTGGCGGCCTGGAGCCTGGCCAGCGCATCATCGATCGAAGTGGCACGCTGATATTCGAATGCCGTCGGGATCACGCCACACCTCCCTGGCCCGAGCCCGGCCGAGGGGCCTGGCCCTGAATGATGCGCCACAACTTTTCGGGCCGCAGCATCATGTCGATGTGCTTCACGCCGAACGCACTCAGCGCGTCGACCGCCGCCGACACGATGCTGGGTGTCGAGCCGAGCGTGCCGGCTTCGCCAACGCCCTTGGCGCCGAGTGGATTGACTGGTGTCGGCGTGATAGTGCTGTGCAGCTCGAATCGGGGAAAGTCGATCGCACGCGGCAGGGCATAGTCCATGAAGGACCCGGTCAGCAGTTGACCGTCGGAGTTGTAGACCGTCTCCTCGATCATTGCTTGGCCGATCCCTTGTGCCAACCCGCCGTGAATCTGTCCCTCGACGATCAACGGATTGATCAGATGCCCCGCATCGTCCACTGCCACCAGCCTCAGTAGAGTGGGTTCGCCTGTTTCGCGATCGATCTCGAGCATCGAGATGTGACAGCCGAAGGGATAGGTGTTGTTCGTCGGCTCGAAAAAGGCCTCCTCGCTGACGCCTGGTTCGAGGCCTTCCGGCAGCGGCACCGGGATGTACGCGAAGCCGGCCACCTCTGCGAACGCCTTGCCCCGTGCGGGCGCTCCCTTCACCGAGATCTTGCCGTTCTCGAAGATGAGGTCGTCTTCGTGCGCCTCGAGCAGGGCAGCGGCGAACCTGGCCATCTTGGACTTCGCCTTTGTCCCGGCCATGTTCAGCGCGGCTCCACCGACAGCCTGCGAGCGGCTGCCAAACGTGCCGATCCCCTGCTTCACGACGGCAGTGTCGCCGTGGAGGATCGTCACGTGCTCGAGCGGCACGCCGAACTGGTCGGCGAGCATCTGAGCGAATGTCGTCTCGTTCCCCTGGCCGTGCGGTGATGCGCCGGTCGTGGCGCTGATGCGGCCGTCACGCTCGACCGTCACCGAGGCGTGTTCCCATCCACCGGTCGGCAACGTGGCCGACGGGCCGATGCCGCAGACCTCGACGTACATCGAGAGGCCAAGGCCGACGAGCCGACCCTGTGCCTTGGCGGCGTCGCGCTCCTTCTTGAGCTCGTTCCATTTGGAATGGAGCAGCGCGGCATCGAGCGCCTTGGCGTAGTCGCCCGAGTCGTAAACGGCGCCCATCTGCGTCCGGAACGGAAACCTGTCAGCCGCGATGAAGTTCTTGCGGCGGACTTCTGCCGGGTCCATGTTGAGCTCGCGCGCCAGCATGTCCATCGCACGTTCGACGAAGTAGGTCGCTTCGGGTCGTCCAGCGCCGCGATACGCGTCGGTCGGTGTCTTGTTGGTGAAAACCTCGGTCAGCGTCGCGCGGATGGCAGGGATGTCATACGTCGCGTTGGCCATCAGCATCGTGAGCGTCGGGATGACTGCGGTGAGCAGCATGTTGTACGCGCCGATGTCCGCGATGAGACGCATCTTGAGGCCGAGTACGGTGCCATCCTTCCTGGCGGCGAGCTCGACGTAGCCGATGATGTCGCGACCATGCGTCGTGGCGACGAATGCCTCGGCACGGTCCTCGATCCATTTGACCGGAATGCCGAGCCGCTTCGACACCGCCGCGGCCACGTACTCCTCGGCGTAGATATTGATCTTGGCGCCGAACCCTCCACCCACCTCTGGGGCGATGGCGCGAACCTGGTCCTGTCCCATGCCCGTCATCGCCGCGATCATGGTCCGCAGGATGTGCGGGTTCTGCGTCGACGACCAGATGGTCATCGTGCCCTTGCCGGGCTCGAAGTGCGCAACGACGCCGCGCGGCTCCATCGCGTTGGGCACCAGGCGCTGGTTGACCATGCGCTGCTTGATGATCACCTCGGCCTGGGCGAAAGCGCGGTCGATGGCGGTGTCGTCCATCCCTGAACCATCGGGCTTCACCCCCGTGCCGCTTGGCAAGAGTGGCACCGCCAGGTTGTTCGGGAAGGCTTCGTGAATGACGACGGGCTTCCCGGTCATTGCCAGTTCAGGATCGACGACCGCAGGGAGCGGATCGTACGAGACGGCGATCGCGTCCGCGGCATCACGCGCGATGTAGCGATCGGCGGCGACGACGACAGCCACGGGCTCGCCCGCAAAGCGGACGACATCCGCCGTGACGGCCCGATGATCGGGCGACGGGAACGGCGTGCCGATCGGCATCGGCGCCAGGAATTCCGCGATCTGTGCACCGGTGAAGACCGCTTCGACGCCGTCCATCGCCTGCGCCGCGCTGACATCGATCGACGTGATGCGCCCATGCGCGATGTCGGCGCGCTTGAACGCCATGTGCTGCATGCCGGCAATCTTGACGTCGTCGACATAGGTCCCACGTCCCTGGATGAGACGCGGGTCTTCTCGCCGTTTGACGCGCTGTCCGACCAGTTTCGGAAGCACGGGAGTGGATGACACGTCTATCTCCTCCCAGCCGCGTTCTGAACGGCGTTGACGATGTGCTGGTAGCCCGTGCAGCGGCAGAAATTTCCCGAGAGTCCTTCGCGGATCTCGCGTTCGCTCGGGTTCGCGTTGTCGCCGAGCAGGTTGACGCCCGACATAATCATGCCGGGGGTGCAGTAGCCGCACTGGAGACCGTGCTCTTCCCAGAAGCCGTTCTGCAACGGGTGAAGTTGGCCGTCCTTGGCGAGCCCTTCGATCGTGGTGACCTCGGAGCCATCAGCCTGCACGGCGAAGATGGTGCACGACTTGGCGCTTCGGCCATCAAGGAGGATCGTGCAGGCGCCGCACTGGCTGGTGTCGCAGCCGACGTGTGTGCCGGTCAGATTCAACTGCTCGCGCAGAAAGTGGACCAGGAGCAGCCGCGGCTCGACGTGCGCGTTGCGCTGCTTGCCGTTCACTTTGATCGAAACCTGGATCATCGTTGTCCTTCTTCGGCCCCATAGCCTACACAAGAACCGAGTCAACTCCTAACCCCCAACATTCGATGTTGATCGGGGGCGGCAGAAGGCTCACCGAGGGTCAGATGAGGAAGGAGAGCGAACGCGACTCAGCGACCAGGCGACCAGGTGCGTCCCTGATCGACCGTGCGCCACAACCTGCCGTCCACGCTCGAAACGGTCGCCGTTCGATCGTCAACGGCGGTGACCGAGACCAGGTCTGCCATCTCAGGGAAGGGGAGACGCTCGAAACGCATGCCGTCGGTCGTGAGGTAGACGGCTCCGCGACGTCCGACGATCCAGCAGACTGACGGTGACAGGGCTGCGCCGGAAGCAAGAACGTCGGGTGAATCAACGTTCAGAGGTACCCAGTCGCCACCAGCGGATGTCGAACGCTCGACCTGCCGGCCGTCGACGATTCGCCAGCGTGCCGCTCCTCCGGGCGCAACGATCTCGCCCGGCGCCGCTGCCGCACGCGCCGCAAACGCCTGAGCAGAAGAATTCGCTTTCAAGTCGCGTCTGTCTGCCTCGGCCTCAGCGGGTGGAGGCGGCGCGGCGGCTGGGGCAGCGGGCGCGGCGACGGCAAGTCTCTCTTCCAACCGCTCTCGTGATGCCGCCGTCTCTTCCTCCACCTGTTTCGCAATCTCCTCCTTCTGTTTCCGGGCCTCGTTGCCGGCGAGCGCGTCTCCTCTTTCTTGTCGGAGGCGCGCCGTTTGAGCCGTGCTCTCGAGCGCGGGCGGGGCAGGCGACGGGGTAGACGCAGCAGCAGGACTTTGCTGATCGCGGGCAACAGTGCTACGAGCGGTGTCCGTCGGGCTCGGAAGAGTAGAGTTTCCGGGCAAAGCGATCCAGAGCGCGGCCGCGGTAGCCGCGGTCGCCAGCGGCACGAGCCATCCGAGGCGCCATCGCCGCCAGATGGACTCCGTCGCTGGGACGACCGGCTCGGTCTGAACGAAGGCAGCCATCATTGACTGACATCGCGCGCAGCCGGCGACATGACTCTCTATCGCCGCGGCCTGTTCGGCATGCAGGGACCCGGAGGTCCACGCGGCGAGTGTCTCGCCATCGACGCACGGAGACTGAGTCGACACGGATTCGCTGTCGGACAGCACGCGCCGAAGCACGTGTTCCACCGAACGGTCGCGGTCGCGGTCAGGCACTGGCTCCCTCAGCTCTATCCTTAGAACGTTTCCGCGGCGTGTCCTTGCGCCGGCCCGTCTGGCCCGCGCCCGGGCCGGCCTCTTCCTGCGCCGTTCCCAGCAGATCGGTGACATCGAGCGCCCCGACGTCTTCGAGCACGGCACTGAAACACTCGTCAATCTCGGCAGGACTCATGTGTTCACGATCACGAAGCCGGGATTCAACGCCGGATCGCACCTCCCGCCTTGCACGAGCGATATTGCGTGACACCGTCGCCTCGTGTTCCCCAAGCGCCCGGCCAATCTGCGCGAGCGTCAACTCCTGTGCATAGTAATAGGCGAGCCTGAGCCTGTCCCGCGCAGCGAGACCAGCCACAACAGCCGTGACCGCACGTCGCATCAGCTCGACGTATCGGGAAGGCTGATGCTGGCGATTGTCGGGGTGAGCCGGCATGCTCTCTTCCTCATCGGGCAGCGATTCGAACCGCCGCGTGCTTCGAACACGATCCACATGCCGCTGAGCCAGCACTGCCCGCAGCCACGTGCTGAGACTGCTGCGGCCGTGGAAGTACGCAAAGAGGGAGCGCCGCACGCCGTCCCGCTCGACCAGCCCGAACAGCTCGCCGTAGAGCGAGTCGGCAAGCTCGCGTGACCCTCCTGATGGATCGATCGCGTCAGCGGCTCTGTAGAGCACCGGGCGATGCTCGCGGACGAAGTGCTCCCAGGCACCGTCATGTCCACGGGCGCAGGCACACGCCAGGGCAAGGTCCTCGAGATGCAACGAGGAGAGATAGCGTTCCGTCTCGCGGCTGTCAGGCTCGCTCGTGAAAGCCTTGCTGATACTGCGTCCGAGCACGGCGGCAAAGTCGTCGGGCGACACCTCCCACCGGTCGGCGCGCGCCTGGCGATGCATGCGCGCAACAATGCTCGGCGACAGCCGCCAGGAAGCCATGCCTCCATTATGGAACGTGACGTTTGTCGCAGGGTGTTTACGAGACCGACATCTCTCGGATGCGCCACAGCCCTAGGCTGGCGTCATGCGAACCAGCCGGATTGCGGTGTTCATCGTGGCTCTGACC
>JALDXQ010000143.1:0-19088 GCA_032156805.1 Acidobacteriota bacterium
GCCCGCGGCTCGAAGAGTTACTCCAGGAGACGCAGAGACAGGCCGAAGAGCTGCAGGCCCAGCAGGAAGAGTTGCGCGTCGTCAACGAAGAACTCGAGGAACAAGCCACCGCATTGAAGGAGTCGCAGGCGCGCCTGGAAACACAGCAAGCCGAGCTCGAGCAGACCAATTCACACCTCGAACAGCACACACAAATACTGGAGGCGCAGAAAGAACAGGTGCTCCGATCGCAGATGGCGCTTCGGGACAAAGCCGAGGAGCTCGCCCGCGCCAATCAGTACAAGAGTGAGTTCCTGGCCAACATGAGCCACGAACTGCGTACGCCACTGAACTCGTCGCTGATCCTCGCGAAGCTGCTCGCAGACAACAAGACGGGCACCCTGACTGAGGAGCAGGTGAAGTTCGCGCAGACGATTTCCTCCGCCAATAACGACCTGCTCGCCTTGATTAACGACATCCTCGACCTGTCGAAGATTGAAGCCGGTAAAGTCGAGGTGAACGTCGAGCCCGTCGTGATCGAGCGGGCGGTCGATGCGCTCGCCAAGTCGTTCCAGGAGGCGGCGGCTGAAAAGAAGTTGGGGTTCGAGGTCGTCATCGATTCATCGGCTCCCGATCGAATCGACACGGACCCGCAGCGACTCGGTCAGATCCTCAAGAATCTTCTTTCGAACGCGCTGAAGTTCACCGAGGTGGGCACGGTCTCGCTCACCGTGTCGGCCTCGGACGGAGCGATCCGTTTCGCCGTTCGCGACTCTGGCATTGGCATTCCGTCGCAGCAGCTGGGGATCATTTTCGAGGCTTTTCGACAAGCGGATGGCAGCACACACCGCAAGTATGGCGGCACCGGCCTCGGGCTTTCGATATCGCGCGACCTGGCGCGTCTGCTGGGTGGTGAGATTTCCGTCCAGAGCCAGCCGGGCCAGGGCAGCACGTTCACGCTACAGCTGCCCATTGCGTTTGCCGGCCTCCAAACGGCCGCCCCTCCACCTGCCCCGCCGATCGCTCACCAGCCGAGACGAGCGACCGTGCCCGCTGGGCCCCAGTCGCCTTCGGTGATCGACATCGATGACGATCGCGAGCGTCTGGTGCCAACCTCGCGCTCCATTCTCGTGGTTGAGGACGATCCCCGGTTTGCGGAGATCTTGCGTGACCTGGCGCACGAGCTGGGATTTCAGTGTGTCATCACGCATACGGCACATGACGGCTTGACGGCCGCTGCGCGGTATCAGCCCAGTGCCATCGTGCTCGACGTCAACCTTCCCGATCACTCGGGGCTGGGAGTGCTCGACCAACTCAAACGCGATCCAGCGACGCGACACATCCCGGTTCACGTCGCCTCAGTCACAGACTTCTCTCAAGAGGCACTCGAGCGGGGAGCGATCGGCTACGTCTTGAAGCCCGTCAAGCGCGAGCAACTGGTCGAGGCCTTCCGCCAGCTGGAAGCGAAATTCTCGCAAGGTCTTCGACAGGTGCTGGTCGTCGAAGACGACGAGCGGCAACGGGAGAGCATTCGGCAGCTGCTCGCCAGCGACAACGTCCGGATTGTCGCCGTCGAAACAGCTGGCGAGGCGCTGGATCAACTGAAGGCGGTGACGTTCGATTGCGTGGTGATGGACCTCAATCTCCCCGACATGAGCGGCTACCAACTGCTCGAGACGATGGCCGGCCAGGAAGGCGTGTCCTTTCCGCCCGTCATCGTGTATACCGGCCGCTCACTGTCCGCCGATGAAGAGCAGCGACTGCACCGCTTTTCGAAATCGATTATCGTCAAGGACGCCCACTCGCCCGAGCGGTTGCTCGACGAAGTCACCCTGTTCCTGCACCAGGTGGAATCAGCGCTGCCAGTGGAGCGCCAGCGGATGCTGCAACTGGCACGGGATCGCGACACGACACTCGCGGGCCGCCGCATCCTCGTCGTCGAAGACGACGCCCGCAACATCTTCGCCCTGTCCAGCGTCCTGGAACCCAAGGGTGTGACGTTGGATATTGCCCGGAACGGCCGCGAAGCGCTCGCCGCGCTCACCAGGAGCACGTCGTCGGGCAATCCCAAGATCGACTTGGTCCTGATGGACATCATGATGCCGGAGATGGATGGGTTGACGGCCATGCGCGAAATTCGCAAGCGGCCCGAGTGGAAGAAGGTACCGATCATCGCGCTGACCGCCAAAGCGATGAGAGACGATTACGAGAAGTGCCTCTCGGCCGGCGCCAACGACTACATCGCCAAACCGCTCGACGTGGACAGGCTGCTGTCGCTCGTTCGGGTATGGATGCCCAAGTAGACGCCAGTGGCCGACGCGGACATCGACATCGAGGTGCGGCTGCTGACCGAGGCGATCTTCCTGAAATACCACTACGATTTCCGGGAGTACGCCGTCTCCTCCCTCAAGCGGCGACTGCGGGCCGCGCTGATCCGCTTCGAGTGTCGGACCGTGTCGCAACTGCAGGACAAGGTCCTGCACGAGCCCGCGGTATTTCCGGCGCTCCTTGATTTCCTCACCGTGCCAGTCAGCGAGATGTTCCGCGATCCACCATATTTCTCCTCGCTCCGCGCCACCGTCGTGCCAATGTTGCGCACCTACCCCTCGCTCAAGGTGTGGGTCGCGGGCTGCAGCACGGGAGAAGAGGTGTACTCGCTCGCGATCCTGTTGCAGGAGGAGGGGCTGTTGACGCGCACGCTCATCTACGCCACCGACATCAATCCTCAGAACCTGCAAAAAGCCGAGGCCGGCGTGTACGATGCCGCCCGGATTTCGGCATTCACCGAGAGCCATCGCCAGTCGGGCGGCCGTTCGTCGCTGTCGGACTACTACACCGCGGCCTATGGCCGCGCCGTCTTCGACAGTTCGCTGAAACGCCATATCGTCTTCTCCGATCACAGTCTGGCGACCGACAGCGTCTTCGCCGAAGTCCAGCTCGTCTCGTGCCGCAACGTGCTCATCTATTTCAATCGCTCCCTGCAAGACCGCGCGATCGGTCTTTTCCGGGATGCGCTCTGTCGCAGAGGCTTTCTCGGTCTCGGTGCGAAAGAGTCATTGCACTTCTCGGAGCACAAGGATGCGTTCGTGGAACTCGTTCGCGACGATCGCATTTTTCAGAAACGAGAGGAACTGTGACCTCGGTCGACCAGTTACCACCCGATCGGTCCGTCGAGGCGATCGTGGTTGGCACGTCGGCCGGTGGAGTCGACGCGTTGTCGGTACTTCTGCCAGCGCTGCCGCCGGACCTCCAAGTACCGGTCCTGATCGTCCTGCACCTGCCGCGCGACCGGCCCAGCCGACTGGTCGAGATTTTTGCGCCCAGGTGTGCGCTGGCCGTGCGGGAGGCAGAGGACAAGGCTCCGGTTGTGCCGGGAACGGTGTATTTCGCTCCTCCCGACTACCACTTGCTGCTCGATGCAGGTCCGTCGCTCGCGCTGTCAGCAGACGAACCCGTACATTTCTCGCGCCCGTCGATCGACGTGCTCTTTGAATCCGCGGCCGACGTGTACGGGAAAGGGTTGGTCGCGATTATTCTGACGGGCGCCAGCCAGGACGGAGCGGCAGGGCTCGACGCAGTACGACGAGTGGGAGGCTGCACGATCGTGCAGCGGCCCGACACAGCGCAGGCACCGCTGATGACGGAAGCGGCCTTGGCGCGCGGGCCGGTGGATTTCGTGCTCCCGCTCGAAGCAATCGCCAACCTGCTTCGTACGCTGAACCGCAACACCACTGGCGGAATTCCGTTCGCACGCTGAAACAACCATGCGAATACCCGTGAAGTGCCTGATCGTCGACGACCGCGCGGAGAATCTGCTCGCTCTTGCCAACCTGTTGCGACAAGACGACGTCGAGCTGCTCACGGCGTCCTCCGGCGAAGAGGCGCTCGACTTGCTGTTGTCACACGACGTCGCCCTCGCCCTGCTCGACGTGCAGATGCCCCTGATGGACGGCTTTGAGCTCGCCGAGCTCATGCGAGGGAGCGAACGCACACGACACATTCCGATCATCTTCATCACTGCCGGCGCCCACGATCAGCACCGTGTGTTCAAGGGCTATGAAAGCGGCGCGGTGGACTTCCTCTACAAGCCGATTGATCCGGACATCCTGCGGAACAAGGCCGACGTCTTCTTCCAGCTCTACCGGCAGAAGGTGCAGCTTGCGCACGAGTTACGTGATCGCACGGAGACCCTTCGCCTCAATGAGATGTTCACGGCCGTGCTCGGACATGACCTGCGCAATCCGCTCAATACAATCCTGACCGCGGCGCAACTCCTCGAGCTTCGCTCACAGGACGATGTGGTGAAGAAAGCGGCGGCAGGAATGCTTTCGAGCGCCAGGCACATGAGTCGAATGATCGAGGACTTGCTCGATCTGGCACGTGCAAGGCTGGCGGGAGGCATTCCCCTCCGGCGTGAGCGGACAGACTTCGCGGCCCTCATACGCCGCGCCGTTCACGAGTATCAGGAGGTGTTCCCCGACCGGAAAATCGAGTTCTTCCACGAAGGCGATCTGGTCGGCCAGTGGGATCCGGACCGTTTATCGCAGGTCGTATCCAATTTGATTGGCAATGCCCTCCGGCATGGCGATCCCGCCAGCGCGATTGCGATCCGACTCCACGCGGCGCCGGGTGACGAAGTGATGCTGTCGGTCACCAACTCCGGCTGTATCCCGAGAGAGTTGCTCCCCCATGTGTTCGACCCATTCCGAGGCGGGCAACGGCCGCCCACAAAGAGCGAAGGTCTGGGCCTTGGCCTCTACATCGTCCAGCAGATCGTCCTGGCACACGGTGGCAGCGTCGATGTGCAGTCGGCCGCGACTCTCACGGCATTTCGGATTCGCTTGCCTCGCCAATCACCCGAAATCGTGAAGCTCTGAACCGAGGACCAAGGGACGGACGAAGGCCCAGGCACCAAGCCCAGGGACTGACAGCTACACCGAACAGCAAACACCACTAGAAGGTCACCGTGAAGTTGAGTCGCACGAACCGCGGCGGATAGAGCGCCGTCGGGTTGTCCCACGTCCCGCCCGTCGCCGAGTTGCCAACGCTGTACTGGTACGTGTTGTCGTACGCCGTTGCGTAGTTTGTGTTGAAGAGGTTCTCGAGGTCCAAGCCGACGTCCAGACGGTTCCCGCCGAAGCGGAAGATCTTGGCCACACGGAAGTCGACCTGCGTCCGTCGATTGTCCGCATACAGTTGGTAGTCGTCGTCAATCAGCGCAACCGTGGTTGTGCCTGTTGGTGTGGCGCCAACCGGCAGGCGCCCGAGGAGCTGGGTGACGATCGCGTTGGGCACCGGCCAGTTCGCCACACGAGCGACTGGCGGTTGGGAGCGGATCGCCGTGCTGACCAGCACGTCGACGAACGGGACCGTGTAGGAGGCCAGGCCGCGGATCGTCGTCTGGTACGGTGGGGTGCTGCGACAATTCGTTCCCACACCGCCTGGAGCGGGGGGGCCGGATGTTCGCCAATCCGGCGTATCGATCTGCGTGGCCGTCGCGCAGAAGTCGTCCTTCTTGCGACCGGTGTTCGTGCCGAACTGAAGGGTCAGTCCCTGGCGCAACCGCGCGTTGACCGTGAAGTCCACACCCTGCCAGTAGCTGGTACGAGCCGGTCCGAAGTCGGTCTCCCACGTAACGTAGTTCTGAGCCGGAATGACCGCCGCCGCGGCCGTCGGCACATAGTTCGTGATGGCATACCCGCCGCCGCCCGGGAGCCGCGAGTCGAGCGGCGCGTTGATCGTCCACGTGTCGTACTGCGATGGATGGCGATTCTGGTTGTCGGTGACGGTGAAGCTGTGGAACGACCGGCGCGAATACGCGACGTCCGCCGAGACGCGCGGGATCAGCTCCTGCTGCAGGGTGACGCTCCACTGCCAATCATAGTCACGCGCGCCCCATCCCGTGAGCGTGTCCTGGTTCACTTGCGTGATGTTGCCGGACTGCCCGCCGAAGTTCAGGTTGTTGCCGGTCAGCGCTGCACACTCTCCGTTGGAGGTGAGGATGGCGAGGTTGCAGTCAACCACCCGATCGTTGTCGATGTCACTCCAGCCTCTGTTCACGTTGTTCACGATACGATTGGCCGGGTTGTTTCGCGTGTAGGCAAGGCCGTTTGTCGCCGCCCCGAGGTACCGCCCGGCACTGAACTTGAGCGCCGTCTTCCCCGTGCCGAACACATCGTAGGCGGCGCCGAACCGCGGCGAGATGTCGTTGAACGAGTCCACGCTGGGAGTCCTCGGGAACGTGATCGCGCCGAGCCCGAGCTGTGGCGCAGCCTCCGTGGTGCCGCTGAGTCCCTCAGGGCTGTAGCTCCAGGCGCGGTCGTACCGCAGCGCGCCCTGGAGTGTCAGTCGGCCGCGAGTCCAGGTGTCCTGAGCGAAGAACGACTGGGTCCAGGTCCGGTCGGCTGATGCCCATTCAGGGATGCGCACGTTGAACATGTTCGGCACGCCCTGATTGACGTTGTAGGACAGCAGCGTGGGATTGGAGTGACGGATCGTGCTCGCCGCCTGATAGGCGCCCTGATAACCAACCTTCATGTTGTGCGAGCCGGTCACATAAGACGCTGATGCGTTCCAGTTGTTCGGGCTGGCGGTGTCGTCGCGGTACTCGGAGACCGCGCGGTATACGTAGTTCGAGCGCGGCGCGTATTGCGCACCCGTCGCCGGGTTGATTGCCGTCGACAGTTCCGTCACGCCGATGTCGAAGATGCCATCGGGGGGAAGAGACAGGAACCCGCCGGCATGGAGATACGAGTAATAGGTGGCGCCGGCCTCCAGCAGCAGGCGGGTTGTCAGCGGGCTCGTCCACCGACCCTGGACGACGGTATACGGAACATCGAGGTAGTTGTTGGAGGCCTCGGGCGACGTCGTCCCTCCTGCAGCCACGGCAACCCAGTTGTCGCCGCGCGTGTGACAGCCGTCGGTCTCGGTCCTGAGGGGCGACCCATCGCACCGCCGCTGGTACTCGAAGTTGACCGAGAAACGATGCTTCGCGGCGGCCTGCGTCGTGATGCGCCCGATGTAGATCGACCGCCCCGCCGACAGGCGGCCGGTCAGGCTGTCGTCCCGCGCCCAGTCCCACCGGGAAAGATTGAATGCGTTGGCGTTGCCGACGAGGCCTGGCGAGGCGGTCTCCGTGTTCAGCTTTCGATAGCTGCCGTAGAACCACAGGCGATCGCGCACGATGGGCCCGCCGTAGGAGATGTTGGTGTCGTACGCCTTGATGATGCCCGGCGCCTGGCTCAGGTTAGGCCCGGGCGGTGGCGCCATCAGCTCCTCGTTGAGATTGCTGCTGCGCATGTCGTCGTTCGAGAAATTGATGAACGCCTGTCCCTCGAACGTGTTGCCGCCCGAGCGCGGGACGATGTTGAGCACCGGGCCCCCGACGTCGTACTCGCCCATGCCGCCGGCCACTGTGAACGCGATCTCATCGACGTTCACGGTGTCGTAGATCAAGGATGACCCGCCGCCGCCTGCGAACGCGTTGGCGACCGGCATGCCGTTCACGTTGAAGCGGCCTTCGCTGGTCGGCCCACCCCGTGCGTAGAAAAAGACCAGCTGCGGCGACGGGTTCAGTGCCGCACCGAAGGTTTCCAGGCCCGGGACCATGGTGATGAGCGACCCGGTCGAGCGCGTGCCCGGGAGTTCCGCAATCACATCGCCGTCGATCACCGCCTCGCGGCGCGTGGACTGGACGTCGACCACCGGGCTCTCGCCAGTGACGACGAGCGTTTCCTCGATCGCACCCACCCGCATCTCGATCGGAATCGTGAGTGTGGCCGAGCCGCTCAGCTCGATGTTCTCGCGCCTCACCTGGCTGAAGCCGGTGAGCGTGAATGTGAGCGAGTACGCTCCTGGACCGAGATCCACGATGCGATACACGCCCGCGCTGTCGGTGACAGCCGTGCGGACCTTTTCGATCAGCACCGGGCTCGCCGCTTCCACAGTCACGCCCGGCAACACCGCGCCAGACGTATCGCGCACCGTTCCGGTGAGCGTGCCGCGCGTGAGCGCGCCCTGCGCGGCGGCCGCCGCCGGCAGAACCAACGCGAGCAACATGACGAGCCAGGACGACGCAATGCCGTGCATGCGGGGCTCCTTCGCGAACGTCTGTGCGTGCGCACATCGATCGGAGCGCCACGGGATAGTGGCGTTCCGTTGTCACCGTACGGACGCAGTCGTGATCAGAGGTGTGGCGTCGGGGCGGGATGTTGCCGAACGGCCGTCGCGGCGTCAAATGTAATGAGCGTTATTCCTGCGATGCATAATCATGCGAGCGATCCAGCCGCGGGCGTCCGATCCGTCATCTCGAACGACGGATTCGATTCGATTCGCTGCTCGACGAAGCGCCGGTGCAGGAACTGCGATCCCATGATGAGGCCGGCCAGGATATCGATCTTCCTCCACAGCACCGAGCCCTTCGGCAGCACCGTCCAGAGCGTCCGGATCCGCGGGACGATCGAGGGGTTGAAATAGCCCGCTCGCCGGACCGCGCTGCGGGAGGTGAGATCGTTGAAGATCTCCGCCCCGCGGCGCGTCCGGGTGAAGCTCCACCAGCCTTCGCCCAGGAACGGCTTCTTCCGCTCGCGTGCGCTGAACTCAGGCAGCGTGCCGCTGAACGCTTCGCGCAGGAGCACTTTCTCACGGAGCCTGCTCACGTCGAGCAGATGTGGAGGCGGCACGCTGCCCACGTAGTCAACGAGGTCGCGGTCGAGGAACGGCGTTCGACACTCGATCGAGTGGGCCATTTCCACTCGATCGCCGAGGGTTGGGATGACGTAGTTGGAGAGCTGGCTGAAGGCGACGAGCTTCGTCGCGTTGAAAGGATCGAGCGCGCGCATCCGCTCGCGTCCGTGCACGTCGAGGAAAATCTCGGCGGGCGTCGGTAACGACGCCGCTCCAATCACCTGAGCGCTGAGGATTCGCGCGACGTTGCGGCTGCTCTCCTCGAGCCGCATCTGGTGGAAGCTCGGGTACCCGAACCAGTGGTCGCCGTTCTCCCAGCTGCGGCCGCGATGCCAGAGCGCGCCCTCGGTGAGCTTTTCTTCACGCGCGAAACGCTTCCAGAGTTGCCTGCCCTCGCCGCGCTCCTCGGGCGCAAGCAGCTTTCTCCAGATCGCTTCCTGCTTGAAGTACGGGTAGCCGCCGAAGACCTCATCGGCGCCCTCGCCGGTGATACAGACCTTGTAGCCCCGGCTGCGTACGAGCCTGGAGAGCATCGCCTTGGCGATGGCGCTCGGATTCACCAGCGCCATTTCGGTGTGGTAGAGGGCGTTTTCGTACTCCTCGGCCATGTCGGCCATGGCGCACGGGATGGTCTCGAAGTTGGTACCGAAGTGTCCGGCGATTTTCCTGGCCATGTCCGACTCGTCGAACCGCGGGTCGCAGAAGCCCACGTTGAACGCCGTGAACGGCCGGCCCACGTCCGCGCCGAGCGCGGCCATCGTCGCGCAGACCAGGCTCGAATCGAGTCCGCCGCTGAGATATGCCGCGACCGGCACGTCGGCCACGAGTCGCCTCTTGACGGCCGCGACGAACAGTCTGCGCACCTCGCGGCTGGCCTCGGCGAACGTCAGGTCATCGTTCGTGTCGAAGCGTGGCTGCCAGTAGGGCACCTGTGTCCCGAGCGCGCTTGCCCTGGCGATGATGTAGTGACCCGGCTTCACCGACTGAATCCCTTCGAACGCCGATACGCCATCGGGGAACGCGCCGAGCAGGGATCCCACGAGGTAGTCCGCCGAGATCGCGCGCGGCACGCGGTGGAGGGCGAGGATGCTCTTGGCCTCGGAGGCGAACAAGATCTCGGAGCCGAGCAGCGAGAAGAACAACGGCTTGACGCCGAGGCGATCGCGCGCGGCGATCAACTGCTTCGTCCGGTCGTCGTAGATGACGATCGCAAATTCCCCGTTCAGATGCCGGAGGAACCCCGGGCCGTGCTCCTCGTAGAGGTGCACGATCACCTCCGTGTCGGTCTGGGTCCTGAAGGTGTGACCGGCCTCGATCAACGTCTGGCGATGAGCCTGGTAGTCGTAGATCTCGCCGCTGAACACCACCGCGATGGACTGGTCCTCGTTGAAGATCGGCTGTGTGCCCAGCGCCAGATCGATGACGCTCAGACGTACGTGACCGAGGAGCGCGGCGCCGTCTCCCAGCCGCGCGAAGCCAGCGCCGTCGGGTCCGCGGTGGCGGATCGCCGAGCACATGCGCCGGATGTCCTCGACGTCAGGCAGGGCTCGATCGAGCCGGTAGATGGCGCTGATACCGCACATGGAGTTGGACGGGAGGAGACGCCTGCGTCTTCCGCTTTTCTCGGACCGGTCGCATGAGACTCGAACGCTCAGTTGCGCTCGACCACAGGCTCCAGGTCAAGCTCCGCTCGGGCGGTGATGTCCGCCGCGACGTCGACGGACACGCCGAACGTGAGGTAGTTGGTTTGAGAGACGAAAAGCTTGTACGCACCTTTCGCCACCCGGACCCGCGCGACGCCGTGCTCGTCGGCGACGGCCCGGTATGGGTGTATGACCACGCGAGCTCCGCTCAGAGGGGTTTGAGTGACCTTGTCCACTGTTTCGATCGTCACCAGATACTCGGGATCAGCGACTACTCTGACGCCAAAATCGATTGAGCTTTCAGCGTGCGGAATCGCAACAGCAGATTGCAGGTGCCTGGCGCTCCAGGTGTAGAGGCCTTCCGACACTGGTGCCTCGAGTTCGACCTCGGCAACATAGAGGCCGACCGTGTCTGGCCAGTGCTCCTCCGGCAGCGTCCCGACGGCCACCTCTTTCCCCTCGTGGTCGTAGATTCCAAACCCGCTGTTCGCGAGACGACACGCATGCGAGCACTTGATCCCGACCTTCATCCTGAATCGTCGGCGCACGACGATATCCGATGGCACGTCCCACGCGACAACATACGTTGCGTGTGGAGTAACCGAGAACGAAACCGGTGTTGACGACTCGATGTAGGAAGTGCCTCCTTTCACGACAGCCGGACACGTCACCGACCACGTATGTCCCCCGGCCGTGACGGGCGCTTTCAGGACGAACTCGGGCGTTCTGTTCGTCTCGCCATCGAATTCGGTGAGCTCGGTGCTGCCGGCGTCAGCGCCGGCTTCGTCTTTGACCGACAGGGTATGCCCCCGCAGGTCGCACGCCGGGGAGCACGACACGTCCACCCGCCACGTCATCTCCGTCCCGGCGTCAACAACGCCGGGCGAGATGTCGACCGCACACATCATGTGACCGTGCATCCCGTCGCCACGCGAGGCCATGTTCACCTCTGTCGTGTCAGGTGGTGCCTTCCCTGGCGGCGTTCGTTCCTGCGATGTAGCCGTGGACGAGCGCGCGGCCCAGGCCATGCTGGTTGCCGCCACCACTGGACTCTCCGCCTGCATAGAGTCCGGGAATGGGCTCGCCCTGCATGTCCACGACCTGGGCTCGCCCGTTGATCCGGAGACCACCGTACGAGTCGTGCCAGACCGGATAAAGCGTTGCCGCGTAGAACGGCGGTGTGGCGATCTTGTGCATCGGAGCATCCGACCCTCGGCCGAACTCCGGATCGTTGCCCTTGTCGACGTACGCGTTCCACCTGGCCACGGTCTCTGCCAGGTGGGTCAACGGAACCCTCTGAAACTCATGGCCGGCCTGGACCTTGGCTGCCAGCTCCTCGATCGTGTCGGCCTGGAAGAAGAAGCCGTTGGTCGGCGACGTGAAGGGCGGATCGATGTTCCATTTATCCCGCACCACAGCCGCCCGATCGAAAATCGCCCAGATCGGTCCTGAGAAGAAGTCGGGAGCCTTTGAACCTTCGTTCATGGCCAGGGCGGCATGAATGCTGTTGGGCTCTGCATAGGTCGCCCTGATGTTGTCGACGCTGGCATTGCGCCAATCCATTTGCACGTGGTCGAGTCCCTTCTTCGGCTGCCCCCTGGCAGGTCCGGCCGGAAAGGCGGCGCCGCCTTTCCTGTCAGTGATGAGGAGCTCGTTGAAGAATCTCTTCCCCACCTGGTTCACCACGATCAGGTGTTGAAACGAATCGTTGGGAAGATTGATGCCCGTGGATCCCCGCATGGAGAACGTCGGGTGCCCGGGAAACATGTCGGTGTAGGAATCGCGCGTCGCCAGAATTCCAGGGATGTGGAACGTGTTGGCGTACGAGAGATTCTGCTGCATCCCCGCGAGGTTCGCCCCGACCCTCATTCCGGCGATGATCCCGCTGGCGTCCTGGCCGCGCGGTCCGAGCAGGGCCCACCCGCTCGACACGAACGCAGGCTCTCTCCACGCCGCGTAGAACATGCTGCGAAACTGCGGATTGGCGCCGTGCCCCCCGGCACCGATGACGATCGCCTTGCGAGCCCTGATGAATATCGTCTCCCTGCTGTCATCGACGTTGCCGTTCTTCCAGAAGCTCTCGAGACGCGCACCGGTCTGCGGGTCGTGCCGCGGCGAATAGCTGGCGCGGATACCCAGGACCCTGCCCGAGAACTGCTGCTCCCGGATGATCTCGTCCATGTGCCGATTGAGAATGAACTGGACGCCTTTTTCGCGAGCGCTGAACTCCAAGGGCCGGGCGAGTGCGGCGCCGTTCGTGCGAGCACCCATGCTCGCGACCTTCGCTCCGTCGCCCATCGGCCGTGGTGCGAAGTGGCTGGAGCGCTTCTCCGGGACTCCGGCATCCTGGCTCGAGACAGTCCCCTTCTTGATGTCCGTGCTGCCGCCTTCCATGAGGAAGCACACCGCCCGCCGGGCGCGTGACAGGCCGCCGTTGCCATGGGTCCCGGATATGCGGCCCATGCGCACGTAGTTCGCCATCAGGAATTCGCGAGTGGCGTAGCAGTTGTCGGCATAGGCGCGATGGAGCTCGCGTTCGTTGTAGCGATAAGGCGCCTGGGCCGCGGCGTCCATGACCGACCAGTCGGTATGGTCCCTGAACAGGAAGTCCGCATCCTCGGTCAGCTCCGCCACGTCGTGCTGACGCGGGGCTGTAACGAATCCTTCACTGTCACCCGCGCCAACGATGTCCCTCAACTGGAGCGGATCGCCTCCGCCAAGAGAGACCTGTGCACCGCTGTGCAGCATCTTGCCGCCAGGGTCGAAGTTCTGATCGACGACGATCACGGACGCCCCGAGGTCCCGCGCCCGAATCGCCGCGGGCAGCCCGGTACACCCGGCTCCGATCACGACGACGTCAGCCTCGTAGTGCCATTGGATGGCGTCGGCGGGTGAAACCTGCGATAAGGCTGTGCCCGACGTCGATAGGACGGTCGCCCCTACCCCGGCGGCTGCACCGACGCCGGCGACCGCTCCGGTCTTGACGAAGTCTCGCCTGCTGACCGCTTTCTCGCCGTGAGGCTTCCGTACTTGCTGATCGCTGTCCGGCTTCTTGGCCATGCGTTTACCTCGCTTGAAGTGCCACCGGGTAAACTGCCAACCCACCTTGGGTTCCCATTCGCAGGAAGTCGCGCGACCCCCTTGCGAGAGCATTCATGAAGAGATGATCAGAATCGGTTCCGCGGCACGCGATGCGCGCGGAATGTGGTGACGTTCCGACGTCAGCGCGAGGAAGCTTACACCCGGCGGAACCGGGCTGTCACGATCGCAAGTGGGCGCACGATAGAGACCCGTTTCACCCGGAAATCATCGCCGCCCGGCACGGCCGATCCTCGTTATTGCGCAGACGCGTAAGAGTGTATGCGACTGCTGGTGTGTCCAGGGTCAGTCCGTGCTGCCCGGCAACAACCGGGTCGGTATCGGAACCGGCAAGATCAGTTTCAGGAGCTTCGCCACCGTCGGTAGTCACCAATCTTGTCGCAGATCGAATGAATCCTCACGAACCGGGGAGACTCGAGGAGCGCCTCTCGGGTGTGCACATGCCTCGTAAAGATCCACGCCCCCTTCTGGAGACGAAGTTCACTTCTGAGCGCATCTATTTCCACATGCACTCTTGCGAACTTGGTGTGGAAGAGTGCCGCGTAGTTCATCTCCGCCATACTCAGGTTCCTCTTCGGCCCGACGCTGGGCGTCATGAGACCTCTGATCGAAACCTGTAAGGCCTCAAAGAAACCAAGCGATTGGCGGGGTCTGGCCGAACGGCGCTTTCGCTGGGGGGAGTTCTTACTTGCAGCGGTCCGCCGGCATCCGGCGGTTGCGCCACTTGAGATGACAGCCGGCACACGCGGTGCTGAGTGTTTCGGCAGTCTCGATCATCTTCTCCTGGCTCCTGGTCTGGGCCGCCCTGTACGCATTCATGCCTGCGTCACGAACCTCTCGGACGAACTTCGACCAGTCTGGATCCTTCGTCGGAGCAGGCACGCCGTTGGCGCAGGTTCGCCCCGGAATCAACAGCAGGTTGGCGGACTCGGCGAGCGCCAGCGCTGCGTTCTCGATCGCCTGCCATCCTCCGTAGGTGCTCGTCAGAGGGTCGGTGGCCATCGCAGGGTCTTGGCCGGGAATCGGCTTCACGGCTCCCGGATCGTCGGCTTGCGCGGAGAACACCACGTTGGCTGCCGGATACAGAACACCGCGCATCAGTTGGTTCATAGTGGAGTGAACCTGCTGCGCTGCGGTGGCTGGCGGTTCCTGGGCCAGCATCGAGATCCCGCACACCGCCAGCATCACGAACAGAGTGAATCCGGTCCTGCGCATGCGCCTAGATTAGGCGCGGACCGATGCGAGCGCAATGACTTCGACCAGCTCTGACGAGTGAATCGCGAGGATGCGAGGCGGTCCTTCACTGCACCTTTCCCAAGTACTTGTCGTACCAGTCGAGCACTTCCCTGACGAGATCCGTCCGCCGCAGGCGGACGTCGTGCGGCGTGTCGAACACGACCTGGCGTTTGTCGGCCGCCGGCGTGCCCAGCATGCGGAAGAGCGGCAGTTGTGCGCTCTCGTACGGGAACGTCGCATCGTAGCGGCCGTTCACCATGAGCACGGGTTTCGTGAGGCGCGGCGCGAAGTCGACCTGGTCGAGCCCCGCCAGCCCGGACGTTTGCTGGAACATGCCGCCGTCGAGGAGCACGACCGCCTTGAATCGATCCTCGAGTGCCGCGAGTATCACCCCATAGGCGCTGCCCTGGCTCACGCCGAGATACGCCATCCGAGTCGTATCGATGTCGTCCCGCGTCTCCAGGTAATCGATCGAACGGCCGACGTCCTTCCTCCAGTCAACCAGGACCTGGCGCTGCAGCGTGGGCCCGGGCAAGGTCACCGTCGCTGTCCTTCGCTCATACAGCCTCTGATACACCGGGTAGATCACGGCGCGCCCGCTCTTGATGACGTAGTCGACGAAGTTCATGTCGCCGAGATCGGCGCTGCTGGTCAGGAAGTTCACGCGTGCACTCGGAAAGAAGACAACGGCCTGGAACGGCGGCTGGGTGTTCTTCGGCAGGAACAGATACGCCGTTATTCGCTCGCCGCCGTACGCGGCATCGAACGTGACCTTCTCACGCGTCCAGTCGACCGAGGAATCGGCCATCGGCTGCGACGTTGCGTCGAGCGGGGTGCGGTCGTACGCGTACATGTCGCGATAGATCTTGAACGCACCGTCATCGACAGGCCTCGCTGTCGAGAAGTCACGCCGCAGCATCACGCGAGGCGCGCTCGCCTCTTCAGGAATGGGTGCGCTGTTGCTGACACAGCGGAAACCGTTCAGCGCCGAGCGATCGAAGGGCATCAGCGCTTCGGGGCCGTACGAATTCGCCTGGCGTCCAAGGGTGTATCGAAGACCGTCGTTGGCCTCGTTCCAGTACCACTCGCGCACGTTGCCGATCATGTCGAGTGTCCCGAACGGGCCCAACCCCGCGAACTGGCCGACTGGAGCGGGATGGCCAGACAGATTGCTCGCTGCAACCGCGAATCGATCGAGCAGCGACGGCATGACCTTGTATCCCTGCGCGATCACCGGCAGGCTCTTGCCCATGAACTCCGCATACGCCGCAGCCTCGAACCAGCTGACGCCCGACACCGGGTAGTCCGCCATCCCTTCAGCGTAACGCCCGCCCTCCCACGTGGACGGCCCTGGACGTCCCGTTGCGTCGCGGAACAGCACCATCGCGTCGGCCCACGAGAGCTCGTGTCCATCGCGCACGAACGGCTGCTTCCAGTAATCGCGAGTCGTATAGCCACCGTTGTCGACGAAAACTTGGTACTGGCGGTTGGTGACCTCGAAGCGGTCGATGAAGAACGGCGGAAGCTGGTACGGACCAACCCACCCGAGAAACGCCAACGAGTCGGTCCACAGGCCGCCGCTCACAGGCACCATCCCCTCTGGCGCCCTGGCGACCGTCGCGAGATCGAAATCCATCCTGTCGCCGGCCGCCGGCGCGGAGATCAACTCACCGACGCCAGGCTTCGAGACCCGCCATCGCAGGTAGCCGGCTGGCATTCGGATTTTGTCGAGCGGGGTGGTACCCAGCCGGAGCCACGCCCCCCCTGGCGAGAGGTAATCCGCCACTTCGACGAGCGCACCCGGAGGGCTCGAGTGCACCGAGGCGACACGAGTGGCCGACGCCACGGCGCGCTCGAGGTCAGGATCGCCAGAGGCGTACTTTTCGGCTTCGTGTATCAGCGGAAATGCCTGGACTCCTTTGTCCTCGGCGGCCAGCTTGACGATCTCGGGTGTCGCCTGTTCGCGTACCCACTGGCGGCGCTCGGAGCCTCGGTAGAAAGACGCAGCGATTCCGGCTCCGACCACGAGCGCGAGTGCCGCCGCGATCGCAACACCACGCCGCCGACTCCCGACGTGGAGCCGGGCGGGCATGTCGAGTGTCCCCAGTACTTTTCGGAGATCAGTCGCCAGTTCTTGAGACGCGTGACATCGATCCGCCGGATCGCGCTGCAGCAGCTTGACAATGATGTCGCGAACATCGCGGGGCAATTCGGCGCTGAGCGATGCGGCCGGGACCGGCGTCCGCTGAATGGCACTGATGGTGTCGACGATGCCCCCGGCGGCAAAGGGATTGGTTCCCGTCGCCATCTCGCAGAGCACGACACCGAGTGAGAACAGATCGCTGCGTGCGTCGACTGGACGCCCGTCGATCTGCTCAGGCGACATGTACGCTGGTGTGCCGGCGACACCGGCGATCACCGTCTCGAGCGAGCCGCCGCTGAGCATCGACGGCGTGTCGTGCGCGCGCACACGCAGGATCGCCACACCGAAGTCGAGCACCTTGATGTAGCCATCGCGGCGAATCATCACGTTCTCGGGCTTGATGTCGCGATGGACGATACCTTTCTCGTGCGCCGCACCGAGCGCCCGCGCGACCTGCAGCGCGATGTCAACCGCATCCCGTAGCGGCAGGCGGCCTGCGCGCAGCCGCTCGCGGAGCGTCTCGCCTTCGACCAGTTCCATTGCGATGAACGGCGTCGTCTCGGTCTGGCCGATCTCGAAGATGGTGATGATGTGGGGATGATTGAGGGCGGACAGCGTGCGAGCTTCGTTCCGGAATCGGCTGAGACGGTCATCGTCAGCCTGAAGCGCCTGCGGCAGGAATTTGACCGCGACCGGGCGACGAAGTTGCTCGTCGAAGGCGGCGTAGACAACACCCATCCCGCCTTCGCCAATGCGGTTGCCGATCCGATACCGCGACGCAATCAGCTGACCGGAAGGACCAGGACCGTCCGCGGCCATGATTGGATCAAGTATAGGCCGCGTCGCGTCAGCACCTGTTCAGCTGGCGAACACCGCGAGCATGGTGTGTTAGTTCATGGCAGGCTGATGACGAAGCGCTGCTCCTGCAGGACGGTTCCGTCGGCCGCGCGCAGTTCGACCTTCCAGTTGCCGGCGCGCTCGACGCTGATGGTGTTACTGCTGAACGTCCGATATCCGCTGCCCTGATTTGCGGCTATGCGAAGCCGCATGGCCTGGTGCAGACGGTCGCCACGATACCAGCGATGTTCGACGGTCGTGTTCGCCTTCGCCAGGAGTCGCGTGTAGAAGACGTACGTTCCCGGCTGAAGGTCCCCATCCGCCGACGAGCATTGCCAGTCGGGGGAGCCCCGCCTTTCGAGCGTCGTGCACAATCGTGCGTTCAACACCGTCACGGCCTGAGGTGCCGCGATCCCGTCGCGCAACGCTCGGTGCTCAGCGCGTCCCGCCGTCGTCTCTGGGTTAGCCTCTGCGGTGACCTCGGGCTGGACGCCGCGCGGGGCTGACAGTGTTGTCGGCAATGGCGCGGGAGGGCGACTTGGCGCCGGTGCCGTTGGTGATGGTCGAGGCGCGTCGATTGGGGCGACAGTCTCTGGCGCTCGCTCGTTGATGAGCACGACAGCGGCGATGGCGACGACCGCGAGAGCTGTCATTGCGATCACGGGCGTCCGCCGCAGCACGACAGGCGCCGGTTCCGGTCGTTCTTCTGGCGCGCTCCCGACATCGGGAATCGCGTTGGCTTCGGCAGTGGCCTCGTGTACGGCGCCCGCCTGTATCTCAAGCTGCGTGACGTCGGACCCGGCGGTTGTCTCGCTCGACTCCGCCACGGTATCCGACCGACTGGCAGGCGGCTTCCAGATCGGAATCCCGTGGGCCGCACAGAACCCCACGAGGTTCTTGACGCTGGTGGCGACAAACGGATGTCGTGGACCGAGCGAGGCGACGGCGATGGCATGGGCACGCCGGTAGCCGCGCTCGGCCTCGGCGAGGTTGTTGGTGCGCTCGCAGACGAGCGCGAGGTTGTTGAGCGTGCTCGCGAGATCCGAGTGCAGAGGACCGAGGGTCGCCTCCTGGATGGCCGCGGCCTCGCGCAGCAGGCGCTCGGCGGCGTGGTAGTCGCCGGCGTCGGCTGCCTGCTGCGCAGCCTCGGTCATGGCTGTCGGATCGAGGGCGTCGGTCACGCTATCGAGCGGTTTCGGATCCATCCTGACGTGCGTATGATACGTTCGCGACGCACGCGGCGTGTCAGGGCATCGATTCCAGGACGTAGAATGCCCTGTGACTAGTGAGCCGGAGATCGCGACCGCCGCGTCAACGAGGCTCTCGGCGCCACCGCCTCCCGCCGGGCCTGGCCGTCCGTTGATTGAGCACGGTCCACTCGACGACGCCCGCTTTGCGCCCGGACACCTCTTTGCCTCCCGCTATCGCATCGTCAGCCTGCTCGGACGCGGAGCAATGGGCGAGGC
>JALDXQ010000144.1:0-19052 GCA_032156805.1 Acidobacteriota bacterium
AGACGTTCACCTTGTTCCTCGGGCTGAGCTGCGCGGTGATGCGAGCGCTCGCGTTTTGCCACGTCTGATCCTTGAACGCTTGTCGGCTCAGGTCCGGCTCGTAGGTCCACTTGGTTGGGTCGCCCGCGTTCCTGTTCTCATACATGTTCACGATGTAGTTCGAGTTCCCTTGGAACCGCAGCGTGCCGAAGAACCAGAGCCGGTCGCGGCTGATCGGCCCGCCGGCCGAGGTATTGAAATCGTAGGACTTGATGAGCGGGTTCGGCGCCGTGAGCCCCGCGGCCTTGAGCTCGTCGGTGTAGTTGCTGCCTTGCAGTGCGTCGTTTCCCCATGTGGTGAAGATGCTGCCCGATAGGGTGTTCCCTCCAGACTTCGGCACGATGTTCATCACCGGCCCGCCCGACTCCACCTCGCCCAGGCTGCCCGACGTGGTGAAGCTCACTTCCTGCGCGTTCCGCGTGTCCGTGAGGTAGTTCGTGCCGCCGGCCTGAGGCACCGCGATGCTGATGCCGTCCACCAGCAGCCGCGCCTCGCGATTCGCCCGCCCACCATCAAGGAGGGTGCCGTGCGAGCTGAAGGTGCACGAGTTGCAGGGGCCCGTGCTCACATCCTGCTGGCCGCCGAAGATGGCCGGGACGAGCACGAGGAGCGCGTTATAAGACCCGGCGGTTGGGATAGCGGAGATGACTTCGCCAGTCAGCACGGTCTGCCGCTGCGCGCTCTGGATGTCCACGATCGGTGTTTCGCCGGTCACGGTGATGGTCTCCTCGACGCCGCCCACTTTGAGCTCCGCGTTGACGGTGACGGTCATGAACGCATTCAGTTCCAAACCCTCGCGACGAACCGTGGCAAAACCCGGCAGAGTGAAGGTCACCGTGTAGTCGCCGGGCCGCAGGTTCTCGATGCGGTACAGCCCCGCGCTGTCGCTGGTGGCCGAGCGGACTTTCTCGATGAGGGCAGGGCTCGTTGCCTCGACTGTGACGCCCGGCATGATGGCGCCGGAGGTATCTCTCACCGTCCCCGCAATCGTGGCCTGCGCATGAGCCAGGGCTGGCATGAACGCCAGCCAGGCCAGTAGTGCGATCGGTCCAAGAGTCGTCGCTCGTCCGAACCGTGTTCGCGCGGCTCCCTGGTGCTGGTCGAGAATCATCACTGCCTCCTCGAACGTCCTGTACGCGATGAATCGAGCTAACTGTGGAGAGCCCTGAGTATCCTCCGCACATCGCCGGAGTCAATACCCTTTCGGGGAAAGCATCAGTCGTCCGTCTCGATCACGCGTGATGTTTCAGGCGACCAGCTGCGTGATACAGCGTCGCCTCGGGCATGCAGGAGAGGGGCGGGCAGCAGGTCACGGCGGGAGCCCGTGTCCGAAAATTGCGCCGAGGTTGGCCGCGCGAAGTGGGTGCGTGATTCAGCTTCGCTCTTGGAGTGTGTTGCAACCTTTCGACTACCTCGTTAGATCTGCAAAACCTCCATCCCGGTTCAAATCCGCGCGGCGCCTCCAATCACATCATCGGCGCTTGGAATCGCAGGTCTCTGACGTGCTTTGTGGCCTTCACGCGCGCGTCGTCCTGGTACTCCTCATCAGAAACCGATGGTCAAAAAGGTCGCAGCCAGGCGCTGCCTGCGTTTGGCTTTTCGCCGACGCCGACATTGCCATCCAGCAAATCGAACATCAACTTGCTCCTTTGAATACGATACCGTGAGCGTCCCACGGCTTGTTCTTCACGTTGTCCCACGTCATCGGGCGGCCAGGCTTGAAACTCCTGCCGTCCGTGGCGGCATGTTGGAACGCAATTTTGTTGTAATAGAAGGCGACTTGTTCCGTCGGCCGCTCGTTGGCGTTGCAGCTGGTCGACCAGCTCTTGACGAAGCAGCGATCGAGCTTGTACTGCAAATAGCAAAGCGGCTTGCCTTCCGTGCCACCGCCACCGCCAGCTTCCACAAAGAAAATCTCCGCGGTGCCCAACGAGTTCCCGTTGATCGCGAACTGAGCCAATAGCGAGGAAGTGCTGTCGATGCTTTTACTGATCGTACATTCCTGAAGTTCGCCAACACCGATATTGATGTCTTCGGTGCCGCCTTTTTCACCACTTTCCTTCATCTCGCGCTCGACGCCAAAGCTGAAGCTGTCAGCGACGAAGCACTTCTCGTAACCCGGAACCGTCACATCGCCACCAACATTGGGGATCAAAACATAGATCGCCATCTCTTAGACCTTTCGTTTTGAACGTGCACCGATGACAGGGAGCGGCACGTCGCCCATTTCCGGCAACGTCGAAGCGCGCAACGGCTATTCTTCGGAAGTCTGAGCCGGGAAGTCAAACTTGCGACGCGAGATCGTTCGAGCACAACGACATCCGGCTGGTGATCCTGCACCCAGATCTCAGCAAGAACATTCTTTTCGCTCCTGATCTGGCGCGGGCGACACGATCGTCTACGGGATAGCGGCGCGCGGCTGTCCATCCTTTGCATTCACGGGAGCACGCGACACAAGCGATTCGCTCCGTCGAAGATGTACAATGACCAGAATTGTGGCGAGCAAACACGGCCCGTGGTGGTCGAACACAACGTGGGGACAGCGGACGGCGAGGGTGAACATCTCCATCGTGGTCGCCATTCTCGTGTTCGTCGTCTGGAACACCCTGTTTCAGTAGTCTCGACCAGGCCGCCTTCAGCCGGCCACCAACGGCGACTCCCACCGCGGATGACCTGCGTGGGGACGCCATCCCGCTCGCAGCGGCGAGCTCGCCAAGGCGGCCCTCCATGGAACCACGAGTCGCGAAAGCAATGCTCTCCGCCGACACGGCTCCTGCAATTGAAGAAGCCCAGATCCAGCGCTGGGCCGCCATGTCTCACGCCGACAAAGCCCGATTGATCACTGGGCTCTGCCAGGCCGCCAACGCCCTGGCAACGGCCGGCATCCAGTACCGTTATCCATCGGCGTCCTCACGCGAAGTATTTCTGCGGCTCGCGATGCTCCGCCTCGGTCGTGATCTCGCCTCTCGCGTTTACCCTGAAGCCTCTCGCTTGTCGGAATGATGTCCGTCAGTTCGGCTGACCCGCTGAAGGTCGCTGGAATCGTCGCTGCCGTGCTCGACTCGCTCGGTATCGCATATTCGATCGGCGGCTCACTGGCGGGATCGTTTGCGGGTGAGCCGAGAGCCACGCTCGACATCGACATGGTGATCGATCTGGATGATGCGCGAGTGTCCGCGCTGGCGCGAGCGCTCGAAGGCGCGTTCTATCTCGATGAAGATGCGCTGCGCCGCGCGGTGAAGGAGCGTACCTCGACCAACGCGATCCACGACGCGACATCGATCAAAGTCGATTTCTTCATCGCCGGCGGAACGCCGCTGGACGTCGATCTCCTTCGGCGACGCGTCCCGCTGAACCTGACTGGCGAAGAGGGATCCCGGCTCTGGGTCCATTCACCCGAGGACATCCTGTTACAGAAGCTGCGCTGGTTCGAGCGGGGCGGCCGCATATCGGATCGTCAATGGCGTGACGTGCTCGGCATCGTGCGGACGCAAGGGTCGAGACTGGATCGGGCTTACCTTGACGCCGGTGCTGCTCGATTACAGGTCGCCGCCCTGCTCGAACGCGCGTTGGCAGGCCTCGACGAGTGACGGCCAGTCCTCCAATCTGCACTAGGCCGGCCGATGCGACAGAAGGAAGCTCCGAACGTGGCGCACCGCCAGCGGAATCTTCTCCGGGGTGTCTTTCCACGGGTACATGCTCAATTGGCCTTTCGGTGCGAGCATCGCGCTCTCGATCGCGACGGCCAGTGAATGCCCCGCGGTGTCGTCCGGCAGGACCAGCACCGGCGTCTGACAACTCTTCACGAAGTCGCGCGTGACCGTGAACACGAAGTCAGGGTTGTTGCGGAACATTCGGTTCAGGAATTGGTCGGCCGTCTCCTTCGTGATGTCGGTTCGCCTCTTGACGAGTGGAGCAGCCCAGCCGGTTGTCTGACTCTCATACAGGGAGTTCGGCAGCTCCGGTCGGAACCCGACCGGCTGCGCTGGCACGGCCGCGACCACGCGATTGGGCGCTCGCTTTATGAGGTTCCAGATGAAGGGCCCCGCTATGCAGAAGCCGAGCACCATGAACTTGTCGATCCCGAGGTGATCCATCAGACCGAGATGGTCGTCGGCGTAGGAATCCCACGGCCGGTCGATCTCGAGCGGGCCGGTGGACTCACCGGCCGAGTTGCGCAGGTCAGCGTAGACACAGCGGAACTCTCCCTTGAATGCCTCGATCGTGTTGAAGGGATTGCCGCCTCGGATACCGGCGATCGTCGAGCCGTTCAATCCGCCGCCCGGGATGAGCAACAGCGGGAAGCCCGAGCCTGTCTCCTCGTAGCGGATGCGGACATTCCCTCGCTGGTAGAAGCGTCCGCTCTCTCCGTTCCCGCTTTGTTGTGCGAGCACTGACGGTGAAGCGGCCATCGCCGCTGCCGCGGCGCCAGTCTTCAGGAGCTTGCGTCTGATCGGATCCACCATACGTCCTCCTCGCGGCTCGTGTTACGCCTGGATGGCGCAGGAGTTCTGGTCAGCGGGGACGCGCCGTTCGGCTGCTGACTGCACCGGACTATAGCGCAATCGAGGTCAGCATCCGCAAGCAATGGGATGATCAAGAGCCGCGACGATCGCATGCGCGCGCATACTCAGACGGAGCAATCGGCTAGAGGTTGACGTTCCATGCGCATCTTTCAGTCCTTCATCGTCAGTGCATTGCTCACCGGCATACCAGCTGAGGCGCAGGATGTGCCCGCGCCCGCAGCGGCCATGTCGTTCTTTGTGACGAGCACGGGACGCGGCTTCGGCGGCAACCTGGGAGGCCTGGCAGGAGCGGATGCGCTCTGCCGCCAGCGTGCCGCGGCCGTCGGGCGCGGTGATCGGCTGTGGCGCGCGTATCTCAGCGCACCACCATCAGCCGATGCGCCAGCAGTCCATGCCCGAGACCGAATCGGCCGGGGGCCATGGGTCAACGCACAAGGGATCCAGATTGCGGTCAGCGTCGAGGATCTCCACAGTAACGACGTGAATCTCACCAGGGATACTGCGCTCACTGAGAAGGGCGGGTCCGTGGCACCGAACAGGCACGATGTCCTCACAGGCAGTAACACCGATGGCACAGCGGTGACGGGCGGCGATGCAACGTGCAGCGGATGGACGAGCCACGCAGACGGGCGAGCGATGGTGGGGCATCACAACCGCAGCGGGGGCGGTCGAGGCGATTCCTGGAACTCTGCCCATCTCTCGCGTGGCTGCTCGCAGGCCGCGCTGCGCGCGTCTCTTGGCGACGGACTCATCTACTGCTTCGCTGCGGATTAGAGCAGCTTGCAGTTACTGAATCCGGCAGGTGTCGGGCCAACCCTGCTCGCAGGCGCGCGCGAGGAGTTGCGTGGGATCCAGGTCCTGGAACGGACCTTTGCTGCCGCGCAGGATGAACCGGTAGTCGGCAACCATCGGCGCGTCGCGACGGAACATGTCACCCTGCTTCAAGGCGACGGCGTTGTCGCAGCCGGCGGAGAATCCCAGCTTGCACGCGCGCTCGAACACGTTCGCCGCCCTGCCGCGATTGTCATAGCGCTCGGTCAGCAGAATACCCAGCTCGTTGCACGCCCACGCGGATCCGTCCTCGCAGTACGTGTCCTGCAGAAAGTAGAGATCCTCGCAGGCGAAGCGCGCGTCGGCAGAGCACGCCTGCTGCCAGAACGGCACGTATTGCCCTGGATGCTTGTCGCCCAGGTACCCGGTTGCGCTCATGGCGCCGAAGGCTATTGCCCACACGCTGATGTACGCGAGGTGGCGCCGGCGTGGGACCAGTGCCGAGCCCCACGCTGACGGATCGATTCTCTGAAGCAGGGGTGACCGCGCCAGCCTGTCGAGCAGCCCCGCCGACAGATTGAGGAGCGGCACCTGCAGCAGCTTGTCGTAGAACCCAGGCATTCCCGCGCGGATCAGCGCGCTGTACAGCAGGCACGTGGTAAGCCCGTAGAGGACGCCGTACATGATGCGCCCCAGCTCGGTGCGCGGCGACGTGGCCGGATCGGTGAACAGCAGGTGCATGCCAAGGAACACGGCAATAGGCACATGCGAGTCAGAAAAAAAGTAAGCGCCGGTCGCAGAGAAGTAGAGCGCGCTGAAGACGAACGTCGTCACCACGGCCGACATGGTCATCGTCGTGACGCCGAACAGATATTGCCCCGGCATCGCGAAGAGAAAGATCGCGAGATACATGTGCGGCGGGTAGAACTGCGTGGTCGCCACCTCGAAACCCCACGTCGTCTGACTGCCGTTCGTGATCAGCAGGAGCGCCGACGCCACGGCGAGCGGGAACGACGAGGGGTTGAAGATGTGCGTGTTCACGCCGTCGCGCGTCCAGCGCAGGAACTCCTTGGCGAGAAAGCCGAGCGCCACCATTCCGAACTGCAGGTAGAACCAGTCGTCCTTGAACCAGAAGAACAAGTTGATGCTGAAAATGATGGGGAACGGCCCGAAGCCGAGCAGGAAGGTGCGCCGGTGCGTCCACGAGAGCAGGCTGTCGACGCCGTAGGCAAACAGCAGCTGCGCGGCAATGAGCGGCGCGGCGTGATAGACCTCGGGCCAGTAGTAGCCCCAATACAGAAGGACCGCGCCTTGCTGACAGGCCTGCAGGTAGTGCTGGCGGCGCGGCACGATTTCGAGTGCTACCTTCTGCTTCCGGCGCAGAACGCCGAACAGCAGCACGCTCCACGCGAGCAGGAACAGCGCGGCAGCCACGATGGAGGTGCGCACCGTGGGACGCTGGTCCAGCAGGGAGAGTTGGCTGAGCGCCAACAAGCCGACGACGAAGCACGCGTTGAGGGCAAGGGCGCTACCTGCCGACAGCCTGGTGCCGGCAGTTGGTGCAGAGGCCGCCGGGTTGTCCGCCGTAGCCCTGGCGGAGGCGGGCGTTCGCGGAGAGCTGGCCGCTTTTCGGGACTTCGTCATCGTTGTGATGTTTGAGACGCAGGGATGATTCTAGGCCAAGCGCCGTCCGCTCCCGGCCAACTCGTCCCGAGAGCGGACAGCCCGAGACACGCAACTCCAGAGATTTCCCCGGAATCTGGTGGCACGCCGATTGACATGACCGGCGCGATCGATTCGAGGAGGCGCGACCGATGACCTTCCTGCGCGAGTTACTGCACGACGCACGCTACGCGATTCGCGTCGTCCGGCGGCAGCCCGGTACCACTCTCATCATCGTCATCTCGCTCGCACTCGGCATCGGCGCCAACACGATGGTCTTCAGCCTCGTGAACGCCATCCTGCTCCGGTCGCTCCCTTATCCGGAACCAGATCGACTCGTGCAACTGTGGTTCACGCCGCCGGATCGCCCCAATCAGCGGGGGCGCGCCAACGCCGGAATCTGCATGGACCTTCCGACGCGCGATTCGTTCTTCACGGCCGCTGGCTGCTACATCGGTGTTGCCGGGAACGTGGCCGACCCCGAGGATGCCCTCACGACGGGGCCGGAATGGCTCGAGGGCGAGATGCTCACTTATCACGCGGTCCAGGCTCTCGGTGTGAACCCGGTGATGGGACGCTGGTTCACACAAGCAGAGGATCACGGCGATGCCGAGAAGGTGATGCTCATCAGCTACGACCTGTGGCAACGCCGCTTCAACGGGATCCCCGACATTGTTGGCAAGCGCCTCCGCGTGGCCGACTTCGGGGGCAATGACACACCGAGCACCATCATCGGCGTGCTGCCTCCCGGCTTCGTCTTCGCCAACGCGCAGTCCGACTACTTCGTGCCGCTGCGAGCCACCGGCCGCGGCCGCGGAAGCCCGGCGCGGAATCGTGATGTCGTCGCGCGTCTGAAGGACGGCGTCACACTGGAACAGGCACAAGCAGCGGCCAATCAACTTGCGGTGGGCTTCGCGGAACAATCACCGCAGAACAAGGGCTGGGGCATTCGTGTCGTGCGGCTCGACGAATCGATGGTCGGCGGAAACCTCCGGTCAGCATTCCAGATTCTCCAGGGCACGGCGGCCCTGGTCCTGCTGATCGCGTGCGCAAACGTTGGCGGCCTGCTGCTGGCCCAGGGCGTAACGCGACAGCGCGAGTTGGCGGTGCGGACCGCCATCGGGTCGGGACGCTGGCGCATTATTCGACAGCTGCTGACCGAAAGCCTTGTGCTCGCCTCGCTCGGCGCGGTCATCTGCCTGGTCGTTGTCTGGCTGGGCATGAGCGCGATGTTGCAATGGTTGCCGCAGTGGCTGCCACGGCTGAACGAAGTGTCATTGAGCCCGGCGGTCCTGACCTTCACGGCGATCATGTCGCTGCTGACGGCTATCGTCTTCGGGATGCTGCCGGCTATGTCCACCTCGCGGCTGGATCTGTCCGCGGCGTTCAAAGCGGGGGACCGCACAGCCACATCGTCGGCCGGCAAGCTGAGACTGCGCAGCGCATTCGTGGTGTTGCAGGTATCGACGGCGTTCGTGCTGCTGACCGGTGCGGGCCTTCTGATCAACACGCTGATGCGGCTGACCAGCGTTGATACGGGGCTCGATCCGCGCAATCTCACGACGCTCGAGATGGCATTCACAGGTCGCGGCTTCTTCAACGCCACAGGCAACGTCACGCCGATCGGGTCGCTCGAATTCGAGCTGAACCCGCGCATCAACACGGTCGTCAATCAGATTCGCGAACGGATCGCCTCGTTACCGGGCGTTGACGAGGTGACGACCATGCGCTTGAGCACGCCGCTCGGCGGATCGGGAGGCTTCAACTTCACGATCGCCGGCCGCGTGCCGCCCGCCGAAAAAGACATGCCCGGAGCACGCTGGCTGCCGATCGGCGCCAACTACTTCAAGGTGCTGCGCGTCCCGGTCGTGCGTGGTCGCGAATTCAGCGACCTCGATACGCAAACGACCCCTCCCGTCGTCATGATCAACGAGACGATGGCCAGGCGGTTCTGGCCGAGCGAGGATCCGATCGGCCAGACCATCTCAATCAACTTCTATAACGATCAGCCACGGCAGATCGTCGGGATCGTGCCAGACATCCGGCCCAACCTGCGCAACCGCGACCCGGAGCCGCAGATGTATGTGCCGCATACGCAGTTGCCGACGATTCAGGCAGGGATTACTGCGTTCGGGCTGGAGAGCGTGACCTTCGTCGTTCGCTCGCGCGCACGCCTCGAGGACTGGCTGCCGGGCGCACGGGCTGCTGCCAGTGAACTGGATCCTGCGCATGCGATCAACACCGTCCAGCTCGTCTCCGCATTCGCCGCGCGACAGACCCAAGGGTTCCGTCAGTACGTCATTCTGCTCGGTGTCTTCAGTGGCATCGCGCTCTTGCTCGCCGTCGTTGGCATCTACGGCGTGATGAGCCACTCGGTGACGCAGCGCACGAACGAAATCGGCATCCGCGTCGCATTCGGCGCATCGGCGCGCGACGTGCTCGTCAGTGTTCTCGGCCGGGGCCTGATGGTAATCGGCATCGGAACGGCGATCGGTCTCGTTGCGTCGTTGTCGCTGACGCAGATTATCGAAAGCTCACTCTGGGGCGTCACATCCACCGACCCGGCCACGTATACCGCCGTCCTCGTGACACTCCTGGTCGTGGCGTGCCTGGCCTGCTACGTTCCGGCGCGACGCGCGCTCAAAGTGGATCCACTGGTCGCGATGCGACGGGATTAGACCATGGCGATTTCGATTGCGTGTAGCCGTCCTCGGGCACAATTCGCCACCAGAGTGCGCCTACGTTATTCCGCCCTTTCGAGCTGACCGGATACCTGCTCGGCTTCCTTGAGGTGAGCTCGGACCTCGGGCAGCGTCGCGGCCGCCCACTGGTTGACCTTCGCCGCCAGCGGCGCGGCATCGGACTTGGCATCGCCCGCGGGGCGTGGGTCTGCACTGGCGCCAGTGTCCACGCGCGACGCGAGCATTCGTTCGAAGTCGCGATGTTGGTCGATGGTCGCCTTCATGTATTCGCGATCGAACTGCTCGTCGCTCAGCCTGGACAAACGTTCCTGGACCTGTCGGTACTTTCCATCCAGTTTGGTCGGCCATTGAATGCCGGCGCCATAGGCGGCGTCAGCGAGTTGCTGCTGCGCCTTCAGGCGATCGTCGATGGTCGACTTTGCAAACTTCTGTACGTCCCCGTGCTGCGCTTTTTTCGTGGCAAGGTGCCCGAGTTGAATGGCGGCCATGTTGGACATTGCCAGCTGCGACACGAACTCGCGTTCGTTCGCAGGCTTCGACGGAACACCTTGCTGCGCGGCGGCGATCCCGAATCCCAGAACCACCGTGAAAATTCCCACCCACGACAGTGTCGCGCTCCAGCTTCTCCTCATGTCGCCTCCTCGGCTCTGCGATAACTGAGCCGCGTCGACGCGTTTGTGCAAGGTGCGGTCCAGCGTGTCCGACTCGTGTGTAGATGCGATTTCCGCTGCGACGGAGCTCGGCCGAACACATCACCGGCCAAGACTCGGGCTCCTATTCACAACGACATAGACGTGATTGAATCAATAGCCGCATGAGCAAAGCGTTCACGAAGGAATCTGACTACGAGGACGACGAGCAGGACCACGCGACCGAAGAGCCCGTACGGGACCCGCTCGCGGGAGTCAAGAACTACATTACGCCGACTGGACTGCAACGGCTTCGGGACGAGCTACGGTTCCTGCTCACCAGGGAGCGCCCGGCGGTCACGCAGGTAGTGGCCTGGGCGGCGGGTAATGGCGATCGCAGCGAGAATGCCGACTACCAGTACGGCAAGCGGCGACTGCGCGAGATCGATCGCCGCATTCGTTTTCTCACGAAACGAATCGATGCGTCGGAAGTGGTCGACCCGGAAGCGCCGAGAGCGGGGCGGGCGGCGACGCACGTCTTCTTCGGTGCGACCGTTCGTTACGCCAACGCCGCCGGAACCGAGAAGGTCGTGCACATCGTCGGCCTCGATGAGATCGATCTGGATCGCAACTACATCAGCTGGATGTCGCCGCTCGCGCGCGCGTTGACGAAGTCGGGGCCAGGCGACTCCGTCGTCCTCCACGCTCCGGGAAGCACGGAGGAACTGGAGATCCTCGAGGTGCGTTACGAGCGCATCCCGATGGAACCGTTCGGCGAGCCGCCTGGTGCAGAGGCCGCGACGAAGGCGCGTTAGTCCGGGATGTCCTCACCGCACCATCGTCGCATTGCCGTCATTGGCGCGGGCATTGGCGGCTTGACGCTCGCGATCGCGCTCCGTCGGTACGGAATCAGCGTCGACATCTACGAGCAGACCGCCGAATTGAGAGAGGTCGGCGCTGCCGTCGCGTTATCGGCCAATGCGACACGTTTTTTCCAGCAGTTCGGTCTGACCCCACAACTCGCGTCGCGCTGGTTCGAGGTCACGGCGTTGATCTTCCGCGATGGCCGCAGCGGCGCCCTCATCGGCAAGCATGACGTGGGAGCGGAGTACTGTCGGCGTTTCGGAGCACCCTACATCGGGATTCATCGCGCCGACTTGCAGGCGATCCTGTCCGCAGCCGTCGGCCTGGATTCCATCCGGCTGCGTAAACGCCTCGTCGACATCGACGATACCGGCGCACGTGTCACGCTCCGGTTTGACGACGGCAGCACGAGCGATGCGGAACTCGTCATCGGGGCGGACGGCGCGCGCTCGTTCGTCAGGCGCTGGATGCTCGGCTATGACGACGCGTTGTATTCCGGGTGCAGTGGGTTCCGCGGCATGGTGCCGATGGCTGCCGTTCCCAAGCTACCGGACCCTACGGCGCTGCAGTTCTGGATGGGACCAGGCGGGCACTTGCTGCACTATCCGATGGGCCACGACCACATCAACTTTCTACTCGTGGAGCGCCATCCGGCACCATGGCCGCGACGCGACTGGATCATGTCTGCGACAGAGGGCGAGCAACTGCGTCACTTTGCCCAGTGGCATCCAGCAGTTGTCGAGATGATTACTGCGAAGCCGATCAGCGACCGTTGGGGCCTGTTCCATCGTCCGCCGCTCGGCCGGTGGACCAAAGGACGGGTGACACTGTTGGGAGATGCCGCACATCAGCTCGCACCGCACCATGGGCAGGGCGCCGGCCAGTCGGTCGAGGACGCGGTCGTCCTGGCTACGTGTCTCGCCGAAGCAGGCGCGGGCCCGCTCGGCGGCGCGCTCGAGCGTTACGAGCGGCTGCGGCGTGGCCGCACGCGCAAAGTCCAGTACGCGTCTATCAGTGCCGCGGACGTCTTACACATGCCCGATGGGGACACCGCGGATCGGCGCAATGGGCGGCTTGCGTCGCTCGAGGGCGCGCTCCATCACCTGGCGTGGATCCACGAGTTCGATGCCAGCAGTCAGGAGCCCAGTGAGCGTCAGGGTGGTACCTGGCTGTAGATTCAGTTTCCCCGTCCACCACCGCCGGGGGCACCACGACCACCAGCGCCGCGGCCTCGGAAGTTCGCCTGCAGCAGATGCGTGAGCGTGTGCACGTAGCGCAGCTTGCCGTTCTCGATACGAAAGAGATGCGTGTCGGGCGCGCCGCTGCCGCCACCCGGGCCGCCGGCGCCGAAGGTGCAGAACACCACGACCGAACCGATCGTCGGATCGACGATGAAGCGGCGGTTGGCGATGTTGACTCCGCTTGGGACACCGACATCGCAACTGTCAGTCGGGGATCCATTGCCCGTGTGCATGCCGCCTTCTGTGCGGTTGCAGGGGTAGCCCCACGGCACCCCTTCCTTGTTCCCCTCGAGAAACGCATCGAGGTAGGCATTGGCGGCGGCGACCAGCGTGTCGCGCGTGTCGCGCTGGCCTGAGGGAATGACGTCCCATTTCTCTGACGATGACCACTTCAAGTACGCGTCGGCGTTGAACAGCCAGTAGCCCGTCGTGGTCCAGAGGATCTCGATCTCAGCGACCTTGTCGCGATTGACGCGCAGGCGCGTGCCGAGGACGTAGGGCTTCTCCTTGTTCGTCACGATCACTTCAGTGAAGGTCTGACACGTCGACGGGTCGAGCAGGCTGCGATGGTGGTCGATCGTCATCGCCGTCCTGATCAGGCCGGTGTTGATATCGGCCGGCACGATGTTCTCGAAGTATCCGAGGCCCGCCGCCAGCGGAAGACCGGACGTATCACCTTTCGTCTGGGCGGCGATGTAGAGATCGACGGCACGCTGCAACCCGTCGCGCGAGCACGACACCTGGGCGAAGCCTGGCGTCGGGGCGAGCAGCGCGCCGGTCAGCACAATCGCAGTGACGGCAATGCGTTTCATCGAACCCAATGCTACTGAAGGAAGGATGAGGCCGCCAACAGGCTGCCGGATCGGCATCGACCGGTCGTAGAATGCCATCGGTCACGATGGACACCGCTTCTACTGCCGAACCGCCGCGCCCCGCTACGAGCACCTCGACCGGCGTTCACTCGTATAACGTCCGGATCTGCCATTGGATCAACGTCGTCGCCTGCGCGTATCTGCTCTGGAGCGGCGTTCACATCCTGCTCGATTTCCCCGAGCTGTATTGGGGCAATACTGGTTATCGCGGCTATCCAGCAGCGTTCAGGCTCGAGGACTGGGGCCTCTCGTGGGACGAAGCCGGAGCGCTCGGCGACCGCCGGTGGGGACGTAACTACCATTTCACCTTCGCGTGGGTCTTTCTCATCAACGGCATTGCGTACGTCGGGTGGAATCTGTACACGCGGCACTTTCGCGACCGAATGGTGCCCGCGCGTGGCGAGTTGACACATGCGAACGTGCGAGCGGAGCTGCGCGATCATCTGCGCTGGAAGCGCAAGCGGACAGCCGGCGCGTACGGCACGCTGCAGAAGACGACGTATCTCATTCTGATCTTCGTGTTCGTGCCGCTGATGATATTGACTGGCCTCGCGCAATCACCCGGCTTCACGGCCGCCATGCCGGCGCTGCTGGATCTGTTCGGCGGCCGGCAGACGGCGCGGACGCTGCACACGATCGGTACGGTGGTGCTCGTGCTGTTCGTGGGCGTGCACGTGCTGGAGGTTGTGGCGGCGGGATTCGTCAAACAGGTCCGTTCGATGATCACCGGAAAGTAGACGTGCACTCATGAGCGAGGACGCGATGGACAAGCGCATCTCACGTCGAGCGTGGCTGACCAGCATTCCGGTGCTCGGTGGTGCGTTCCTGACCGGATGTTCGCGCGAGACGTTTGTCCCGCCGCGAATCCGTGGGGGTTTGATTGGCGCTGCCGATGTGTTGACGATGAGCACCAACCGGCTGCTGCTCTCTGGACAGCAATTGGCGCGAGAGTACTCCCGAAGCGAAATTGCTGACCCGTTCCCGACGTGGAACCAGACCAACCCGCGCAACGAGGAGTATCAACTTCACGCGTCCGAAGGGTTCAAGAACTGGCGGCTGCCGGTGACGGGTCTCGTTCATCGCCCGCGCGAGCTATCGCTCGATGAAATCAGGAACCTGCCGGCCCGCACACAGATCACCGCGCACGTGTGCGAACAGGGCTGGTCAGCGATAGGGGAGTGGACGGGCGCGCCGCTTCAACGAGTGCTCGAAGAGGCGGGCGGCGTCACGCCTGCCGCGCGCTACGTCGTCATCGACACCTACGATCGGTGGTACGAGGCCTACGACCTGTTCGAGGTCGAGCATCCCCAGACGATCCTTGCCTACGGACTCAATGGCCGTGACCTGCCGCGAGGCAACGGTGCGCCGATTCGTCTCCGCGTCGAACGGCAGTGCGGATACAAGAACCTCAAGTTCCTGCGATCGATTCAGGTCGTCGACTCAGTGGCCAGCTTTGGCAGAGGGACTGGCGGAATCAACTCGGATGTTGGATTCCACTGGTTCGCGGGTGTCTAGTGTCTAGCTACCCGCTGCGCTATCAGCCGCCTCGCAGTTGATCAGCCACGGAACACCAAAGCGATCCACGACCTGGCCGAAGCGTGCCGCCCAGAACGTCTGTTCGAGCGGCACGACGATCCTGCCGTCGTGCGCGAGCTCGCGAAAGATGCGCTCGGCATCGGCGGTGCTGGTGAGTTGAAGCGAGAGCGCGAAGCCGTCGGGTTCCTTGTATCGCTCCGGCGCTACGTCGTCGCCCATCAGCACCTGATCACCGAGCTTCACGCTGCCGTGCATGATCTTGTCCTGCCAGTCGGCGGGCACCTGATCGGCCATGGGTGAGCCGGCATAACGGACGATCGGACCGGGCTCGGCACCCAGGCACTGCTCGTACACCTTGAATGCCGCTTCGCACTGTCCCTTGAAACTCAGATACACATTCATCTGCATGGCGAACCTTCTCTCGTCAGCCGGTTTCGGCTGCGGCAACAGTCTACCCAGCGCCTACCACCGGCGCGTCCGGTGACACGGCCAGTCGAATCCACCCAGCTGCCAGTGTAGTCAGTTGTTCTTCTGAACCGGGAGTTCGATAGGCGATTTCAGCATCTGCGCCACGCGCTGACGGAGCACTGATGGCGTGAATGGCTTACGTATCAGCTGTTCGCCCATCGGCAGCGCACCGCTTGCCACGATCTCCTCCGGCGCATAGCCCGACATGAACAGGACGCGGAGCCCCGGCCTCAGAGCGCAGACGCGGCCGGCGAGTTCGCTGCCGTTGATGCCCGGAAGAACGACATCGGTCAGCAGCAGATCGATCGGCTCCGACTGGCAGGACGCGATGGCCATCGCGCCGGCCGGATCATCGGCTTCGAGCGCGGTCCACCCGGCATCGCGAAGCACTTGTGCGGTGAACTTCCGTACTCCGACGTCGTCCTCGACGATGAGCACGCTCCCGCCACCGGCCATCACGGTGACCGTCTCTGCATCGTGCTTCCGTTCCACCGGCGCCTCCGCGGCTGTGGCCGAAGGTGCCACCGCAGGCAACAGCACGGTGAAGGTTGTCCCGTGCCCAGGAGTACTGCGCACCTGAATGTCGCCCTTGCTCTGCTTGACGACCCCGTAGACGGTTGCGAGACCAAGCCCGCTGCCCCGGCCAAAGGCCTTCGTCGTGAAGAAGGGCTCGAAGATGCGGCCAAGCACCGCCGGGTGAATGCCGTCCCCTGTGTCTTCGACGATCAGCGCCGCGTACTCGCCGGCCTGCGTGCCTGGTGCCGTAGGCGACGCTTTCGGCTCCACGACCACATTTTCGGTGCGAATGGTGAGCCGTCCGCCGCGAGGCATCGCGTCGCGCGCGTTGACAGCAAGATTGACGATGACCTGTTCCACCTGCGACCGATCGGCCCGCACCGGGCGGAGATCGGTTCCGAACTGGACGATCAGCTCGATATCCTCACCGATCAGCCGCCGCAGCATCTTCTGTGTGTCGTCCACGACGTGGTTCAGATCGAGGTCGACCGGACGAAGCATCTGCCGGCGGCCGAACGCGAGAAGCTGGCGGGTGAGTGCCGCGGCTTGTTCGCCCGATCGCCGTATCTGGCCGAGGTAGTCATGCAGCGGCGAGCCGTCTTTCTGTTCCGCCTCCGCCAGCGACGCAAACCCGAGGATCGCGGTCAACAGATTGTTGAAATCGTGCGCGACACCTCCGGCAAGCTTGCCCACCGCCTCCATTCGCTGCGCCTGTCGCAGGTCGTCTTCGAGGCGCCGGCGTTCGGTCACATCACGGCCGATGGCTTGAATGGCGATCGGGACGCCGGCGCGCCGCTGCATCCAGCAGACCAGCTCGAGGACCACGGGTTGCCCGTTGTTGTCGAGCAACGTGATCTCGGTTCTGCCGGACAGACGATCCGTGTGCGTTCCTATGAACAAGGCCGCGGCCTGCTCGCGCGACTCGGGAGCGACGAGGTCGAGGAGGGGACGGCCGACCAGTGTCTCAGTCGTATAGCCGGTGAGATCGAGACCCGCCTGATTGACCGACAGGATGCGGCCCTCGAGGTCGCACGTGCAGATCAGGTCGCGCGCGTTTTCGACGAGCTCGCGATAGCGGAGCTCGCTGTCACGCAGTTCCGCTTCTGCCTGGCGCCGTTCGGTGACGTCGCGCAGCAGCACCACGTAGCCGGTGAGCCGGTCGCCCTGCGCCTGAATCGGCGTGATGCGCACGTCGTAGATGCGGCCGCCACTGGCGCTCGAGAGCGTGAGGTCCTGCCGCACCTCGATATCGATCTCCGAGGGCCAGTCAGGCAGCACGCGTTCGATCGACTCACCGGTCGCGTTCGCGCGGTTCCGTCCGATGATGCGTTCGGCGGCGTGATTCAGATCGGCGATGCGGCGCGACCGGTCCAGGATGACGAGGCCATCACCAATCACTTCGATTCGAGCGTCGCGCAGCGTCGGGATCGGCTCGAGCACCTGGTAGCGGAAAACAGCCACCGCGGCGATCACGGCAGTGCAGGTGAACAGGAACGGCGTGAAGTCGATCGTACCTGGCCCTTCGCCTCGGGCCACGAAAACCAGGTTGGCGATCCACGGCAGCACGGTCGCGAACACGAGGATCACCGTGCGCTTGCGATACAGGTAGGGCGACTGAATCGCCTGGACGATGAGGATGGCCAGGCCGACGAAGAGCACGACGTAGGTGTAGACCACGTTCAGCCAGAAGCCTGGACCCCGGCCGGTGAGGGTATAAAGCGTCCCCACGGGTTCGACGATCATCTCGCCCCAGAACAGGTGATGCCAGTCGTTGGTCCATGCCGCCAGCAGTGTGAGAACGGCGATCGGGATCGTGCGGCGCGCGACGCGCCGGACGATTGCCGGCTCGCGGCCGACGAAGTCGAGGACGAAGCCGATCCACGCCGCAGGGAGCGCGGCCACGCCCAGGTATTTGAGCTTGAGCGCGATCATCTTGTGATCGGGATCGGGGATCGCGAGTTCGATCGCGTAGAGCGCACTCCACAGCGCGATCGCCATCAGCAGCGCGCAATACCAGCCGGCGCCTCGAACGCGACGGCGCCTGAAGGCATAGATGGCCAGCGGGAGCAGAATGGCGGGCCCGATGACGAGGGGGAGCAGGCGAAGTGGCATGCCCTTAAGCCATCATGCTCAGCCATTCGTGGCTGTGCAAGGGAATTGTCCGGTTGAGCTTTGTACGGGGTCGCTACCAGCGAAATGTCGTGTGTGCCGCCTGCGTGGCGAGCCGCTGGTAGAGCGCGTGAGCCGTCTCGCGTGCCAGGTAGGGAATGGCAACGCCGTGGGATAACTCGCTGCCACCAGCCGTATCCACACGGACCCGCGCCATCATCGTGCGCCGGTCGAACGGCGACTCCGTGCATTCGACTGTTTGTATTTTCACGACCGGCGCGATCGTCACGTTCCGCCAGAGCCAGCCGCTGCGAAAGGCGACGGCATCCTCGGTGACGGCCCACCGCATCCGCCGAACGTGCTGCCATGTCGCGAGCGTCATCCACGCAAGCGCGATGGGCAGCAGAGGAGACGCACGCCAGCCGAAGACCAGGATGCTGGGCAGCGCGATCACTATGCCCAGAAGCAGCGCCGGCTTCACCGCTCGCCGGAACGCACGCGAATGCAGCGGCTGCCAGTCGATCGCGTCGATCTCGATGCCAGGAAGCAGTTCGCGCACGAGGGCCGGTACTGCTGACGATCGAACGATTGGCGCCAGCCACTCGCGTGGTTTCTTCGGTCCATCCTCAGGCGCGCCCTCGCTCCCGGCGGTTTCGACCTTCACCGACTGTCGATGCACCAGACGTTGAAGTGGCGTCTCCCGAACCGTCACGGTCTGGACGCGTCGCAGCGGGATGGTCGCTGTCACGCGCGTGAGCAGTCCATACTCCGTGCGCAGGTCCTCACCGACGCGCGAAAGCTTGAATTCGTAGAGACGGAGCCCGGACCAGATCATCGAGAGCACACGGACGAGCACAAGCAAGCCCACGACGCCAACGAGCAGGACGGCGATCTGTCCCCATGGCAACGGTTCGCCACTGGTGATCCGGCGGAAGGTATCGCGCACGAGGCCCGGCCCGTACCATCCATTGGCCACGCGATCCCATACCGCCCGGAACAGCCCGGCCTCCCACAGCACGCCGTATCCCGCCGCGACGAGCAGCATGCCGCGGTTCTCGAGGATGCCATGGAGAAAGAGTTCGCGCAGCGGCAGGTAGAGCAGTGTCCGCGACTCCGG
>JALDXQ010000145.1:0-18547 GCA_032156805.1 Acidobacteriota bacterium
CCGCCACCGCGCGACGCGCGTGCGCTACTGCTGCGGCTTTGCGCCCCTCGAGAGCTGGACGCACGCTGCGAGCTCCCGCTCGAGTAACCCGAGAACGCGTCCGAGCTGCGTTGCGTGGTCGTGGACTGCGCTCGAGCAGAACCCGAGCTGTAGCCGCGAGCTTCCGCGCTTCCGGTGCGTTCCGCCCGCTGAGTCTGTCCACTTGCCTGGCGCTCCTGCGCCCGCTGTTGTGCCTGGGCCCGCTGCTCCTGCGTTGCCTCCGGCCGGTTTTCCTGTCGGTTCTCTTGACGCTCGGTCCGCTGCTCCTGCGTGTTCTCGCGACGATCGGTTCGCTCTTCGGAGAGATCCTCTCGATGGTCTATCCAGTCTTCGCGGGCGTCCTCGCGGTGGTCGTAGTAGTCGTCCCAGGCGTCGGCGTACATGTAGCCGCCGCCGTGCCAGCCGTACGGCCCGTAGTAGTAGTTGTTGTCCATCGCCGCGCCGATCGCGATTCCAGCGGTGAATCCAATCAGTCCCGCGGCAACCGCTTCCGCGGCGTCGTCATCGTCCTCCTGGACAACGACCGTGGTCGTGGGAGGCTGGGTGTAGACCACTTGTGGGTTGTATTGCGGGACGTAGACGACCTGCGGATTGGTCGGCTCAATCACGATGACCTGCTGGCCAGCAGTTGTCGTCTTGGTCTCGACCTGCTGCTGCGCAGAGCTCTTCAATGTCCCCACGCTCTGCGCTTGCGTTCGCAATCGCTGAATGCTCGCGAAGAGCGCGTTGCGGTTGGTGTTGAACCACTGCCCAAGGCTGGTCGTCCATGGGATGTTCTGGGCCATGTAGGTCACGACCTGCGGGAAGATCACCAACGCCACGTAGCTCGCGTCGAATCCCGCCCTGACCGCGGCATCCTGGAGCTGCGTGCCTTTGAGCTTTTGATTGGTCTTCAGCCAGTTGTCCAATTCGGTAACCTTGGCGGGATCGGTCGCGCTCATCAGCATCTGCGCGAGCAGCGGGTCGGGGTAGAGCGCAATCGGACCCAGCATCTGATCGAGCGCGGCGTTCTGCTCCGGCGTGGTGCCGGTGGTGGTCTGCGCCTGGCCCTGTGGAGACCCGCACGCCACACACAGCATCACTGTTGCGGCAATCATTCGGATGGTCATAGAGCGACTCACTTTGAGGTAGTTCATGGCGACTCTGGGCACAGAACGAGGAACCGAAGGAGTCAGGTAGCTCCGCCTAGGTAGCAGGTGCCGTGCCGACGGACACACTTCGCGCGTCCGTCTGTAAGAGACTCAGGGTGAATGAGTTGGCTTGTGGGTGAGGATGACGTGCCGCCCGGGTCTGCTCCATCTCGCCGGAGGGCCTCCCAAATGCCGTGGCCCGTCGTGGGTGGCCACGCTGCTCAGCGGAGTGTGCGAGCGGTCGAACCCGGCACCGGAAAACAGGTCGCGGAGTTGGAGCCGCTGGTAACTTTGTAAGCCCTGACGGGTTTGGCGCGGAGCGTAGTTTACAGTCGCAACATCGGTAGCGGGTTCCAGGGATGCGTCAACAGGCGGCCGAACGACAACTGGACGAGCCGCCCATGAAACCCGGCGCTGGGCCACTGTGAGTAAAGGCGCCCGATGTACTCTCGCGACAACCCGAACGACCGCAGCCCTCGGGAGACATCGATCCAGTCCGCCCTGCGAAACGTCTCGGCGAGCGCGTCCTCAGCATCTCGCAGCCGGGACACCTTGTGGTGTTCGAGGATCATCGTTGACACATCCCGCACCCATTCCTGTCGACCCATTTTTTCGAGGTGGCTGGTTGCCAGCCGCACCGAGGGCAGGAGATAGTCGAACGTGTGGTCGGTCCAGATGCCGAGATCGTGGAACGCTGCCGCGGTTGTTACTTTCTCGAGTTGCCCGGCGGCAGCCGGTGACAGGGCCACACACAGGTTGACCACCCGGTAGGTGTGGTGACGGTAACCTGCGAAGTCGGCGCCCAGCGCGTCCCGGTGGGCACCGAGCAGCGCGTCGAGCGCCGGAATGGAATCAAGAACGGCCGCCTGCACAATCGCGAGACCCTACTACGGAATCCTGGCGTTGAGCCAGGCGAGGATGTCGGCCATCACTTTCTCCTTGCCAACGTCATTCAGCAGGTCATGCACGTGACCTTCATAGAGCTTGAGCGTCTTGTCCTTCGAGCCGGCGGTGTCGTAGAAGAACTGACTCCCACCCGGCTTCGTCACTTTGTCAGCGGTGCCATGGAGGATCATCACCGGCAGCGTGATGAGCGGGAACTCCACCTTGAGCCGCTCATCCGCGCGGACGAGTTCGGCCACGGTCCGTGTGGGCTGCACCTCGTGCGCGATCAGCGGATCGTCGTCCATGAACTGCACGGCCCTCGGATCCCGTGAAAAGTCCTCATTCTTGAAGGCAAGGACGTGAGCATGCGGTGCGAGGTGACTCAACCCCTTCAGCACGGCAAGCGCAAAGTCCGGCGCGTACACCCGGAACGCGAAACTCTCGCAGATGAACCCGGCAAGATCCTGCTGGTGCTCGAGCGTGTAGACCGAGGAGACGACACCCCCAGCGCTGTGGCCGAGCAGGAACACGGGCAGTCCAGGCTCCCGCGATCGCGCCAGCTTCAGCATCGTGTGTACGTCGTCGAGATAGTGCTGAAGCTTTTCGAGGTAAAAGCGTTCACCGTCGGAATGACCGCGGCCGTGCAGGTCGAGCGCGTACACCGCCAGGCCGTTTGCCACGAGCTGCTCGGCGGTCCACCCGTAGTACCCGCTGTGTGATTTGACGCCGTGGCAGATTGCCACCACGGCGCGAGGCGCAACGCTCGGCCGCCATGAACGGATGAAAAGCTGGTAGCCACGTCCGCAGTCAACTTTCTCTTCGCTGGTCGCCGCCAGTGTCGCCATTGCTCGTCTCCACCGTGTGAATTCCACATCGCGTCCGGCTTCAGTATGAATCCCACGTAGGGTCCGGCTTAAGCCGGACCCTATCGTTGTATGAATGCCAGCAAATCCGAATTGATCAGATTCTTATTAATGGTGCACATGCCGTGTGACAGACCGGGATAGACCTTCAGCGTCGCCCCCTTGATCAAGGTCGCCGACTGCATTGCCGATGCCGCGATCGGGACGATCTGGTCGTCATCGCCATGCATGATGAGCGTCGGCACGTCGATCCTCTTCAGGTCTTCAGTGAAGTCTGTCTCCGAGAATGCCTTGATGCAGTCGAGCGCGTTCTTGTGCCCTGCCAGCATGCCCTGCAGCCAGAACGCATCACGCACGCCCTGTGACACTTTCGCGCCCGGGCGATTGAAGCCGTAGAACGGCATGGTCAGGTCCATGAAGAATTGCGAGCGGTCGGCCGCGACCCCGGCTCGAATCCCGTCGAACACGTCAATCGGCAGACCACCCGGATTGCCGGCCGTCTTCAACATCAGTGGGGGGACGGCGCCAACGAGCACGGCCTTTGCCGTGCGCGAGGTCCCATGCCGACCGAGATATCGCGCGACCTCGCCACCACCGGTCGAGTGGCCAACGTGGACTGCCTCCCGGAGATCGAGCGCCTCGACCAGCGCGAGCAAGTCGTCGGCGTACGTGTCCATCTCGTTGCCATTCCACGGCTGGCTCGATCGGCCATGGCCGCGTCGATCGTGGGCGATGCAGCGATAGCCCCTGGACGCGAGGAACACCATCTGGTCCTCCCACGCATCTGCTGTCAGCGGCCAGCCGTGGCTGAAGACGATCGGCTGCCCCTCGCCCCAATCCTTGTAGTAGATCTGCGTTCCGTCTTTTGTCGTGATCATGGCCATACGAGCCCCCGGTTTCAGACGATAGTCCAATCACGATGCAGGAATGTAGCGACAATACCGGCGACAGGAATGGCGCGCCGCAGCGATACCGCGTCATCCCCTTGGGCGAGTTCCTAAAAGGGGGTACGCGCCACGATTCCCGCCCCTTCGGACAACGTCACAACCTGCTGAGTTGAGACCGATTGCACGACCTCGACCTGCCCGCTCGGCCATCGCACTTCGATCCGATCGACCGACTTCGCCCGCCCTGCCCCGAAGTGCACGCGGACATCGTGCTGTCCGAGGTAACTGCCCCCCGCCCGCACCTCCCGAACGAGGCGTCGGCCCCCGATGGTTGCCGTCACCCTGGCACCGATCGCGTCGCGGTTGCTCTCGCGGCCACGCAGCTTCACGAGCAGCGCGTTCCCCACGCGGCTGCCTCCCTCGTTACGCAGGAGGTCGGCCGACTGTCCGTTGTTGCTGACCAGCAGGTCGAGATCGCCGTCGTTGTCGATATCCCCGGCCACGAGGGTCCGGCTGACCTTCTCCAGCAGGAATCCGGAGCCCGACTGCCGGCCAACCTCCACGAAGCGCGCCTTCCCGTCGTTCCGGAGCAGGAGGTTGCGTTGCGCATGGCGCGAGGTGGACCTGAAGAGACCGGCGTTGTCGAGCACATGGCCGTTGGCGATGGCCAGATCGAGGTCGGCGTCGTTGTCGTAGTCGAGAAATGCCACTCCAAATCCGAGGAACGGCAACGTGGCGGGGCCAAGCCCGCTCTCGAATGTCGCGTCGGCAAACAGACCGGCACCGAGATTCCTGAAGAGGCTATGCGTCTCTGACTCGAAATTCGTCACGACGAGGTCGACTCGGCCATCGCCGTCGTAGTCGCCCACATCGGTGCCCATGCCGGCGCGCACACGGCCATCGCTGGCAACAGCAACTCCTGCCGGTAGACCGACCTCTTTGAAGATCCCCTTGCCTTCGTTGTGATAGAGGAAGTTGCGTGTCAGATCGTTTGCCACGAAGAGATCGGCGCGGCCGTCGTCATCGTAGTCGGTGAAGACGACGCCAAGCGCCTTGCCGTCGGCACGATCGAGACCCGCTGTTTTGGCCGCGTCGGTGAAGGTGCCATCGCCGTTATTACGATAGAGCGTGCTCGGCACTCCCGAGTAGACATCAGGACGACAGTACGCTCGTGCCCTGGCATCACCGCAGACCTTGCTGCCGTCGGGATCGACGTAGTTGGCGACGAACAGATCGACATCGCCGTCGTTGTCGATATCCGCGAACGCACAACTCGCTCCGAGCAGGGCGGAGCCGACACCCGCGCTGCCCGTCACATCGCTGAACCGGCCGTGCCCGTCGTTGTGGTACAGCACGTTCGGGCCGAAGTTGGTCACGTAGAGATCAACGCGATCGTCGTTATCGTAGTCAGCGGCGCACGCTCCCATCCCGTACTCTCGATGACGGAGACCGGCAGCCATGCTGACGTCCTCGAACTGCCCGCCGCCCTTGTTCCGAAAGAGGCGATGCCGCGCGGTTCCCGCCACGCGGTGATCGGTCACCGAACCTCCATCGACAAGAAACAGATCGAGCCAGCCGTCGGCATCGAAGTCGAAGAAGAGCGCTCCCGACCCCATGGTTTCCGCGATGTGCTTCTGCGGGCTGGCGCCGCTGACATGCTGAAACGCGAGACCTGCCTCCTGCGTCACGTCCGTGAACGTCACCGGGGCTGGCTGCGCGAACGCGGCAGAAACCGTGAGGCGGGCGTCTCGCACGAGCAGAGTCGAGCAGGCACACACCACAACGCCGCATGCCGAGACCGCTCGAATCAGCGCGCCGCTCACTGGCCCGCCGCGCCCTGTCGTAGACGGGCCGCCTTGACCGCCTCATACGCGGCGCGATGCGCACCACTGTCCTCGCCGCGCCCGAGAGCCGCGTACGCGTCGGCAAGGTAGCGGTGCGCGTCCACAGCCTCTCGACTCAGCGCTTCCTTCAACACCGGAATCGCCTGCTCGAAGTCGCCGGCCTTGACGAGCAGCGCTCCGGCGGCAAGATGAACTGTGCCGTCCGACGGCGCGTACTTTACGGCCCGCTGAAGCAGATCGGCAGCGGCGCGGTACTCGTGTCGTGCGGCGTGTTCGAGGGCCTGCTCCTTGAGCAGCTTCAATTGCCACGCGGCATCGCTGCGCGCGCGCGTCGCGGCCTGCAGCCGTTCGAATTCCTGGAGTGCCGACAGCCCCTCTTCGCGACGGCCCGTTCGGATCAGTGCCGTTCCCAATGCATAGCGTGCGGGTTCATGCGCGGGACTGAGGGCTACGGCCGCCCGCGCCGCAGCTTCAGCGTCGGCGAAACGAGACAAGCGCAACAACGTCTGCGCACGCGATGCGTGCGTATCGGCGTCGCGCGGATCGATCAGGAGCGCCGCGGCGTATTCCGCGAGCGACTCGTCGAGCCGGCCTTCCTGGGCGTACAGGTCACCGAGCCTGCGGTGCGCCACGGCGTTATTGGGGTTGGCGTCGACCTCGCGGCGATACGCCGCAATCGCTGCCTCGAACTCGCCCTCACTGACCCGCATCACGGCAATCGTCTCGTAGAGCGCATCACGACCAACCAGGACAGGACGCTCGGCGCTCTTGTCAAACGCGGCAATCGCCTCCGGGGTACGTGCCAGTGACTGATAGAGTCGTCCGAGACGGTAATGCGCCCGGCCAGAATCAGGGAGCGCATCGATGGCCTGCTTCAACGTCTGCTCGGCAGCGTCCGGCCGTCCGGCAGCGATCGCTGCCTCGGTCAGGGCGAGGCGCGATCGTTCATCGCTCGTGTTCTTCTGAATCGCCGCGGTGAACTGCTCGATGCCCTGGTCGTAGCGTTCGTCGGCCGTGTATGCGGTGGCGAGCAATCGGCGCAACTCGCCGCCATCGGGCGACTTCGCAACGGCGGCTTCGAGTTGCACGATGGCGGCCGACACGTGACCGTCACGCAGGGCTTTCGCGCCTCGCATGCGCGCCTCGAAACCGCCATCGGTCGCGCAGAGCGGGTCGCGGTCGACCGCGCGCTGGAACGCCGCGATCGCCTCGTCATAACGACGAGCATTCAGCAGTCGAAGCCCGTCGGAGTAGTCGGCTGGGACGAAGACCGGCGCCGCACCAGCGGTCTCGCGAAGGAGACCAAGCCGAACGAAAGGTGCCGCTGACGCAGCCGGGGTTGGCCCACCTGCCGATCGCTCGTGACGATCCCGGAACTCGAGCAACGCTCGAGAGACGAGGTCTTCCGTCTTAGCGGCGATGGCGTGCTGCACTCTCGCATATCCGATTGCCGGGCTCTCGGGAGCAGTGCGGCTGGCTCTCGCCAGCGCGCGTTCGGCATTGTCGTGCGCACCAAGCGCCTCGTAGGCCAGGCCAAGCAGCAGGAGGGAGTCGCCCGCGGGTGCAAGAGCGACCGCTCGCCGGAACTCTTCCACGGCTTCTCGCAACCGGCCTCTGTCGAGGTACGTCGTCCCGAGGGCCACATGTACTTCGGCCCCTCGCCCAGCGTTCAACGCGTCTCGATATCTCGCGATCGCGTCGTCCCATCGCGCCAGCGCCGTCGCCATGTCGGCCAGGGCGGTGCGAATCCGCGGGCCCTCGTCACCGAAGGTCCCCGGGAGCCCTTCGACAAATTGCCGAAGCGCCGCAACAAAGCCGGTCTTGGCGTTGGCGGTTGCGATCGCCGCCTCGCCGATCTCGCGCAGGCGACGCTGGCAGACAGGATCTTCGCAGCGACCTGCATTCGCAGACTCTCGCGTCAGGTCGAAGTCACGCAGATCAGTGTTGTCCTGGCCAAACGCCGGTACTGCGAAGAGAGAGAGAAAGACGATGACCAACGACGCGAGGTTCGAGCTCACATCGTACTCTTCGTGTCCTTCGTGATCTTCGTGCCTTCGTGTTTCAGAAATCCATCTGCAGACTGAACTTCACGAAGCGCGGCGGCATGATGCCTGTCGGGATTCGCCACCCCGAAAGCGAGGCATCGCGATAGGTCGCGCTCTCCGTCAACACGGTGTTGGCGTTGAACGCGTTGTAGAGTTCCAGGCTTGCGCCCAGACGCACTCGCTGTACCGTGAACGGCTTGGTGAACCGCAGATCCAGCTGATTGCGGCGCTCCCCGAACATCGAGCCAGGCTGCACCAGGTTCACCGTGACGTTCGGCGCATTGGCCGACAGATCTCGTCCGAGCGACTGTCGGACGACGGCATTGGGGATCACCTGGTTGGCGGACAACTGTGGGCCCGGCCGGCTGAAGAAGAGTCCGCTCACGGTGACGTCGACCCTCGGGATCGTGTACGTCCAGACCACCTTGCCATCGGTCAGGAAGTTTTCCTTTTGATGGCAGTACGGCGTCGTCAGCACCGCGGCCTCGGGCAGATCGTCAACGACGTCGCAGGTGTTCAGTTCGCGCCGCCCCGTGCTCACGCCGCCTTGAACGGTCATGCCCGCCCGCACTCGCCAGTTCACCGTCAGGTCGACACCGTTCCAGTGCTCGATCTGCTTGCCGTACTCCTTGGTGAACGTGAAGTAGTTGTTGGGCGCGACCGCCACTTTGTCAGGATTCAGATCGTAGAAGCCACCGATCGTGTATCCACCACCATCGGGAAGCCGGGAATCGACCGGCGCCGTGACGCTGAAGGCACCGTAGTCTCCGGGACCGATGTTCAGATTGTCGGTGATTCCGAAATTACCAAACCATCGCCGGAAGTAGCCGACGTCCATCGACAGCCGCGGCTGCAGCTCGTGCTGGACACTTGCCGAGAACTCCCATTGGTACGGTCGCGCGCCCCACCCATTGAGGACGTCCTGGTTGTAACTCAGGCTCAGCGTCTGACGGCCGAAGTTGGTATCCGAAACGACACCACAGAGATCGCCGCCACTGGGTCTGAAATCCTGCGCCAGGACGTTCGTCAGATCGCAGTCGGGAGTGAAGTTCCCGTTTCCGTCGACCCACGAGCGGGTCACGATGTTCGCCATGCGATTCACCGGATTGGCGGTGTCTCCGTAGGTCCCCTGCAATCCCTGGGCGGTGACGTATTTGTTGATGGAGACCTTGAGTGCGGTCTTGCCGTCGCCCCTGAGGTCGTAGACCGACCCGAGCCTGGGCACGATGTCCTTCCAGCTGGCCATGTCGGTCTTCGGGAAAGTCACGCTGCGATTCGGCACGAGCAGGCCGGGCACGAGCGTCTGCTCCGGGAAGTAGCTCTGGAAGGTGTCGAAACGAATGCCTCCGCTGAGCGTCAGACGCTTCACTGTCCACTTGTCCTGGACGAAGATGCCGAGATCGAGCTTCTGCCGTTCCGCGCGATACAGCGGCGTCGCGCGTTGCGTGATCTGATTGGGCACGCCGTTGTTGAACCGGTAGGTCAAATGCGAGGCGTTGTCGGGAACATCAGACGTTCGCGACGCGGTGACGTTGTAGAACCCCAGTTTCGCCGAATGACTGCCGGTAACGTACGACAGTGCGGCAGACGACGGCATGCTCACACCGAGCGTGCGCTGGTACGGCTGCGTGGGACTCTGCAGCCCGTTGCCGCGATACAGCAACCCCGGAATGAGGCCGCCCTGTTCGACCACTGGGATCAGGTTGCGTCCTGGGTCCTGCAGGTTGTTCGGTGTGTAGGCGTACTCCTCTCGGCGAACGCCCCAGCGCGCTTCGACGAGCAGGCGGTTGGACGGTGTGGCGGTCCACGAGATCGAGCTCAAATCGCTGATGGGATATTCGAGCTCGTGGGCGGACTCCTGCGCCACGAGCGCCGCCGTCGTCCGGCACTGACATCGCCAATGCTGGTCGTAGAAGAAGCTGACCTTGTTGATGGCGTTGGCCTGCCAGGTGAGACGAAGGTTGACGCTCTCCTCGGTCGCGTTCGAAAACGCCCGGCTGTTCTGATCCGCCTCGTACGTCCACTTCGTGATGTCGTACGCGTTCAGATTCTGGAACAGGCCGCCGATGTAGTTCGATTGCCGGGTGAATCGGGCCGAGGTGTAGAACCACAGCTTGTCCTGCATGACCGGTCCACCGAGACCGGGATTGATGTCGTACTGGAGCTTCAGCGTGTTGGGCGTGCGCAAGCCGCGGGCGACCAGCTCGTCATCGGTGTTGGAGCCTTCAAAAGCTGAGTTCACCGCGGTGGCAAACAGGGTTCCCGAATACGAGTTGCCGCCCGTCTTCGGGATCATGTTGATCTGAAGCCCGCCGGTGATGCTTTCAGCGGTGACCGACGAGTAGTCGACAGAGACTTCCTGCGTGCTGCCCATATTCGGCAGCATGTTGGCCGACCATCCTGTACCTTCCGTGTTGGCGATGGTGATCCCGTCGATCAGCAGGCGCGTGTCGTCCACGCGACCGCCATGAATCGACAGCGAGCCGCCCGTGGTGTTGATGATGTTGGTGCCGCCGACGTCGACGTTGCTCAGGTTCACGCCCGGGATGAGGAACGCCGCCACCTGCGGGGTCCGCCCGGTCGGAATCGCGACGAGCAGTTCCTGATCGATCACGCGTTGCCGCTGCGCGCTCTGGATATCGACGACCGGTGTGTCACCGGTGACGGTGATGGTTTCTTCCACCGAGCCGAGTTTCAGCTCGGCATTGACCGTCGCCGAAAACGATCCCGCCAGCTCGACACCTTCCCGACGAACCGTGCTGAATCCGGTCAGCGTAAACGTCACGGTATAAATGCCACCGCGCAACTGCTCGATCCGGTACTGCCCGGTGCCGTCGGTCACCACCGATCGCAGCTTTTCAATGAGCGCCGGGCTCGATGCCTCGACGGTTACCCCTGGAAGGACGGCTCCGGATGCGTCAACGACGGTGCCAGCGATCGACGCCGTCGCCTGCGCAAAGCCGTAGCCGGGACAGGTGAGGACGGTAGCGAGGACGAGCAAGGCAGGGAGCGACTTGACCATCGGACCTCCTCTGCGGCGCGAGCGGGGGGCGCTGCGCATGGCGAACCGCGTCGGTGGCCGCATCATAGGCCAATTGGCTCTGCTGTCAACCTACCGCTTTTGGGGTAGGTGCACGTGGGAAAGGGAATGTGGCTCTCGCCTAGTGCATCTCCACCAGTATCGTGAGCTTCGCCAGCCCGCTGATCCAGCCGTCGCGGTGATCGTCGCGGTCGGCTTCGGTGGGTAGTCCCTCGTGGATGAGCGTGAGTTCAGTGCCACCGTTCGACGGCTCGAGCAGAATCGTGACGATCGATTCGTCCTCGGGAGCGGTGCGCCAATGCCAGGTAAAGACCAACTTCCGGTCAGCCACGATCTCGCGGTAGATGCCGTAGCACGTATGCTCCTGGCCGTCCTCCGTCCGGAACGTCACCTCGAAGTGGCCGCCCGGCCGGACGTCGGCGGTGGCCCGCAGCGTCGGGCCGGCATCGGGGCTCCACCATCGCAGCATCTTCTCGGGATCTGTCAGCGCAGCGTACACCCGCGGCGGCGGCGCTTTGATTCGCCGGACCAGGCGCACGCTGAACCGCGAGTCCCGCGTCACTCGCCGCTCTCGTTTTCGACGAAGGCCGCCAGGCGGTCGAGCTTGCCGGTCCAGAACTGTTCATAACGTTCCATCCACCGCACGGCGTCACGCATGGGGCGCGCCCGCAAGCGGCAGGTGACCGTGCGGCCGTGCTTCTCGCACTCGACCAGCCCGGCTGACGAGAGCACGTGCATGTGTTTCAGGATCGCCGGGAGTGAGACCGGGAACGGTTGCGCCAGCTCGCCAATGCTCATCGTCTTCTTGCGTCGCAAGCGATCGAGGATTGCCCGGCGCGTCGGATCCGACACGGCCGCAAACGTGCGATCGAGCGTTGACTGAAACCTTACCATCTGGTTAAGTTTCGAACGGACACTCACACCTCGTCAAGCGAGAGTCGCATGCTGAACACCGTCAACGCGCCGAAAGCCACACGCCGGGAATGGGTCGGGCTCGCCGTGCTTGCGCTGCCCTGCCTTCTGTACTCGATGGACCTCACCGTGCTGAACCTCGCGGTGCCGCATCTCAGCGCCGACCTCGCACCGAGTGGCACGCAGTTGCTGTGGATCGTGGACATCTATGGATTTCTGGTCGCTGGGGCGCTGATCACCATGGGCACCCTGGGGGACCGGATTGGGCGGCGCCGGCTGCTGCTCATCGGCGCCGTGGCATTCGGTGCCGCCTCGGTGCTGGCAGCGTTCTCGTTCACCGCACCGATGCTCATTGCGGCGCGCGCGCTCCTCGGCGTCGCGTCGGCGACCCTTGCCCCGTCGACGCTCTCGCTCGTCCGCAACATGTTTCTCGATCCACGCGAACGCACAGTTGCCGTCGGTGTGTGGATCGCCAGCTTCTCCGCCGGCGGGGCGCTGGGTCCGCTGCTGGGCGGGCTGCTGCTCGAGTACTTCTGGTGGGGCTCGGTATTCCTCATGAACGTGCCGGTCATGCTGCTCCTGCTTGCCGTGGGGCCACGCCTCCTCCCCGAATATCGGGACCCGAACCCTGGACGACTCGATCCGCTCAGTGCCGTGCTGTCGCTCGTCGCGGTGCTCGCAGTGATCTATGGCATCAAGCGAACGGCCGAAGGTGGCGACATATGGCTTGCGGTCGCCGCGATGGTGCTCGGCGGCGCGATCGGCGTGGCGTTCGTGCGAAGGCAGAAGACTCTCGCCCATCCGCTGATCGACCTGTCGCTCTTCAGGTCCACCGCGTTCAGCGCATCGCTGGCCATCAACATCGTCGGCTTCTTCGTGGCGTTCGGCACGTTCCTCTTCATCGCCCAGTACCTCCAGCTCGTGCTGGGAATGAGCCCGCTCCACGCCGGGTTGTGGACCGCACCGTCCGGCCTGGGGTTCATCGCAGGGTCGCTGCTCGCACCGGTGCTGGCGCGCCGCATGCGGCCAACGCTCGTCGTCGCATGCGGATTTGCGGTGGCGGCAGTTGGGTTCATTCTTCTGACGCAGATCGGACGCTCGAGCGGCCCATCGCTCGTGGTGACAGCCTACGTCATCCTGTCGCTTGGCCTGTCGCCAGTGTTCACGATGGCGGCCGACGTGATCGTCGGGACGGTACCGCCCGAGCGCGCCGGGATGGCAGCAGGGCTCTCGGAAACGAGCGCCGAACTCGGTGGCGCGCTCGGCATCGCGATCCTCGGTACCCTCGTCACGGCGGCATATCGCAGTACGATGAGTTCGACAGTGCCGATCGGGGTTCCGTCCACCGCTGCGGAAGCGGCGCGCGACACGCTTGGTGCGGCCGCCGCGGTGGCGGCAGGCCTGTCAGAATCGACAGGCGCAGCACTGCTCCAGGCCGCGCGAGCCGCGTTCACCGAAGCCGTCATTCTCACCGCAATCGTGAGTGCCGCGCTGGTGGTCGTCGCCGGGATCGTGGCCGCCACCGTGCTGCGCGACGGCGATTCCCAACGGTTGCCGAACCCGGAAGACATCTCGTGAGAGGCGGGTTGGCCGTGACACGCGCCGAGGCGCATTCGCATGGAGACACAGATGACTCAATCCGGCAATGACACACAAATACGGGAGTTGGTGGAACACTGGGCGAGGGCTGCACGCGAGCAGGACGTGAACGGTGTGCTGGCACACCATGCTGACGATGTGGTGATGTTCGATGTGCCGCTGCCGCTGGTCTCGCGTGGGCTCGACGAGTACAAGAAAACCTGGGATCTGTTCTTCGCCAACTCCCCGGGAGGCCCTGGATCGTTTGACGTGACAGAGCTGCACATCACCGCCAGCGACACCGTCGCGTATTGCCACGCATTGATAAAGGTCTTCGACTCGACGGCACGCTTGACCATCGGCCTGCGCAAGGAGCAAGGCCAATGGCTGATCGCGCACGAGCATCACTCGTATCCGTCCACGTGACGTCAATACGGTGTCTCATTGGGGCCGAGCGAGCGTGTGCGTGGAACGCGTGACCCCTGCAAGCAGCACCATTGACCGCGACGCCATCGCGGCCACCGAGCTCGCGATTCGACCGTACATTCGCAGAACACCGGTGCTCGAGTGCGCCGGCAGCGACCTCGTGCCGTCACTCGAAGAACCACTGGTCCTCAAACTCGAACTTCTCCAGCACGCCGGGTCGTTCAAGGCACGCGGCGCGTTCGCCAATCTCCTCCTGCGCGACGTTCCTGCCGCAGGCGTGGTCGCGGCATCGGGCGGTAACCACGGCGCAGCCGTAGCCTATGCGGCCAGAGCGCTCGGTGTGCCGGCGAAGATCTTCGTGCCGACCATCTCATCGCCGAGCAAGATCCAGCGCATTCGCGAGTACGGCGCCGACCTCGTTGTCGGGGGCGAGCGGTACGCCGATGCGCTCGCCGCGAGCCAGGCGTGGGTGGCGCAGTCAGGCGCGATGACGGTGCATGCATTCGATCAACAGGAGACGATCCTCGGGCAGGGAACGCTCGGACTCGAACTGGAACAGCAGGTGCCGGCACTCGACACGCTGCTGGTGGCGGTCGGCGGTGGCGGGCTCATCGCAGGTATCGCTGCCTGGTTCTCGGGAAGCGTGAAGGTCGTGGCCGTCGAACCTGAACGGTCTCCGACGCTCTTTCGAGCGATGGCGGCTGGAGGCCCCGTCGATGCCGAAGCCGACGGCATCGCTGCCGACTCATTGGCGCCGCGCCGCGTCGGCGATCGAGTCTTTCCGATCGCTCAACGTCATGTCTCGCAGGTAATCCTCGTTCCCGACGAGGCCATCGTCGACGCGCAGCGCACGTTGTGGTCGCTGGCGCGGATTGCCGCAGAGCCTGGCGGGGCAGCCAGCTTCGCCGCGCTGCTGGCGCGACGATACGTGCCACAGAACGGCGAACGCATCGGGGTGCTGATCAGTGGCGGCAACACTGACGCAGTCGATTTTCGCTAAGGAGAACCCTTCGTGCCGATCTCCGCGCGCGAGTCGAGCGCGTCCCACCGCGCGTAGGCGGCCAGCAGCAGCGTTTCGAGTTCCTCGAGTCTCGCCAATGCCTCGTGAATCTCGGCTGCGGGGCGTTTGTAGAAATCCGGGGAGCTGACATCCACTTGCAACTGCTTCTGCTCCGTCTCGAGCGCCTCGATTTGCGCCGGCAGTTGCTCGAGCTCGCGCTGCTCTTTGTAAGACGGCTTTCGTGACCGCGAGTCGCCCCTGTCCTCGACGGCCGCAGCGTTCGCGCGAGCGGCCACGTGAGGACGCCGCCCTGCCGCGGGCCCCGCCTGTCGCCGCTGTCGCAGCCAGTCTTCGTACCCGCCCACGTACTCCTGCACTCGTCCGTCGCCCTCGAACACGAAGGTACTGGTCACGACGTGATCGATGAACGCACGGTCGTGGCTGACCAGCAGCAGCGTTCCCGGCCATGCCGCGAGCCGCTCCTCGAGCAACTCCAGCGTCTCGATGTCGAGGTCGTTGGTTGGTTCGTCCATCACGAGCACATTGAATGGACGGGCAAACAACCGCGCCAGGAGCAGACGATTGCGCTCGCCACCGGAGAGCGCCTTCACCGGTGACATCGCCCGCTCTGGTGGAAACAGAAAATCGCGGAGGTACCCGTGGACGTGCTGCGACGAACCGTTGATCGTCACAGTGTCGTGACCATCGGAGACGGTTTCCCAGACAGTGCGCTCGGGATCGAGCTGCTCGCGCTGCTGGTCGTAGTACGCCACTTGTACGTTGGCGCCGTGCCGCACGTCGCCGGCATCGGGCGGTAGCTGACCGAGCAGCAGCTTGAGCAGCGTGGTCTTGCCGGAACCGTTTGGGCCGATCAGCCCGATGCGATCGCCGCGCATCACCCGCGCGAAGAAGTCACTCACGACGGGACGTCCGTCGAACGACTTGCGAACGGCCTCGGCTTCGAGGACCACCTGCCCGCTGCGCTCACCGATCTCGGTCTGAAAGCGGACCGATCCCACGTGCGCCCGGCGGGTCGCGCGTTCCTCACGCATCTTGAGCAGCGCCCGTACACGCCCCTCGTTTCGCGTGCGGCGGGCTTTGATGCCCTGCCGCAGCCACGCTTCCTCTTCGGCCAGCCGCTTGTCGAACCTCGCGTCGTGCGCCGCTTCGACCGCCAGCGCCTCCTCCTTCCGCCGAAGGAACGTCGCGTAATCGCCGGGCCACGACGTGAGCCGGCCACGATCCAGCTCGACGATGCGCGTCGCGAGTGCCTGCAGGAACACGCGGTCGTGCGTGACGAAGAGCACGCTGCCGGCATAGTCGGCCAGCCATCCTTCGAGCCACCGCATGGTGTCGATGTCGAGATGATTGGTCGGCTCGTCGAGCAGGAGCAGGTCGGGATCTCCCACGAGCGCACGCGCCAGCAGCACGCGACGCCGCCACCCGCCGGACAGGGAATCCATGGTCGCCTCGGCGGGAATCTGCATCCGGGAAAGCGCCATGTGCACCTTCTGGTCGGCGCTCCATGCGTCCGAATCCTGATCGCGGAGCCCTTCCGCGACGACGTCGAACGCGCGCCGGGCGCCGGTCACCAGGACGTCCTGGGCCAGACGCCCGATGCGCAATGCGGGCTCTCGCCAGATCGCGCCCTTCTGCGGCGCGGCCTCGCCGCTCACGATCTGCAGCAGTGTGGACTTACCTGTGCCGTTCCGGCCGATGACCGCGACGCGTTCGCGCGGTTCAATCCGAAAGCTGGCGTCGTCGAGGAGCGGAAGATGGCCGTAGGCCATCGAGATACTGTCGAGCGTGACGAGCGGCATTCGAAATGTATCGTACCATCGGGGAACGCGCCGCTTCGGATTGGCCGCGGCCGCTCATGACAATCACATGGCACAAATCGTCGAGATCAGTCTCAGGATTCCGTCTCTCCGCATCCGGCGCGAGGAGACGGACGCGCTCGAAACCATCAACAACAGCGACATCAGATTCAGCAAGCAGATCGAGGTCGAGTCGATCCCGAAAGCGGGAGTCGTGCTGACCATGGGGATCAGCTCGGGCGAGACGTTCGAGTGCGACGTCGTTCGCAGCGACTGGCATCACACCAAGAACATGTTCGTTATCGCCTGCCGCTACTCCAAGCGATCGGTCTCCCCCGCCGAATATCACGCCTTGATGAACTCCACAGACTGGCAGGTCCGAGCGCTGATGTAGCGCCCGGCTCAGGCGGCGGGGCCTTCGCTGTCAACGGCCGCCAGGCCATCGGGAGCCGCGAGCCGTTGGACGGCAGCGATGATCATCTCGGGCGCGGCCGGCTTCGGAAGAATGTCGGCAAAGGCGCGCGCGACGAATTCTTCGTGGACATCCGGCCATGCAGTGAAGGCAATGACCTTGAGATCCCGGGTGAACCTGCTTGCACGGAGCAGGCGAGCCGCGTCCAGCCCGTTGAGTACGGGCATCGTCAAATCCATGAGAACCACCGATGGCAGTGCATAGTGAGCGACGATCACACCCTCCAATCCATTGGTGGCCGTGATCGCATCGAACCCGGCGTCTTCGAGGATCGCAGCCGCCGTCTCACGGCTGCCGTCCGAGTCATCGACGATCAGGACGCGAACCCGCTGCTCTCGTGAATCGTCATGGGCCGCTCGAGCACCGATAAGGCGAGCGAGCACCGTCCCGGCCAGCTTGTGTTGTTCTTCCGCCGCCAGCAGCAGCTGCCGCATGGTCATCAGGAGATCGGCGCTCGCCGGCTCCTTCGAGTCCTCGCCTGCGAGCCGCGTCACGATCTCCGACAACTGCCGCCGGTGATCCAGCGCGTCGTCAACGAGACGGTCGGCCTCGCCAAGCAGCTGGCCGAACGCGTGACCATCAAACGCGTGAGCCATGCGATCTCGGCCTCTCCGTCAATGAGAGCGACGGTCGGCGTCTCTCGGGTTGATACGGCAGCAGCGTGAACGAACAACGGCCGTAGAGGGCAGCACGATCGAGCGGCAGTCTTGCCAACCAGCGGACTCCCAACTGCGCGCGAACTGTAGCAGAGCGCACGTACAAAAGCCAGCACATCAGCGACTTAGCAAGATTCTGTCCAAACCAGACATCCATTGTCGACCTCAGGCAGACATCGCGATCCGGCTGTGCTTCGATGCTGCAGTTCTTGCAGCGTTCCCTCTAGTGGAGGCTGGGTTGGTGTCAGAACGGACACGCAATGATGTGCTTCGTGAGCTCGCGCAATCCGATCAGCGCGTGTTCGCGCAACTCATGTACGAGCTCGAGCCTCATCCTATGCAACGCGGCGATCTGCTGGGCGCGCCTCGAGTGGTGACCGACTTCATCTATTTCATCGATTCCGGCGTTGTCTCGCTGGTGGCCAATACACGGAGTGGAAATTCAGTCGAGGTCGCACTCGTCGGCAGAGAAGGCGTGGCGGGCATTGCCGATGCGCTCGGTGATCAACCGCTACCGTACAGCCTGATCGTTCAGCTGCCTGGCTTGGCCTACCGCGCACCGAAGGCGCTCATCCGTGAGCACATCCTTTCATGCAGTGCGCTGCATGAGCTCCTGATGAACTATTCACAACGCGTGATGCATCAGCTCGCGCAGTCGGCACTCTGCAACCGCTTCCATACATCAGTGCAGAGGCTCGCGCGCTGGCTGCTCCTCACAGCCGAGCGAGCGGACACCAATCGCTTCGAGCTCACGCACGAGTTCGTCGCGCAGATGGTTGGAGCGCCGCGATCGGCGGTCAGCGAATCTGCATCAACACTGCGCGCGAAGGGGATCATCGACTACCGGCGCGGCGTCCTGACCATTCGGAATGCGAAGCGCCTCCACAAGATCTCGTGCGAGTGCTTCGACGTCGTTTCTCAGTCGGCGAATGGGGGCAACGGCGCGTGGCTGG
>JALDXQ010000146.1:0-18371 GCA_032156805.1 Acidobacteriota bacterium
TATGTCGCGAAGCTCCGCCAGAGCCCGCCTAAATGGTTGTTCGAACCCGGCATCGGCCGTTGTTGCTCCATTCCTCGAGATGGCACGTGCCTTGATGGTCGGATACCGCTCGCCCCCGACGGGTGTCATCGATTCAGGTGAACAAAACCAGCGCCGACCGTCACGAAAGCCCAGACGTCGTGTGCCACGGCTGCGCTAACTGCGTCGATGAAATCCGTAGTCGCTTGCGACACGTAGTGAACAGCGTGCACCAGCGATGAGGAGGTGTCATGAAGATCCCGCTGCGGACTCCCATCTGGTTGATGCTGATGGCGCTCGCCGGCGCGGTGACCGTCGCCCAGTCGAGAATTGGGCGGGAGGTCGCCATCCCGCGACATCTGCAGGACGGAGACGAGTTGCAGCTGTCGCTGCGACAACTGATTCAGTTCGGTGAGGGACTCTTCGTCGCCAACTGGACGAGCCAGGAGGGAGCCGGGCGGCCAGCAACGACCGGCACTGGTGCACCACTCGCCGACCCCAGTCGCCCGCTCGTGTTTCCTCGAAATTTCAATCGTGTTTCCGCTCCCGATGCGAACTCCTGCGCCGGCTGTCATAACGCGCCGTTTGGAGTGCCTGGAGGCGGTGGCGATGTCGTTGCCAATGTCTTCGTGCTGGCTCAGCGGCGGGACTTCGTAACGTTCGGTCCGGCCGATCCGGGGGATGAGCGAGGACTTCAGCCGACACTGGAAACCGTGGGTAACTCCCGTGCCACGCTCGGGATGTTCGGATCGGGCTTCATCGAGATGCTGGCGCGGCAGATCTCGATCGACTTGCAACGCATTCGCGATGCAGTGCCGCCAGGTGCATCGAGCCAACTCAGCTCGAAGGGCATCAATTTCGGGTTCATTGCCAGGAGGCCCGACGGGACGTGGGACGTGTCGCGCGTCGAAGGACTGCCGGCGCCGAGCCTGGCTTCGAAGGGAGCGTCAGATCCGCCGAACCTCATCGTCCGGCCTTTTCATCAGGCAGGAAACGTCATTTCACTCCGGCAGTTCTCGGTCAACGCCTTCAATCACCACCATGGGATCCAACCGGTCGAGCGATTCGGCAGCGGCACGGATCCGGACGACGATGGCTTCGCCGACGAGTTGACGGAGACAGACGTCACGGCCGTTTCCCTGTTTCAGGCAACGATGGCGGTGCCGGGCCGTGTCATCCCTCGCGATCGGCGTATTGAGGCGGCCATTGCGATTGGCGAGCGGAACTTCGCGGCCATCGGCTGTGCGAGCTGTCACATTTCCGCGCTGCCGCTCGACGACGGAGGTTGGATCTTCACCGAGCCGGGCCCGTTCAATCCTCCCGGCACTCTCAGTGCGGCTGACAGGCGTCCGATGTCTGTGGATCTCACGGATCGGCGTCTTCCGCAACCGCGACTGCCCAGGGTTCGCGGAAGAGTGTGGGTGCCGGCGTTTACGGATCTCAAGCTCCACGACATCACCGATGGCGATGACGATCCGAATATCGAGCCGCTCGACATGAACCAACCGATCGGGTCGCCGGCGTTCTTCGCGGGAAACAGGAAGTTTCTCACGCGCAAGCTGTGGGGAGTCGCCAACGAGGCGCCCTTCTTCCATCACGGGAAGTTCACGACGCTGCGGGAAGCGGTGCTTGCGCACGGCGGTGAAGCCGCGCAGGTGCGAGCCCGCTTCAACGCGTTGAGAGAGTACGATCGCGATGCGATCATCGAGTTCCTGAAGAGTCTCCAGGTGCTTCCGCCCGGCACGTCGGCTCTCGTGGTCGACGAAAACGGGCGTCCTCGATTCGACCTGGCACAAACCGACTGAACGCCGACCAAGGCGCCGGAGCGCAGGAGGCCGGACAGGCAAGGCAACCGCAGTTAGTCGGAGCCAGCGTGCCATGCCGCTCGGATCCGGTCAGTGAGAGCTCGGAAACTCACCGCTGATGTGTATACCTGCGAACACATGTACACTCGACCCGTTCGTAAGGAACTGCTTGCGAGCCGTGACACTGCCGTGTCTACTTCATCGATCAGCCGACGGGAGGCCATCGCTGCGCTCGCGTCCGCGGCGGCCGCGCCGCTGATGTCCGGGTGCGCGCGCGAGCCGGCGAGTGTGGCCCGGGCGAGTGAAACCGATGCCCTCGCCGTCCTCGACGATCTCGCCGGGAATCTTCTCCGCTTCATGCCGGAGAGCGCGACATCGCTCGGCATCGACACGGGCGCAGGAGCGGCTCTCAGATCCCAGTTGAGTGATCGCTCGATGCCGGGACAGCAACGGATCGCGAGCCAGATTCGCACCGATCTCGAGCGGGCCCGTGCCCTCGACACGTCCGGCCTCTCGCACGCCGTGCGCACCAGCGTCGAGGTCGTTCGCAGCGCCTACGCGACCGCGCTCGAGGGATTCGCGCTCCCCTACGGGGACGTTGCGGTCGGCGGCTGGCGCAACACCCCTTACGTGGTCATTCAGAACGTGGGTGCGTATCTTGACGTTCCTCGCTTCCTCGACAGCGACCATCGTATCGAGAACGCGGCTGATGCCGAGGCGTATCTCGCGCGGCTGCAGTCCTACGCAAAACAGCTCGACGGCGAGCTTGGCCGCGTGCAGCGCGCGCGCGGGACCGGCCTCGTCCCGCCGGCGTTCTTGATCGACAAGGCGTTGGAGCAGATGCGTCTCTCGGTGAAGAGCGCACGAGAAGGCGGCACGCTCGTCGAGTCCATTGAACGGCGCACGCAAGACGTTCCCGGTGCATGGGCCGAGCGCGCGCGTACGATCGCGGCGCAGGATGTCGCACCCGCGCTCGAACGGCAGTTGGAGGAGCTGCAGGCGCAGCGCGCCGTGGCAACCAACGACGCCGGCATCTGGGCGCGGCCGCGTGGCGACGAATACTATCGGTGGGCGCTGAAGGCCTCCACGACCACCAGCATGTCGCCAGACGAGATCCATGAATTGGGTCGACGCGAGCTGCAGCGGTTACACGCGCAGATGGACGCCATCCTGAAGACCGTCGGACATTCGCAGGGTACGGTCGGCGAACGAATGACCGCGTTGTCCAAGGATCCTCGCCATCAGTTTCCTGCCGGCGACAAGGGCCGTGCCGAGATCATGGCGTTCATTCAGGATCGCCTCGACTGGATCCGATCGCAGATGCCGCGCGCGTTCAAAACGCTGGTCGAACCGAATATGGAAGTGAAGCGCCTGCCGCCCGAAGAAGAGCCGGGTGCTCCTGGCGCGTACGGTGGTGCGGGATCGATCGATGGCACCATTCCCGGGCGGTACTGGATCAACCTGAGGACGACGAACCTGCATAGCAGATACAGCCTCGCCGACTTGACCTTCCATGAGGCCATCCCCGGCCACATCTGGCAGGGTGAATACACCCGCCGCATGCCGCTCGCCCGGCAGTTGCTGGCCTTCAACGCCTACTCCGAGGGGTGGGGACTCTATGCCGAGCAGCTGGCCGACGAGCTCGGTGCGTACGAAAACGATCCCGTCGGACGGCTCGGCTACTTGCAGTCGATCGCGTTCCGCGCGTGCCGGCTGGTCGTCGACACCGGCATTCACGCCAAACGCTGGACGCGCGAACAAGGCGTGCAGTTCTTCGTCGAGGTGAACGGCTCGAATCCGTTGGAGGTGGCGAGCGAGGTCGATCGCTATTGCTCGTGGCCAGGTCAGGCGTGCGGGTACAAGATGGGGCACAGCGAGATCAACCGGCTGCGCGACGAGTCGATGACGGCGCTCGGGTCGAAGTTCGACCTCAAGGCGTTCAACGACACCGTCGTTCTTGGCGGGAATGTGCCGCTCGATGTGCTCGCGACAAACGTGGACGAATATATACGCTCGACGTCTTGACCAGGAAGAGGCAAGGCGGCCGACGTACCACGTCGCTTGCCTCTTCCTGCTGTGCCTGTCTCAGGCAACTGGTTTCTTCGTGGCCATCGTGTTCTTCGTGACCTTCGTGTCCTCAGAAATCGAGCTGCGCGCTGATCTTGAAGAAGCGCCCCACTGTGATCGACATCGGGTTCAGGTACGTCGCGCCGTACGTCTGCTGATACACATCCGGCGTATTCGAGTTGAACAGGTTGAAGATGTCGAGGGCGACCAGCGTCCTCGTGCGACCGAACCTCAGGTTCTTGCCTATCCGCACGTCGGTCTGGTTCAGGCGATCGCCGTACACCGTGCCGGGGTGGACGATGTTGAAGAACTCGATCACGTTCCCGCTGGAGAGCGGGCGTCCGAGGTCGGTATCCGCGATTGGCACCAGGAGCGTCTGCGCACCGATGCTCTGGCTGGTGACGCTGGGAAAGTTGTTGCCCGGGTACGGGACGCTCTTCCAGGTGGCGCTGAGCAGGACGTCGATCCTTGGCATCGTGTACGACGCCAGGCCTTTGAAGTTGGTCTGCCATCCGGACTCGCGACGGCAGAAGGACTGCGGCCACTGACCGAGCGAGGGGTTGAACTGCTTGAAGAAATCGAGCGTTCCGCCCCAGCCGGTGAAGATGTACATCTCAGGGTGCGCAGCGACCACTCCGCATTCGTCTTCGACGACGTTGCCGGTGCTGGTACCGCCCTGGATCGTCACGTCGCGCAGACGCGCGTTCACGTTGAAGTCGACGCCGTTGTAGTTGTTCGAGGATCCACCGATGTTGTCCGTGAACGTCTGGAAGTTGTCGAGGATACCGAACTTGTTAGGCTTCACGTCGCGGAACACGAGCGGGTACCCGCCGCCGCCAGGCAACTTCGGATCACGCGGCACGTTGTAAGTGAACGTGTCGAAGTCGGCCGGCGTCAACGCTCGGTTGATGGTGGTCTTGAGGTTCCCCCAGGTTCTTCTGATGTAGTTGACCTCAACCGAGACCCGCGGGAAGACTTCCTGCGTCACACCCGCCGTAACGTCCCAGCTGTACTCGCGCTTGTTCCATCCGCTCGTCGTTTCCGGATCGACGGTGAGCGGATTGGTCGTCTTGCCGAAATTCGGATTCGACATGGGCCCGCACTCGCCATTGGCCGCCGGATTCAACATGACGCAGTCGGGCACGAAGTCGCTGTCGGTGTCGGTCCACGGCCTGTTGGTGTTGGCGCCAAAGTGTCCGTTCCCCGCGGGGCTGTAGAACAGCCACTCGTCAACGGTGTTGGTCGTGGTGACGTAGCGTCCGATGAAGAACTTCGCCGCGGTCTTGCCGTTGCCGAACACGTCGTAGGAGGCGCCCAACCGCGGCTGGATGTCGTGCAGGCTGAGGGGGCCGGCCTGATCCGGGAACGTCACAGCCGTCGGCACGAAGATGTTCGGTCCGATTTGCTGCTCTCCGAAATGGTCCGCGAGGTGCTCGTAGCGCAGTCCGCCTTGCAGTGACAGGCGGTTGACCGTCCATCGATCCTGCACATACAAGGAGAAGATCTTCTGCTGCTGATTCTGATCCGAGGCCTGATCCGCATACATCGTCAGCTGGTAGGGAACGCCGCTGCGGAAGTTGTACTTGAGCTGGGCGTTGTTGTAGAAGTTCTTCGGGAACGTCGAGTCGTTCTGGTGAAAGCGCGCACCGAATTTCGCCGAGTGCGATCCAGTCACATAGGACACGGCCCCCTGAGCGACGGTGGTGAACCCGGTGTGCCCCGACCAATTCGCCGATCGGTAATTGAGTCCGGGATTGCCGAAGGAGACCGGGCCGCTCGGCGTGTTGATGGTGAGCGCATCGTCCTGCACCGGAATCGTCGTCGGGTCATACGAATTCTTCTGCTGGGCGCCCCACCAGAAGTTCGGTCCGATCTGCAGGTTGGACTCGATCAGCACGCGGTTGGTCAACGGCGACGTCCACGAGATCTGAGTCAGGCTGCTGGGATGGTTCTCGTTTCTCTGCAGAGCCTCCCTCGTGGCAATGAGACCGGTGAAGGTCAGGCCGGAGCTCGAACCGCCCGCGTCGCAGTGCAGGCAGTTGTAGTGCAGGTCGGTCCAGCCGACGATCTTGTTGCGCGGTGTCACCTGCCAGGTCAGGCGGACGGAGTGGTTCCGCCATTCGCCGTCGTCTTCGGATTGCGCGTTGAAGTCGGGGGCGTAGGTCCACTTCGTGTTATCGCCGGCATTCAGGTTGTCCCACATGCTGGCGACCGACTGCAGGTTCATCTGGTAGCGATAGCTGGCGAAGAACCACAACCGGTCACGCCTGATCGGTCCGCCGAACGACGGGTTGATGTCCCAGAGCTTGATGGGTTTCAACGGCGTTGACAGCCCCTGGGCCTTCTGCTCCTCGCTGAGGTTGTCGCTGACGAACGCACTCCCCGATCCGTTGATGAAGAAGCTGCCGGCGAAGCTGTTGCCGCCCTGCTTGCCGATGATGTTCAACTGCGGTCCGCCGGTCGTCGCTTCCCCGAGACCGCCGCTGAGGGAGAACACGATCTCCTGTGCATTGCCGACCTCGGGCGTGTAGCCCGAGACGCCCATACCCTGGTAGCCGCCGCTCATGCCGTCCACGAGGACCTGGCCTTCGTTGCGCCGCCCGCCGTGAATCTGGAACACGCTGAAGACGTTGCCCTGCGACCCGCCGACGTCGTTGCCCTGCACGTTGAGCGCGGGCACGAGCTGTGTCAGCGAGGAATAGAGGCGAGACGTGGGGATTTCGGCCACCGTCTTGCCGTCGATGGTTTGCTCGGTGCGCGCGCTCGTGACGTCCACGACCGGCGCTTCGCCGGTCACCGTCACGGTTTCCTGCACGCCGCCGACGCGCAGATCGGCATTGACCGTTGCGATGAAGCTCCCGGTCAGCTCGATGCCGTCGCGCTTGACCGCGTTGAACCCTGGCAGGGTGAAGGTCACGGAGTACGTGCCTGGTCTCAAATCCTGAATCGAGTACTGACCCACGCCGTTGGTAATGACTGAGCGCGTCTTCTCAATGAGGGCCGGGCTGGACGCTTCCACAGTAACGCCCGGCAGCACCGCGCCTGACGCATCGCGCGCCGTACCAACGATCGACGCCTGCGCAAACACGGCGGATGGGAACACCACGAGGCTGACGACGACGAGGATCCCCTTGAACAATCGGTTCATGCAGTTCCTCCGGGACCGGACCTGTATCAAATAAGCGGCGATTCATGGAAATACATATTTCGTTGCGATTAAGACATGCCATGTATGACCGGATGCGGTAAGCTTCACCGCCAGGATGGAGCTGCGACATCTGCGCTATGTCGTCACGCTGGCCGAAACGCTCCACTTCGGCCGCGCCGCCGAGCGGCTGCATCTCAGTCAGCCGCCGCTCAGCCATCAAATCAAGCAGCTCGAAGAGGAGCTCCGGATCACGCTCTTCCACCGCACCAAGCGTCAGGTGCAGCTCACCGAAGCGGGAAGGATGTTCGTGCAGGAGGCGCGCGTCATCCTGGCGCAGGCCGCGCACGCCGCCAACCTGGCGTCACGCGTGGATCAGGGCGAGGTCGGCCAGCTCACGATTGGGGTGTCAGGACCGGCCGACGCGCCGATCTTCATTGAGATCCTCCGCACCTTCGCCAGGAAGCACCCGAAGGTGCGCATCGTGCTGCGCAACATGAGCAGCCTGGATCAGACGCAGGCGATCAGCGAGGAGCGTCTGCACCTCGGGTTCGTCGCGCTGCCGCTCGACGACGCCGGGCTCGCCACCGAGACCGTCATGCGCCAGCCAATCATGATTGCGCTGCCGCAGGGCCACCCGCTGGCGAAACGCCAGCGGGTTCCGCTGCACGGGCTATCGGGCGAGCCGCAGATCATGTTCGCCCGCAGCAACGGGCCGCGCTTCTTCGACGCGGTGCTGGCGGCCTGCCGCGAGGCCGGTTTCAGCATGAACATCGCCCACGAGGTCGATAACCTCTACACCGCCTGCGCGCTGGTCGCCGCCGGGCTCGGCGTGTGCCTGGTGCCGGCCGGCGTGCAGGACCGCCACTCGACGTCGTCGATCGTGGTGCGGCCGATCACCCCGGCCCTGCCGCACATCGAGACGCACATCGCGCTCGCCTACAAGCCGCAATCCACCAACGAGCTGGTGCCGCTCTTCGTTGACGTTGTCAGAGAGGTGGTGAAGAGACGCAGACCAAGGCCGCTGCGAGCGGCTTCGGCCTGACCCTGGTGGCCGGTGGCGGTGCGCGCGGGTCATCATGCGCGCCGTGGCAGAGATGGGACGTGGTCCGCAGTCCCCGTAAGACGGAGATACAAGAGCGCGGGGCCGCAGACTCGGCCCAGAACGACCGTCATCGTTCCGATTGCGAAGAGCCCTTCGAAGACCCACGCTGTCAGCGTTGCGCCGGAGAGCAAGGCCACGCCGATTGCCAGCGCCATCGTCCCGGCCATCGCCTGCGCGAAACGTCGGGGGGCAGGGGCGACACCGAGGCGTGGGAGGCCGCCCGGACACGCGATCAGGCGGTTGAAGACAGCATCGAAGAGATTGCGGGTCGGAACAATCGCGCCCAGCCACAACACGGCGGACAGCGCCACAAAGAGCCATGCGCTCTGAAGCACGATGCCCGACGCCAGCACGCCGCCGACCGTTCTCGGCTGAAACATCAACGCGACATACAGGCGATGGTCGGGATGGATGTTCCTGTAGCCCAGCTGCCGAATGAATTGGATTTCAGACTGGCGCATTGGATCCTCCTGTTCTGAGTGATTGAATCGGATGGCTAGTGCAGCAGGACGACGATGCCCGTCACCACCAGCGCGGCCGCCCACGCCAGGTCCAGGTTGAACCAGGTGGTGCGCAGGATGCTGAGCCCCAGCTTGCGATAGACGACCCACGCGGCCAGCGTCATGACAATGAAGTAGGCCATCGTGTGGACGCCGACCGCTGCCGCGTTCACGGCGGCGACGTGCGCGCTCGTGGCGGCAATGTGATGCGCGTGTTCGTGGCTCGTCGCTGCAAGCGGCGCCGGCGGCTGCATCACGAACGGCAGCACCATGAGCCCGGCGCCGTGCGCCGACGCCATGAGAAACGACCAGACCGTCAGGTCACGAAAGCCGACCTGCATGCCGCCGAACCGTGGGTGAGCATGACGCCACAGTCGGTACATTCCCAAAGAGATCAACAGTGCTGCGACGAGGACGTTGAGCGCGTCGAGCGGCACGACGATCCGCGCCAGAACGACGGCTGCGAGCACAGCCCCGATCGACAGGGCGTGACCAGCCACGATCGGCGGCAGTGCGCGCCACACACCGCGGGCGCTGCCGTGCTGCAATCCCAACGCGACGGCAAACAGCCAACCCATGCCGGGGTTGATGCCGTGATACGCGCCGAGCACCACCATCGACTGCCAATCCATGACGGCCTCCTCTTGCGATCACGCGTAGCAGTACGAGTCAGATGAGGCGTCGCCACCTTCGAGTCGGACCTGATGCGGCCGCATCTCGCCGCAGTCGAGGAAGAAGTCGTGGTCGAGCGCCATGCCTCCGCAGGGGCTCACATTGACCTTTGCCATCCATCCCTGGATGCCACCCGGATAGAACTGGCTGTCCCACGGTGTGTAGAGACTGTTGGTGACGTAGACGCGCTTGCCGTCGCGGCTGACTTCGATCATCTGCGGGCCCCCGTTGAGCCCCTGGCGCGGCTTGCTCGGATGGGCCGAGCGGCCGGCGATTCCGCCGATCCGGATCGAGCTGATCTTCTGTGGATTGAACGGGTCGGTGACGTCGTACTGAATGAACTCGCCGGTGCCCCAGCACGACACGTAGAGATATCGATCGTCTATCGAGAGCGCGATGTCGGTCACGAGCGGCGCGACGGCCTTGAACCCCTGGAGGAGCGGTGGCAGTGTTTCCGGGTCGGCCGGTTCGGCGGGAATCTCGATCACTTTCTTGACGGCCCAGGAAGCATCCGATCCGTTGTGCTTACCTGTCGTGTCGCGGTACCACAACCAGATCGATGACGACAGATCCTTCAGCGACACGACGACACCGGCAAACCCGTAGGCGTGCCGTGGATCGTGAGCCGGGCGCAGTTCGAGCACCATCTGCTGTTCCGCGCCGAGATCGATCTCCTGCAGGTGCCGCCGCCGGCGAAGATCCCAGAAGTGCAATCGGCTTCCGTACTTCCCCCCGAGCAGCAATTCGGGATTGACGCCGTGCTTCACCATGTTGGGCGTGCCCCATGTGCTCGTGACCATCGTGTCGAAGCCGAGGTGCCACCACACGTCGTAGGCAAGTTCCTGCGGTCCGCGATTGAGCTCCCATCGACCGCGCACGTCGAACGTTTCGGGGTCGAGCAGGAACGTGCCGCCCGGACCGTTTCCGTCGGGAGCACCGAGCGCGCTCATGTAGATTCCCTCCGGGCCGCAGTGAACGGTGTGAGGCGCGGCATAACCGGTGCGCCTGGCGAGCGTCTCGGCCTCGATCGTCTTCACGATCTGCGGCTGCCGCGGGTCTGGTTTCGTGTCCAGGATGTGAATGCGCGACGAGTGAATGCCCGGCACGACCAGATAGCGCCGCTCCATGTGCGGATGTGGCGCATACGGACAGAGGCAGGAGCTGCAGGCGTTCCAACCAAAGTGGTGCAATTCATCTCCTGCCGTGGGCATGTCGGTCTGACCGACAAGCCGGCCGTACGCGTTCGAGTCGGGGTCGAGGTCGACGACGCCGATGGCGTCGGGCCGTCCCGTACCCGACGGATTGATCAACGCGAGGTAGGCGAATCGCTCGGGTGGCGCCTGTGTAGCCATCTTCGGCGATGGGTAGAACGTTGGGTCGGGAGTCAGCATCGGCATCGTCTTCTCTCCTCGTGAGGTGGTGTCAGGCAGTGAATCGTGAACAGACCCGGCTAGACCGTTCACGATTCACTGCCTGACACCCGCGAAGGCGATCGTGCATCCCGCGATCGCGGCGGCCAATGACTGTGACGCTCGACGTCTTGCTCGAAACGCTGGATTTGCTTGACGTCTTGATTGACGCTCTGGAATCCTTGACCATTCCTCCAGCTCCGGCGGGGGCCTCACCAGAGAACTGACGTGGACGTGTTGTCCGACGTGCTTCGCGTAGTGCGGTTGTCGGGAGCGGTGTTCTTCACGGCGGATTTCTCGTCGCCGTGGGCCATCGAGTCGCCCATGCCCCAGATGCTGGCATCCGCCGTCATCCCGCAAGCCGAATGCGTCGTCCTCTTTCACATCCTCGTCGACGGTGCGTGCGAAGTCATGTGTCCTGACCATCCGGTGACGATGATGGAAGCTGGCGATGTGGTCGTCTTCCCGCGCGGGGATCAGCACGTCATGCGTAGTCATTCGACCGCAAGCACGACGCCGCTGACGTCGGTGTACTCGCCGGGGAAATATGACGAGCCTCCGCAGTTGTCGTACGGCGGCGGCGGACGCACATCACGCTTCGTCTGCGGCTATCTGAACTGCGATCAGCGGTTCAGTCCGCTGGTCGAGGCGTTGCCAACGATGCTGCTCGTGCGAAGCCGCGACGACTATTCGGCCATCGACGGGATCGATGCCGGCGGCAGCCGACCGACAACGGTGCCGCAGGGGTCAGGGACGTGGCTCGGAACGACGCTGAAGTTCACAGTCAACGAAGCGAGAACCGGGCGTCCGGGGAATGCTGCCATTCTCGGACGACTGACTGAGCTGATGTTCGTCGAGATCCTTCGCGAGTACATGCAGCGTCTGCCTACCGATCAGGGCGGCTGGCTGGCCGGATTGAACGACCCGCACGTCGGCAAGGCCCTGCGGTTGATGCACGCGAATCCCGCTCGAGACTGGACTGTCGACGATCTGGCACGCGAAGCCGCCGTCTCGCGCTCGGTGTTGGCGCTACGATTCACGGATCTCGTGGGTGAAACTCCGATGCGATATCTCGCGAACTGGCGCATGCAGCTCGCCAAGCAGATGATGCGCGACGGCGCGCGCAACATCCAGGAAGTGGCAACCCGTGTCGGCTACGACTCCGAAGCCGCGTTCAACCGCGCCTTCAAACGCGCAACCGGCTCTCCTCCCGCGGCGTGGCGTAAGAGTGCATTGACCACCTGACGGCAAGCAGATCCCGTCCGTTCCTCTCTTCGGCGTTGAGGCGCCCTCTGGTTGAGGTCGGTGAGGCCGGCCCATCGGGGCGAGCCTTGGCAATGGATTCGCTGTACGCACCACAACGTGGAACGGCGCCCGCCGTTTTTGGGCCCGAATTGAGCAGGTCATTTCTGTTACAGCAGGAGGTGGCGGGAGCATCACGGCATGTCGCGGGGCAACCGGAACGCCTGAGGCTCGGCGAATCGGAGGACGGCTATGAGTACCCTGAATTCTGTGATCAACGACGTCGGCAGTCAGCTCGGGATCGGTAGCAACAGTTCGAGTTCCGTGTTGTCGGGGCTTCTGTCGGTCATCAACAGTGAAGCCGGAGGCGTCGGCGCCTTTCTCGATCGCTTCAAGCGCGCTGGCGTTGGCAGTGTGGTGACGTCCTGGCTCGGCGGTGACACCAACAAACCGGTCACTGCGGATACCGTCGAGAACGTCATAGGCCATGACACGATCAGCGGTATCGCTTCACGAGCCGGGATTTCGTTTACCGCTGCCGCTTCCGCGATCGCGCTGATGCTGCCGAAACTCATTCAGCGCATTGCCCCCGGCGGCGCGATCCCGACGCGTCTGTCGCCGGACCTCCTCTCGTACATAACTGGCCCCACATCTGCTGTCGCATCCGGCGCTCGCCAGGTCGCGGCTTACTCGACGGACGCGGTACGGCAGTCGCCTGGGATCGGCCGCTACCTCTGGCCGCTGTTGGCGCTGCTCCTGGTTGGGGGCCTCCTGTACTGGCTGACCCAACGGGGAACCACGACTGACGTCGGACGAGTCGCGTTCAACGTGGAGGAACGGGTGCGCTCGGCCGCGCAGAGTGCGACGAATGCGCTCGCCGGGCTCCGACCAGGGTTCAGCGGGCAAGAGCTTGTCGGCGCCCTGAATCTCGGGGCCATCAACTTTGCAGCCGGCAGCGCCCAAGTTCCGGCTGAGAGCTACGACTACCTGAACCGGGCAGCTGCGGCGATGAAAGCGGCGCCGTCCGGCCTCGTGGTCGAAGTTGGCGGGCACACTGACAATTCAGGCAACGCCGCTACGAACCTTACGCTGTCGCAGCAACGAGCCGACGCCGTGCGCGATTATTTAATCAAACAAGGTGTCAACAGCGCGGCTCTGACCGCACGGGGATATGGTGACACCCGGCCCGTCGCATCCAACGATACAGAAGAAGGTCGCTTCCAGAACCGTCGCATCCAGTTCTCCGTGACGTAGATCGACGGACGGACTCGCGATGGTACAGGCCGCCACGCGCGTTCGATCTCGCATCGGCCGGGGACGCTGATTCGACAGGAGGGAATTTTCATGGCATCGATAATCGAATCGCTGACGCAGTCGCTCTCGCCGGATCTCATGGGGCAAATCGGCAAGGCTACGGGACTCGACGTCAGCCAGACCGGCAAGGGACTCGGCGTGGTCGGACCGCTCATCACCGGCGCACTCGCCAACCGCGCTTCCACGCCCGATGGATTGAGCGGGTTGATGAACTCCCTGACGCAGTCGGGCGGCGGTGCGTCGTTGAGCAACCTGTCCGACGTGATCTCCGGCGGTGGCGCATCGTCGTCGATGTTGTCGGGCTTGCTCGGTCCCGGCCTCGGTGCGATGTCCGGCACGATCGAGCGTGCGCTGGGATTCAAGGTGGGGCCGCTCATTGCCATGGCCGCGCCGTTTGTCATCAACCAGTTGCGGCAGCGGATGACAGCGCAGAATCTCGACAAGGACGGTGTCGCCAAGCTGCTGCGCGATGAGCAGAGCAGCTTCGTCAAGAACACTGACCCGACGGCGGGTCTCGTCCGGCAGGCGCTCGATGCCGGCAGGGACGCCGTGGCCACGAAGGCGAAGTACCGTCCCGAGCAGTGGAACGACGTCCGTCTCGGTGCGGCGGCCGTGGCCGTGCGTGTGATGGGCGCCTCGCCGTCAGGTTTCGCGGGCGCGGCCAAGGAGGTCGTGGCGCTGGGCGAAGCACTGACGGCGTCGAAGAAGAATGCGGCGCCGACCTCGATGCTGAACCTGGCGTTCGACACCGATCTCGGAAAGGACGACTTCAACCAGCTGCCCGAAGACGGTCCGGGCCTGGTGAACATGGCGCGTCGGGCGATGCAGGCCGTGGCCGCCAACAGCCCCTCCGATGCAGTCGGCTACGGACGGCTATTGGTGGACGCGGCGACACGGGTGGCCGAGGCGTCGAAGGAAGGCGGCTTCCTGGGCATCGGCGGCACGCGTGTGAGCGAGGAGGAGCAGCGGGCCATCGACGAGATTCGCAGCGCCGTTGGATCAGTCGTTCAACTGGCGTAGCCGCGGCGGGCGCCGCGGCTCCCGCCGTGGCGCCTGACGCGCGCAAGACGACACAGAACGGGCCCGCGGCATCGTCAGTGCACGCGTTCAAACGCGCCACCGGCTCTCCTCCGCGGCGTGGCGCAAGGGCGCGATGAGCGTTTGACCGGCGCACACGAGGCCGAGTCGCGACGCGAGATCACTCACGCGACAGCTCGGTGATAGACTGCTGCCGCCAGCCTGCGTTCGTCGGATCCGGAGCTCCGGATGAATACCACGTCTGCGCGCAGCCGTTCGCGATCGTCGGTGTGGCTCGCGGTCGGCGTGCTCTGCGTCGCCGTCTTGCCAGGCAACAGCACCCAGTCAGCGCCGCAGGATCAGCCTCGCCCGACGTTTCGCACCGAAGCGAACTACGTCAGAGTCGACGTCTACGCCACGAGCAGCAACGGCACGCCGATCCTCGATCTGCGCCGCGAGGAGTTCAGACTGCTCGAGGATCGAACTCTCCAGACCATCGAGCAGTTCGCCCCGGTTGTCATTCGCGCCGCCGGCATCCCGTCCACGCGCACGGATCCGCGCTCGCCCGAGGCTAGCCGGCAGGCCGCCACCGAGCCGCGCGCTCGCGTGTTCGTCCTCTTTCTCGACGTCATGCACGTGGATGGCACTGTATCGCAGAGGATCGCCGGGCCGTTGATCGACGCGCTGCGCAAACTGATTGGCCCCGACGATCTGGTGGCCATCGTGACACCGCAGACGTCCGCCCGCAGCATTACCTTCACCCGTCAGATCTCGACGATCGAGGATGCGCTGAATCGTCCATGGGGCGTGCGCGATCGGACCGACATCGCCGACCCGGTCGAACGCCGTTACGCCGACTGCTATCCAGGGGTGCCGCCATCCCCGACGACGATCGCTCCCGATTTGGGGATCGCCCAGGAGATGATTCTGCGGCGGCGGGAAGCGCTGACGTTCGACGCCCTCGAAGAGCTGGTCACATATCTGCGCGATGTCCGCGAGGAGCGCAAAGCGGTGATCACGATCACCAACGGCTGGCGCGTCTACCGGCCCAATCAGACGCTGACCCGCGCGATTCGAACCGATCTCCCGTCAGCCCCTCCGGCCGGTTTCGATCCGCGCCTGGGCAAGCTCTCGACCGATCCGCTCGTCACCGGCGACCGGGCCAGCGCCTGCGACGCCGACCGCATGCGTCTGGCGCAACTCGATCACGCAGCTCGCTTCAGGGAAATGCTCGACACAGCCAACCGCAGCAATGTGTCGTTCTATCCGGTCGATCCCCGCGGCGTCGTCGTGTTCGACGATGACATCGTGCCGGTGGCGGGCGTCGGACAGAACCCGACGCTCTCGCCGGTCGAGGACGCCACCCGGCTCGCCGAGCGTCACACCGCGCTGCGGACGATGGCGGAATCGACCGACGGTGTCGCGGTCATCGAGACTGGCAACTTCGCGCCGGCGCTGCGGCGCATCACCGATGACCTGAGCGCGTATTACCTGCTCGGCTACTATTCCACCGGCAAGCTCGATGGAAAGTTCCACGCGATCACGGTGAGCGTCACGCGACCAGGCGTGCAGATCCGCGCGCGTCGCGGTTACCTTGCGGCGACGACCATCGCTCCTGTTTCGGAGGCAGCACCCGGCGCCGCAGCGTCAGCAGAGGCGCAAGCGGTTTCAACCGCTCTTGCCTCGCTCAGCACGATCGCCCGCGAACCGTCTCTGTTCCTGCAGGCCGCAGTGACCTGGCCTGGCGGCCGCCCATCGATCTCCGCGGTCGTCGAGATTGGGCGCGCGAGCCTGGCGGCCGACTGGGCGCGAGGTGGCGAAGCAGATCTGCTCTTGATCGATCCCTCCGGCAACACGGCGGGGTCCGCTCGCGCCACGATTGCCGCTGGCGCCGCCAGCACACGCATCGCAATCTCGCCGCGCGCTCTTCCGCCCGGCAGCTACGACCTCCGCGTTCGTGCCAGGGGCGCTTCGGCATCCGCTGCATCGAATGAATCGACGCGCATCGTTGTACCAGCGTCGCCTGAGGGAGCCGGTGCCGTGCTGTTCAGGCGAGGTCCGACCACCGGAAACAGGGAAGCGCCCACCGCGGACCTGCGATTCCGCCGCAGCGATACGCTGCGCATCCTCCTGCCCGCGTCGTCGTCGACCAACCTCGGAGGTACACGGCTGCTGGATCGAACCGGCAAGGCGCTGGGTGTGCCGGTCGAGGCGTCGATGGTCGAAGAGTCGGATGCGTCGCGCTGGATCAGTGCGCAGGCGGCGCTGGCGCCGCTGGCGCCTGGTGATTACCTGCTCGAGGTCAGCGTGGAGGCGGATGGTGCGCAGAAGCGAATCCTCACCGCATTGCGAGTCGTGCCGTAGTGGGTTCACCGTCCTTGGTACTTGGGCCTCGGTTCCAGGTGCGCTCTCAGTCCGTTAATCCTTGGTGCGGTCTGGACCATGAACGCAGGACGAGGGACGGACGAAGACCCACGCACGAAGCACTACGGACCGACGGCTACATGGAAGTGCAGAGTGCCCTAGAACCGATCGGGCCGCGCCGCGCTCCACGCGTGACCGAGGCTTCCGTTCACAGATGCCGTCAGGAGCGCACCGGGTTCGATCGGCGTGTAGATGTCGTGATAGCTCCGCACTTCGCCGGAGTTGACGCGCCGCATCACGTACCACGGCTTGAGCTCGCGTGGATCTTGCAGGCCCGCGGCCCCGAGCACCTCGAAGAAGCTCCGGACCGTCTCGCGATGAAAGCGCGTGACGCGCGTCGATTTGTCGCCGACGTGAAGCCCACGAACGAGTTCCGGATCCTGTGTGGCGACGCCCGTGGGGCACTGATTGGTGTTGCAGCGAAGGGCTTGAATGCAGCCGAGGGCGAACATCATCGCCCGCGCCGCGTTGCACATGTCAGCGCCCAGTGCCACCTTGGTCGCGATCTGAAAGCCCGTGTTCACCTTCCCTGATGCGATCAAGCGGATCTGGTCGCGCAGTCCCGCACCGACGAGCGCATAGTGCACGAAGGCGAGTCCCTCGCTGAGCGGCGTGCCCACTGAATCCGAGAACTCCAGCGGCGCCGCGCCGGTGCCGCCTTCGGCGCCGTCCACGGTGATGAAGTCGGGCAGAATCCCCGATTCCAGCATCGCCTTCACGATGCCGAAGAACTCATGCCGCTTGCCGACGCAGAGTTTGAAGCCGACAGGCTTTCCGCCCGATGCCTCGCGGAGCTGTTGAAGGAACAACAGCAGGCCGATCGGTGTGGTGAAGGCCGTGTGCGCCGGCGGGGAGATGACATCTTCGCCGGGCACGACGCCGCGGATCTCGACGATTTCCGGCGTCAGCTTCGCTGCCGGCAGAATACCGCCGTGTCCGGGCTTGGCGCCCTGCGACAGCTTCACTTCGATCATCTTGACGTTGGGTAAGGCAGCGCGCGTGGCGAACGCATCCGGACTGAAGTGGCCGTCAGGCGTTCGGCAACTGAAGTAGCCGGTGCCGATCTGCCAGATCAAGTCGCCGCCCGGTTCGAGGTGGTACGGACTCAGGCCGCCTTCGCCGGTGTTGTGTGCGAAACCGCCGGCCTGTGCGCCGGCATTGAGCGCCAGGATGGCGTTCTTGCTCAGCGAGCCGTAGCTCATGGCCGACACGTTGAAGATCGATGCCGAGTACGGCTGCGTGCAGGCGCGGCCGCCCACAAGCACGCGACTGCGCGAATGATCGGGATGCACAGGGGCCAGCGAATGGTTAATCCACTCGTAACCCACGGCATAGACGTCGCGCTGCGTGCCGAAGGGGAGGGTGTCGAGCTCACCCTTCGCGCGCTGATACACGACCGAGCGATCGTTCCGGCTGAAGGGCCGGCCGTCGTGGTTGCTCTCGACGAAGTACTGATTGATCTCGGGCCGAATCTGCTCGAGCAGATAGCGGCCATGACCGATCAACGGGAAGTTGCGGCGCACCGCCTGCCTGGTCTGGAGCATGTCGGTCACGCCCCGCAGAATCAGCGGGACGATGACGACAAGCGACCAGAGTACCGGCGGCCACACCAGCGCCGTGACTGACACGAGCGTCAGCGCGGCGGCAGACGAG
>JALDXQ010000147.1:0-18215 GCA_032156805.1 Acidobacteriota bacterium
ATATGAGACCTCGAACAAAGAGGACGGGTTCAACGCGACGCTCGCCGACATGGAGACGTTCCAGGTCGACTATCAGGCCAGGAACCTGCGCATCAAGCTCCGCAAAGGCCGGCAGTTCAACTTCACTGATCCGGACGACAACGCGGATCGCCTGTTCGTCTTTCATCGCGACGTGGAAAGGGCGAAGCAGAGACTCGCTCCGTGACGACACGAGCGAACGCGATGTCGCTGCTCACCAAGCTCCCCTGGTTCAGACGATACGCCATCGAGAACGAACGACTTCGCGCCAAGCTGACCGAGTCGCGGCAGCAGATTCGCGAGCTGCGCGAGCGTGAGGAGCGCATGGCGCAGGACGCGGAGCTGCTGCGTCAGGCGCGAGAGTACGAATACTACTGGCGCGAGGCGTTCAAGCGGATCGACATCCGCCGGCAGATGCCCTTCGGTGAAGTCGCGGAACGTGTGATTCGTGACCGCCGCACGTACCTCAACGTCGATCGGCTCTACACACTCTGGCAGGCGATCGAGTCGTTGCCGTCAACGGCACGAGCGGTAGCGGAGATCGGAGTCTATCGCGGCGGCTCGGCCTGGTTCGTCGCCGATGCCCTTCGTCGTCGGGGCAGGGAAATGCCGTTCTACGTCTGCGACACGTTCCAGGGACACGTCGAGGTCGATGAGGATCTCGATGGGCTTCATCGGCCCGGCGTGCAATTCACTCGCGTCAAGGCGGAGAAGGTCGCGAAGTACCTTCGCGGATTTCCGTTCGTCCGCGTGGAAGTCGGCGACATCCGCGAGACCGCGCCCACCCTTGCGGCTGAAAACGCCTTCGGCCTCGTGCACCTCGACGTCGACGTCTATCCGATTACGCGCTTCTGCCTCGAGTTCTTCGGCCCGCGAATGGTCCCGGGCGGGGTGATCGTGGCTGATGACTACGGCACGACTACCTGTGAAGGAGTGAAGAAGGCAGTCGATGAGTTCGGGTTGGCCAATCCCGCCTTTCGCATCTTTCATCTGCTGACGGGGCAGGCGGTCGTGACAAGACTCGGTGGGTGAGTCAGCGAAGTTTTCGGAGTCAGCCGTTCCCGCTGCGCGGAGCGGCCGCCGGAGAGGGGCGGCCCGCGAGCGAATGCGGGTGGGCTACAGGTCCGGCCGAAGCCGGACACTACGTTTGATGGTCCGGCTAAAGCCGGACACTACGCACGGCGACGCGACCACCGCTCGCGGGTCGCCCACTCGGAGGACGGCCTTCGGAGCGCGGCGCCTCAGAGCGACGCCGGAAATCGATCGCAGCGATTCAGCGCCGCGAGTTCGTGCCGCGCGATCCGTGACGATCGAACGAGTAAAGGCGGTGCATGCCGCGATAGCAGGCGTCGGAGGCAGGGACTACTCGCGGCGACCGCGTAGGGTACGAGCGAAGAACGATTTCCCGCCGCGCGGAGCGGCCGCCGGAGAGGGGCGGCCCGCGAGCGAATGCGGGTGGCCCAGGTCCGGCTGAAGCCGGACACTACGCACGACGACGCGACCACCGCGGCGACGCAAGCACGGCTCCTGCCGTCACTCGATCGCAGCCGCGACAGCGTCGGCATGGCCATCGACCTTCACGTTGTCCCAGCGCTGGACGACTTTGCCGTCGGGTCCAATCAGGTACGTCGTGCGGACGATGCCCATGTACTTGCGGCCGTAGCGCGATTTCTCCTGCCACACGCCATATTTTTCGGCGACGTCATGGCCGGCATCAGCCAGTAGCGGGAATGTGATCCCGTGCTTGGTGGCGAACTTGGCTTTGCTCTTCTCGTCCAGGATGCTCACCCCGAAGACCGCAGCCTTCTTCTTGCCGAGCGCAGGGAGGCGCGCCTCGAAGTCGCACGTCTCCTGCGTGCAGCCGGGTGTGTCGTCCTTCGGGTAGAAGTAAAGAACCACAGGTTTCCCTGCATAGTCCGACAGCCGATGCGCCTTGCCGTTCTGGTCTTTCAACGTGAAGGCGGGCGCCTTCTTGCCCGGATCAATTAGCGACATGTGGACTCCGAACCCTGAACACGAACCGTGAACCGTGAACGCTGAACCGTGAACGGCACGGATCATCATAATATCTTGTCCTCGATGACCAACCCCCGTCGCGCCATCATCGCGTCCGATGGCGTCTTCACGTACGACGATCTCGATGACGCTTCGAGGCGCGTCGCCGGATCGCTGCTCGCTGACAACGACGACCTGAACCAGACGCGCGTCGCGTTCCTCGTCCACCCGAGTTTTGCCTACGCGGCGGTCCAGCGCGGCATCTGGCGTGCCGGCGGTGTGGCTGTCCCCCTCGCCGTCTCACATCCACCCAGTGAGCTCGAGTACGTCATCCGCGATTCAGGGGCCGGGCTCGTGGTCGCGGACAAGGCGTCCGCACCGGTGCTGGCGCCGCTTGCGCGCGCGGCTCACGCGCGCTTCGTCCTGGTCGGTGACGCGATCAAGTCGGCACCCGCCGACGGCCTGCCGCATCTGGGCTCGAATCGCCGCGCGATGATCATCTACACGAGCGGCACGACCGGCCGGCCGAAGGGGGTCGTGTCGACGCACCAGATCATCGGCGCACAGATCGCCTCTCTGGTCGAAGCCTGGCGCTGGACGCCTGCCGATCATCTTCTGCTCGTCCTGCCGCTGCATCACGTCCACGGCATCATCAACGGTCTCGGTTCGGCACTTGCCGTACGCGCGACGTGCGAGATTGCCCCCGCGTTTGATGCAGAGCACGTCTGGGCGCGACTCAGTTCGGGCGAGGTCACGGTGTTCACCGCGGTGCCGACCATTTACAACCGGCTGATCGCTTCCTGGGATGCGGCAGCGCCGGATGTGCGCCGGCAGCGATCGGACGGCGTGCGCGGTCTGCGGTTGATGATGTCGGGCTCGGCAGCGCTCCCGGTGAAGACGCTCGAGCGATGGCGCGAGATCAGCGGACACACGCTGCTCGAGCGGTATGGCATGACCGAGATCGGCATGGCGCTGTCGAATCCGCTGAACGGAAACCGTCGCGCGGGGTGCGTCGGCGCACCCCTGCCGGGTGTCGAGGTCCGGCTGGTGGACGATGCCGGGGCCGAGCTTGAAGAGGGCCCCGGGGAACTGGAAGTGCGTGGACCCACGGTGTTCCAGGAGTACTGGCACCGGCCCGAGGAAACCAGCGCAGCGTTTCGAGACGGCTGGTTCCGGACGGGAGATGTCGCGGTCCTCGAGGACGGCTCGTACCGGCTGCTTGGCCGCACCAGCGTGGACATCATCAAGACCGGCGGCTTCAAGGTCTCAGCCCTCGAGATCGAGGAGGTGCTCCGGACCCATCCCGCCATCGCCGAATGCGCCGTTGTTGGCGTCAGCGACGAGGACTGGGGGGAATCCGTGTCGGCAGCCGTCGAACTGCGTCAGGGCGCGACCCTGTCCCTTGCCGATCTGCAGCAGTGGGCCAAACCTCAGCTCGCCCCCTACAAGATTCCGCGCGCGCTGCAGCACGTGTCGGCTCTGCCGCGAAATGCGATGGGCAAGGTCGTCAAGCCGGAGGTTGCCGGGCTCTTCAAATCGCGATAACCTCGACTTCATGGGGCGCCGCTCGACTGTCGCTGTCGTGCTGTTCGTGGCGACTCTCGTGGCGGCAGCTGCCGTGCAGGCGCAGCGCTACTTTCGCGAAGGCAGCTTCGCGGCGCGCTGGGCGCCCGCCCAGATGCCCGACGCCTCGTTCGTCATCTGCCGTCTCGCCTATCGCTCCGTTCGGATGGAGTACTCCGGCATCGGTTGGCAGACCGACTATCCCTACGCCGAAATCAATCTGACGACCCGACTGTCGGAACTGACGAGGACGCGCGTCAGCCGCGACGAAAGTCAGCAGCCGAACTTCTACGTCGTTCGCCTGACGGATGACACGCTCTTCAACTGCCCGATCACCGTCGCGTCAGATGCCGGCACCATCGGCCTGAGCGAGGCCGAGGCCGAGCGTCTGCGGACCTACCTGCTGAAAGGTGGGTTCCTGTGGGCCGACGACTTCTGGGGATCGGCGGCGTGGGACCACTGGGAGGCGCAGATCGCGAGGGTGCTCCCGCCGTCCGAGTATCCGATCGAGGACGTGGACATGAGCGACCCGCTCCTCCACAGTCTGTTCGAGGTCAAAGAGATTCCCCAGATCACCAACATCCAGTTCTGGCGGCGGAGTGGCGGACAGGAGACATCCGAGCGTGGAGCGGACAGCGAGGACGTGCACTTCCGCGTGATCCGCGACAAGCATCGGCGCGTCATGGTGTTGATGACGCACAACACCGATGTGGCCGATTCCTGGGAGCGTGAAGGCGAGGATCCCGCGTTCTTCTATCAGTTCTCCCCCGCGGGCTACGCGCTAGGCATTGACGTGCTGATTCACGCGCTCACGCATTGACGATCGCAAGAGCGACACCGCGGCGTACACCACGACGACCACCACCAGCCAGCGAACGTAGTTGAGCGGCAGCGATCGCACGATCAGCGCCGCAACCAGCACGCCCGGGATGCCGCCGATGGTCAGGCCGATCGACGCGCGCAGGTCGTACTTGTTCTTCCGGATGAACTGGTACCCGGCGATCGGCATCAGGAACGCGCAGGATCCCATCATGATCGGGAAGGCCGCGGTGGGATTCATCCCGAGCAGGCTGACCATGATCATGCACGGAGCATAGAGTCCGATCCCGAGCGTCATCAGCGCACCGAGGGCGAAGTTGATCCCGCACGCCAACACGAGCTTGCCTTGTGTCAGCGAGAGCGCCGTGCCACCCCCTGGAAACCGGTCGAGCGCGGTCATCGTCATCAGCACAGCCGCGACGATGAGCGCGATGCCCATCCCGCGTTGAATGGCGCCGCGTGGGAGTCCGGCCACGATCTCCGCGCCAAGCCAGGATCCGCCGATCGCCGACACGATCAGCAGGGACAGCGTGGTGAAGTCCACTTCGACAATCGTCGTGTAGATGAGCGCCTGCACGACTGTCGGGATCGCGTGCCCGACGTTCAGCGTGCCGGGGATGTTTTCGTCGGAGACCAGTTTGCGGAGACGAAAGAGCGTCGTTGTGGTGGCAAACGAGCCGATGCCGAGGGTGTCGAAGAAGTCAGTGATGAGGCCGATCACGAGGCGCAGGGGGGACGCCCGGGCCCACAGCGACACGAAGACAACCGTCACGACGATCAGCGCCGCCAGGAGCAGAGTCTTGGGATCCGACAGAGTCACAGTCAGGCTTCAGTCGCCAGATAGGGGATCGTCTGCGGTCCCTGCGGGAGCACGCACAAGGTGGCCGCCGTTCCGGCTTGTGCCAGCGCTGACTGCACGGCGCGCGACACGTCATCGATCGGCGTGAAGTGAGCGGCGCGGATCTGGTCCGGACCGAGGCCGGCCGTCTTGATGAGGACCTGCGCCCTGGTCTGAATCTGCGCCTGTATCTGCACTTGCCACTGATCGGGAACCGCGTACCCCGGAGCACAGATCATCTCGAGCAGGGCGGCCGGGTTCGGCGCTGACGCGAGCACGGCGCCATAGGAGCCGTGGTTGGGAAGGCCATCACGGCACTCGGCAGCCGCGACGATCGTCCCTCCGCGCTTGACGATCTTGGCCGCGGCCGACATCCCCTTCACCGCCTGATAGAGATTCTGGTCGAGCGGATACCCCGAGTTGGTCGTGACCACGACATCGAATGGGGAGGGCACCTCGCGCATGGCCGTGCCCTTCGCGTAAGCGCATGCGGCGCGATGCTCCGCGAAGATGTCACCGGCAAACGCCGCCGTGATCTTCTGCTCGCGGTTGAGCGTGACATCGAGTGCGAAGTGGACCTTGACCATCCGTGCGATCTCGCGCACGTCATCGTGGATGGGATTTCCCTCGGTGACACCCCATGTCGCGAGCGGATGGCCGATGTGGCGCGCGTCGTGGAGCGTCATCACCGTCTCGAGGCCGGCCAGCCCGGGTGCCACCATCTTCGGTCCACCGCTGAAGCCCGCAAAGAAGTGCGGCTCGACGAATCCCGTGGTGATGCGCACGTCCGCTTCGAGAAACTGGCGGTTGAGAAATACCTGGACGCCTGTGGATGTCGTGCCGACGCGCGCCAGCGTCGATGCGTCACGGCTGTCGTGATTGATGACCTCGAAGCGGCTCAGGATCTCCCGTCCGAGCATACGCTCCAGTTCCTCGGGCGTGTTGCCGCGATGCGTGCCGGTCGCGATGAGGATCGTGACATCCTCGTCCCTGACCTGCGGCATCTCCTCGAAGAGTGCCCGCAGTTGCTCGATTCTGGGCTGCGCACGGGTGATGTCGCAGACCGAGATCGCGACTTTCTGGCCGGCGCGCACGGTATCGCGCAGCGGCGCTCGCTCGAGTGGAGACCGAATCGCCCGGAGGAGCGTCTCGCGGGCGTCCGCGACCGCGGCTCTGGGGATCGGCTCGATGACCGTGACCCGCTCGTCCGGCAGATCAACCTCGAGACCGTCGGTTCCGTAGTCCAGTCGTATTCGCACGTCGGCCGAGTGTACCATCTGGGACAACTTCCAACATCCAACCCCCAACTCCCACAGAAGGTTGGAGGTTGGGAGTTGGAAGTTGACAGGTTGCTCACGAGCTTCGCGCATGAATCAGCGCATCGTCGAACAGTTCAGAGACGCGATCGGACCGGAGGGTGTGCTCACGGAACCGGTGCAGTTGGTCACGTATGAGTGCGATGCCCTGCCGCATCTGCGCAGCATGCCGGATGTGGTCCTGCTCCCGCGATCGGCGGCCGACGTACAGAAGGTCGTTCGCATCTGCGACCGGGAAAGTGTTCCATTCGTGGCGCGCGGCCATGGGACCGGGCTTTCCGGCGGCGCGCTCCCGGTGCCCGGCGGCGTGGTCATCAGCCTGGCCAAGCTGAATCGAGTACTCGAGATCGACATTCCCAATCATCGGGTCACCGTCGAACCCGGGGTCACCAATCTCGAGATCACGCGGCAGGTCGCACCCCAGGGCTACTACTATGCGCCGGACCCTTCCAGTCAGCAGGTGTGTTCGCTGGGCGGGAACGTTGCGGAGAACTCAGGCGGTGCGCATTGTCTGAAGTACGGCTTCACCGTGCATCACATCCTGGCGGTTGAAGCGGTGCTTCCCAATGGCGAACTCGTGCAGATCGGCAGCCCGCTTGCCGATGCGCCCGGCCCCGATGTGCTTGGCCTGCTGATTGGCAGTGAAGGTACGCTGGCCATCGTGACGAAGGCCGTCGTTCGGATCCTGCGAAAGCCCGAGAGCGTGCAGACACTGCTGGCAGCGTTCAACAGCACGAGCGAGGCCGGGGCTGCCGTCTCTGAGATCATTGCCGCCGGGATCGTGCCTGCCGCTGTCGAGATGATGGATGCCGTCGCCATCGAGGCGGCGGAAGCCGCCGTGCATCCCAATTTCCCTCCTGCTGACACGATCCTGATCGTCGAGCTCGATGGACCGTCCGCTGAAGTCGCCGAGTTGTTCGGGATTGTCGAGACCACGTGCCGGAATGCGGGAGCGACGCGCATCGAGGTCGCCCAGGACGAAGCGCAACGCGGGAGGATCTGGAAGGGAAGGAAAGCCGCGTTTGCGGCAATGGGGCGCATCTCGCCGAACTACTACGTGCAGGACGGCGTGGTTCCGCGTACGAAGCTCCCCGAGGTGATGGGGCGGATTCGTCAGCTCGCGGAACGTGAAGGCATTCGTATCGGCAATGTCTTTCATGCCGGCGATGGGAACCTGCATCCGCTCATCTGCTACGACGAGCGTATCGAAGGGCAGTCGGCTCTTGCCGAGCGGGTGGCAGGAGAGATCCTCGTGTACTGCGTGGAGGCTGGAGGCTCGATCACCGGTGAACACGGCGTCGGGGCGGACAAGAAGGAGTTCATGCCGAAGATGTTCTCGGATGACAGCCTCGACGTGATGCAGTCGGTTCGCGACGCACTCGATCCGAAGCGGTTGTGCAACCCGGGCAAGGTCCTGCCGACTCCCAGGCTCTGCGGGGAAGTTCCTGGTCCGTACCGGGAGCACCCCATTGAACGCGCCGGGCTTGGTGAGCGGTTCTGATGAGCGTGTCCGAAGCCCTGCGGGAAGGTGCGGCTGAAGACGCGATCGACGGAGTCGTGCCACTCCGCGTCGCGCTCCCGGAAAACCCGGAAGACCTCGCACGTGTCCTTGCAGACGCATCGAGGGAACGGCAGGTCACCGTGCTGCGAGGCGGTGGATCGAAGATCGGCTGGGGCCGCGTCGCCGATCGCATCGACCTGGTCATCGGAACCGCAAAGGTCGATCGCCTCGTTGCCCACCGCCACGGCGACATGACGGTCACCGCGCAAGCTGGCATGCCGCTCGCGCTGCTCAACCGTCGTCTCGCCGAACATCGTCAATACCTGCCCGTGGAAAGCGCCTTCGAAGAGTCCACCGTCGGCGGGATCGTGGCTACCAACGATGCCGGCCCGATGCGCCATCGTTTCGGGACGCCGCGCGATCTGTTGATTGGTGTCACGCTCGCCATGACCGACGGCCGGCTCGTGAAGGCGGGCGGAACGGTCGTGAAGAATGTTGCCGGCTACGACCTCGGGAAGCTTGTCAGCGGCTCGCATGGGACGCTCGCCGCGATTGTCGACGCGACGTTCAAGCTGCTTCCACTGCCGCTCGCGTCGATGACGCTGGTTGGCAGCTATGTCGATGGCGCTGCGCTCGCGCATGATGTCGCAGTGCTGCACGGCAGCCAGGTGGAGTTGACCTCGTTCGACGTATATGCCGCCGATGGGCGATGGCTTCTGTTGATGCGGATGGCCTCGAGCCCGGCCGCGACCGAGGCACAGGCGGCAGAAGCGAGACGCCTGTTGTCGAGCGCTCCCACGGTAGTGACTGGAGACGAGGAAGCGGCTCTCTGGGGAGAGCAGATCCGCGCGCCGTGGCTGGCCGGCGGCATCGTGCTGCGATTGAGTTGGCTGCCTGCGAACCTCCCCGCGGTCGTGGCACGTCTCGCGCGTCTCGAGGGCCGTGGCTGTCGAGTAGCGGCATTCGCCGGACGCACGATGGGCGCCGGGCTCCTTCGACTCGAGGGGGAGGATGCCGCGGTGCTGACCGCGATCGGCGATCTGCGCGCGGCCAGTGAGCTCGGGCACGTCGTGATTCTGCGTGCCACCAGCCGCGTCAAGGAACAGGTCGACGTCTGGGGGCCGCCGACTGGCGCGACCGACGTCGGGCGTGTGCTCAAGCGCATGTTCGACCCACAGAACATCCTGAACGCAGGAAGGGGACCGATCTAACGTGGCCCAGAGCCTAGCGCCCACAGCCGAGAGCCCCTTCAAGGGCCCCGACCAACCGTCGCGCGCGCTGATCGACAAGTGCGTTCATTGCGGCTTCTGCCTGCCGACCTGTCCCACGTACGTGCTGTGGGGGGAAGAGATGGACTCGCCGCGCGGTCGCATCTATCTAATGAAGGCGGGCCTCGAGGGGCGCGCGGAGATGACCTCGTCATTCGTGCAGCACTTCGATCGGTGCCTGGGCTGCCTCGCGTGCGTGACAGCCTGTCCTTCGGGTGTGCAGTACGCGCCGCTCATCGAGAAGTCGCGCGTGCAGATCGAGCGCCACTATCAGAGGCGCGAGGACGAACGTTGGTTCCGGCGTCTTCTGATGGCGCTCATTCCATATCCGTCGAGACTGCGCGTCCTCATGGCGCCCCTGCTTGCGTTGACGCCATTCATGGGACGCAACGGCGGCATCAAGCCCGGCCTGGCGCGTCTCTTTCCGGCGCGCGTGCAAGCGCTTCTGGCGGTGGCACCCCGTGTGAGTCTGATGGGGCTCATCGGGAGAGTTCCGGAGCGAACACCGGCCGTGGGAGCAGAGCGGTTGACGGTCGCGTTACTCGAAGGCTGCGTGCAGCGCGTGGCGTTTGCCGGTGTGAACGAGGCGACGGTTGGTGTGCTGGCTGCCGAGGGATGCCGTGTCGATGCGCCACGTGCACAGGGCTGCTGCGGCGCGTTGCCGCTCCATGCCGGCCACATCGATCAGGCCCGCGAGCTGGCGCGTCACAACATCGAGGTGTTCGAGGCGGCGGGTGTCGACCGCATCGTCACGAACGCGGCCGGCTGCGGGTCGGCGATGAAGGACTACGGGGAGCTGTTTGAAGGCGATCCCCGCTGGGCTGAACGAGCCAAGGCGATCAGCCGGAAGGTTCGCGACGTCTCGCAGTTGCTGGTCGAACTCGGGGAGCCGCGTGCGGTCCGTCACCCTATTCCCGCGCGCGTCGTGTATCACGACGCGTGTCACCTTGCTCACGGACAGGGCGTACGCAGCGAGCCGCGCGCGCTCCTGCAGGCCATTCCGGGTGTCGAACTCCTGATCCCGCTCGAATCGGAGATTTGCTGCGGGAGCGCGGGCATCTACAATCTCGTGCAGCCGGAACCGGCGGCCGAACTGGGACGGCGAAAAGCGCGCAACATCGCGGCGCTCTCGCCGGATATGATTGCCACCGGCAATCCCGGGTGCACGCTGCAGATCGCGGCGGCGGCACAGGGGCTCGGGCACGACTGGCCGATTGTGCACCCCATCGAGCTTCTCGACGCCTCGATCAGGGGCGTCGAAATCTAGTCCTTTGTGCTTGGTGCTTGGTGCCTGGTCCGTCCTCAGTCCTTAGTCTTCGTCAGTGGGCTTGACCCTTGGCGGGACGGCGGGACCGCGGGGACCAAGGACGGACCAAGAACTAGGCACGAAGGACCAAGGACCAAAGAGGAGATATGTGGCAGCACAACTATGAACCGATTGCGGGGAGTCTGGGTCTGTCGGCCATCGCGGCTGCCATCCCGATCATCGTGCTGTTCGTCATGCTCGGTGTGCTGCGCAAGCCGGCGTGGATGTCTGCCGCGGCTGCGCTCGCCTCGGCGCTTCTCGTGTCGCTCATTGTCTATCGCATGCCGATGGGGCTCGCGTTCATGTCCACGATCTACGGTGCCGCCTTCGGCATCTTCCCGATCGCGTGGATCGTCTTTGCCTCGATCATGCTGTATAGGCTTGCCGTCGATACCGGTAAGTTCGAGATCATCAAGGATTCCATCGGTGGCCTGACGACCGACAGGCGGCTGCAGGCGATGTTCATTGCCTTCTCCTTTGGTGCGTTCATCGAGGGGGCGGCCGGATTTGGTGCACCGGTGGCAGTGTCAGGCGCGATGCTTGCGGGTCTCGGTTTCAACCCGTTCTACGCCGCGGGCATCTGTTTACTCGCGAACACGGCACCAGTCGCGTTCGGATCGATTGGTATCCCGGTGACGACGCTGGCGAACGTCACGGGACTGCCGGTGTTGCCGCTGAGCGCGATGGTGGGCACCCTGTGCGCGATGGTGTCGATCATCATTCCTGGCTACCTGATTGTCGTCATGGCAGGCGTGAAGCGCGCCGTAGAAGTGCTGCCCGCCATCATCGCGTGCGGCGTCTCGTTTGCGGGTGTGCAGTTCTACGTTTCGAGAAACATGGGCCCGGAGCTCACCGACATCCTGAGCTCGCTGGCCTGCATTGTCGTGATGGTCGCGGTGCTGAAGTTGTGGAAGCCGGCCTCCATCATGCGGCTCGAGGGTGACAAACCGGTGACGGCCGCGGCATCGAAGCACACGCCTGGCGAAGTCTTCATGGCCTGGGCGCCGTATCTGCTGCTGGTGGCGTTCGTGCTCGTCTGGGGCGAGCGTCAGATCAAGCCGACGATCAATCAGTGGGGCGACAGCCTGCTGCCCGGTTTTCTGCCGACCGTCGCAGGGACGGGCCCGCTCGCCGAGCGCCTGATGGTGCCCGGACTTCACAATCTGATCACCCGCGTGCCGCCGGTCGTGCCCGAGCCGTCCCCGTACGCAGCGCTCTACGAACTCAACTGGCTCAGCGCGTCAGGGACGGCGTGCTTCCTGGCCATCATCGCGACTGCCATCGTGCTACGCGTGCGGCCTGGCCAGGTTGTGAAGACCTACGTCGATACGTTCAAGCAGCTGAAGTTGGCGCTCCTCACGATCGCGTGCATGCTCGGACTCGCGTACGTCATGAACTACTCCGGAATGACCTCGACGCTCGGCCTTGCGCTGGCGGCGACGGGTTGGGCATTTCCGTTCTTCAGCGCCGTGTTGGGATGGCTTGGTGTCTTCCTGACCGGTAGTGACACGTCTGCCAATGCACTGTTCGGCAATCTGCAGGTCGTGACTGCCAATGCCCTCAACCTCAATCCGGTGTTGACCGCCTCGGTCAACTCGGCAGCAGGGGTGATGGGTAAGATGATCTCGGTGCAGAGCATTGCCGTTGCCGTGGCGGCCACGGGAATGACTCGAGCCGACGAAAGCCGGCTCTTCCGATTCACCATCAAGCACAGCGTGCTTCTGATGGTGGTCATGGGCATCATTTCGATGCTCTTCGCGTACGTCTTCCCTGGCAGCGTCCCTGTCGTCCCGCCCAAGTAGGCGCGCGACAGATCGCCCGAACCGCAGGGGAGAGACACGCACCCAGACGTGTGTCCACTGCGTGAGTGCCGACCGACTGGTTCTCGGTAAACAGATATGGCACGTCCGCGTATCGAAGAGAAATCATGGGATCTACACATAGTCCGACTCAAGCACCCGCCCGACGGAAGTTCTTTGCCCGGGTCATTGCGACGATTCAAACGGCGATTGCGGCCACTGTTGGCGTAGTCGCCGGCGGCTCGATTCTTTCTCCCAGCTTCGCGCGACGCGAAGAAAACTGGCTGCCGGTGGGCGCGACGTTCAGCGGCCTGACCGACAACGTGCCGACCGCGGCGACGCTGCGTGTGGCACGTGAAGATGGCTACGACCAGATCGTCGAGCGCCGCGTCGTCCTGCTCGTGAAGACCGGAGAGGGACAGGTGACCGCGCTCGATCCGACCTGCACTCACCTCGGCTGTCGTGTCAGTTGGAATACGGAGTCAAAGGAACTCCGATGCCCCTGCCATGGCGGCGTGTTCGATCATCTCGGCATGGTGAAGGATGGCCCGCCGCCCGCGCCGCTGCCGAGGCTGGCCACGAAGATTGACGGCGACCGGATTCTGATCCAAATCTAATGGCGCTCCCGAAATCGTTGCTCGACTGGCTCGACTCGCGTACCGGCTGGCGCTCTGGCCGCAAGACGCTGCTCGAGGAACCTATCCAGGCTGGTGTCGGCTGGTGGTTTGTCACCGGCAGCGTTCTGCTGCTGCTGCTGGCCGTGCAGTTCGTGACGGGCATCGTGCTGGCGATGTTCTATGTGCCGGCCCCCGATCACGCCTACGACAGCATCCGCTTCATCATGGAGCGGCTCACGTTCGGACCCATCCTGCGTGGCCTGCACTTCTTCGGCGCCAGCTTCATCGTCGTGGCTGCGGTCGTGCACATGCTGCGGGTCGTGGTGCTTGGCTCATACAAGAAGCCGCGCGAGGTGACGTGGGTCACCGGTGTGGTGCTCTTGCTGTTGATCCTCGGATTCGCGCTCACCGGCTATCTGCTGCCGTGGGATCAGAAGGCGTACTGGGCGACGACCGTGACGATCAACATCGCCAAGAGCGGTCCGTTTGGCGAGCAGGTCGCGGGGGTGCTTCAGGGCGGGACCACGCTTGGTGCGCTGACGCTGCTGCGCTGGTATGCCGCGCACGTGTTCCTGCTTCCGGCAGCGCTCATCGGGTTCGTGGTGGCGCATGTCTACCTGATGCGACGGCACGGCATCTCCGGGTCGGTCGAACCTGTTGAGGGGCCATCGAAACCCTTCTATCCCGATCACGCCCTCAAGGACACACTGGTTGGTGCGGCAGTGTTCGCGCTGCTGCTGACGTTTGCGATCGTGTTCCGCGCGCCGCTGGATCCGATTGCCGACCCGTCGGATGCCAGCTATGTGCCCCGGCCCGAGTGGTACTTCCTCAGTCTCTTCCAGTTGTTGAAGTACTTCCCGGGACCGCTCGAACCGCTGGCGACGATGGTCATTCCCGGCGTCGTGGTTGGATTGCTGTTGCTGCTGCCGTTCCTCGATCGGCGTCCGGAGAGGCACTTCGTCAAGCGGCCGCGCGTGATCGCCAGCTTCGGCGTCATCGGTCTCGGCATCGTGGCGCTGACGTATCTGGGGCTCAGGGACTCCCCGGCCCACGCGGATCCGGGGAACTGGGGGCCGTTGCCGATCGCGGGTCAGGCATTGGTTCAGGACAAGCGCTGTCAGACCTGTCATGCGGAGGGCGGAACGGCCGGTGTCTTTGAGGAGATCCGCATTGGACGGGATCCCGAGTGGATCATTGCCCACGCACGCGATCCCGAGATCATCAACCCCGGCACTCGTGAGGCCCCGGAGGGCGGGATGAGCGAAGGCCAGGCGCGCTCGGTGTTGAGCTACATGGAGAAGGTTCGCGTGGGGGCTCCAGTGCCGCAGGTCTCAACGCAGCTGCGCACAGTGGCGACGGTGCTGGGGACCTACTGTGCGAACTGCCACATGATCGACGGTGAGGGGGCTTCGAGCGCCCCTGATCTCTCGCGGGCCGGTGCCACCCGCGACCGCGAGTGGCTGCATCAATGGATTACCAGTCCGGAGGACGTCGATCCGTTTGCGAGCATGCCCGCCTTCGGCGGGGCACTTTCGGCGGAGGAGATGAACACCCTGGTGGATTATCTCGCTCGCAGAAAATAGGGCTGAAGTCGTTGAAGTAGATAGACTTAGTGGTTACGATGAGGGCGGATGCGTGGGATGGCTGGTTTCCGTACGGCCGTCCCTCCGCGTCACGCGAAGGTGAGACCGTCTTCGGACCGCTAAGTGGTGTGTTGCGTGGCAATAACGCGCATGCTATATTCGTCAGGTTCTCTTGGAGCTAGGACACCCTATCTAGTTCCAACCGCATTGGAAGAGGCCTCGAAGGCTGTTTTCCTGGAGCGGACGCGGATCGTATTGACCGCGCTCCACTCGGACATTCTACAAATAGGGTTTTAGTTTCAGGCGCCAGGTTGGCCGTGCCGTGATAGGCGCGCCCGATCTTCAGGCTTGGAACGACCGCGGGGCCACCTGGCAGGCGGCTGCGCGCGTACGTAAGGGCCGGGAGTCATTTTCGAGGACGCTCCCGACATCAGGCCGTGCATGGCGTGTCCTCGAAGAAATGACTTTCGATCCGGTATGCCAACCATCAGTCAGCTCGTGCGCCAGGGGCGTACGAAGATCGTGACCAAGACCAAGAGCCCCGCGCTCCAGGTCAGCCCCCAGAAGCGCGGTGTCTGTGTTCGCGTGTTCACACAGACGCCGAAGAAGCCGAACTCGGCGCTTCGCAAGGTGGCGCGTGTCCGGTTGACCAACGGGATCGAGGTGACCACCTACATCCCGGGTGTTGGCCACAACCTGCAGGAGCACTCGCTCGTGCTCATTCGCGGTGGCCGCGTGAAGGACCTGCCGGGCGTGCGGTATCACGTCGTGCGCGGCACGCTCGACGCCGTGGGTGTGCAGGGTAGGAAGCAGGGTCGGTCGAAGTACGGCGCCAAGCGCCCGAAGTCGTAGGACGAAAGATATGCCTCGCAGACGAGAGATTCCGAAGCGCGAACTGGCGGCCGATCCGCTCTACAACAGCGTACTGGTCAGCAAGTTCATCAACACGGTGATGCACGACGGCAAGCGCAGCACTGCCGAGCGCATCCTCTATCAGAGCTTCGACATCATCAAGGAGCGCACGGGCGACGACCCGCTCAAGGTGTTCAAGAAGGCGCTCGACAACGTGAAGCCGAGCCTCGAGGTGAAGTCGCGGCGCGTCGGCGGGTCGAACTATCAGGTCCCCGTCGAGGTGAACCCGAATCGCCGTCTCTCGCTCAGCATCCGCTGGCTGGTTGGTTACGCGCGCGATCGCGGTGACGGCAAGACGATGCAGGAGAAGCTCGCCAACGAGTTGCTCGACGCGTCGAACCTTCGCGGCGGCGCCGTGAAGAAGCGCGAGGACACGCATCGCATGGCGGAAGCCAACAAGGCGTTCGCGCATTACCGCTGGTAGAAAACGAATGGCTCTGGGCTCTGGGCTTCTGGCTCTGGCCAGAGCCTAAAGACAAAAGCCGAAAGACACAGAAATGCCGCGCCAGACACCGCTCAATCGCACACGCAACATCGGCATCATGGCTCACATCGATGCCGGCAAGACAACCACGACCGAGCGGATTCTCTTCTACACCGGGATTACGTACAAGATCGGTGAAGTCCATGAAGGCACTGCGGTCATGGACTGGATGGAGCAGGAGCAGGAGCGCGGCATCACGATCACCTCGGCTGCCACGACATGCTTCTGGCGTGACATCCGTATCAACATCATCGACACGCCGGGCCACGTCGATTTCACGGCCGAAGTCGAGCGCTCGCTGCGCGTGCTCGACGGCGCGTGCGCCGTGTTCGATGCCGTGTCGGGCGTCGAGCCGCAGTCCGAGACCGTGTGGCGCCAGGCGGACAAGTACCGCGTCCCGCGCATCTGCTTCGTCAACAAGATGGACCGCATCGGCGCCGACTTCAAGCGCACGCTCGAGCAGATCGAGTCCAAGCTTGGCGGCAACCCGGTGGCGATTCAGCTTCCGATTGGCGCCGAGGACCGGTTCATCGGCGTGATCGACCTCGTCAAGATGAAGGCGATCACCTACAAGGACGAGACAATGGGCGCCGACTACATCGTGTCGGACATTCCTGCCGACATGCTGGACGAGGCGAAGGTCTATCGCGAGAAGCTGCTCGAGAAGGTCAGCGAGCACGACGACAAGCTGCTCGAGAAGTACCTGAACGGTGAGGAGATCACCGAAGACGAGATCAAGGCCGCGCTCCGCAGCCGCGTGATCAAGTCGGTTCGCGAAGAACCCACGGCGTTCGTGGTGGTCATCTGCGGGTCGGCGTTCAAGAACAAGGGCGTGCAGCCCATGCTCGACGCGGTCGTGGACTATCTGCCGTCGCCGCTCGACATTCCGTCGATCACCGGCCTGGATCCAAACGCCAAGGAAGAGACGCTGATCGAGCGGCCGGCGGCCGACGACAAGCCGTTCTCGGCGCTGGCATTCAAGCTGATGACGGACCCGTTCGTCGGTCAGCTCACGTTCATTCGCGTGTATTCGGGCGTGCTTACGTCGGGCTCGTCGGTCTACAACGCCACGAAGGGCCGCAGCGAGCGGGTTGGCCGTCTGCTCAAGATGCACGCCAACAAGCGTGAAGAGATCAAAGAGGTCTACGCCGGTGACATCGCGGCCGCGGTTGGACTGAAGCAGGTCAGCACGGGCGATACGCTGTGCGACGAGAAGAACCCGGTCGTCCTCGAGTCGATGGACTTCCCGGAGCCGGTGATTGCGCTCGCGATCGAGCCGAAGACGAAGGGCGATCAGGAGAAGCTCGGTGTTGGTCTGCAGAAGTTGATGGCGGAGGACCCGACCTTCCGCGTCAAGACCGACGAGCAGACGGGGCAGGTCGTCATTTCGGGTATGGGCGAGCTGCACCTCGAGATCATCGTGGACCGCTTGAAGCGCGAGTTCAGCGTCGAGGCGAGCGTCGGCAAGCCGCAGGTGGCTTACAAGGAAACGCTCACCCGCCCGGCCGACGGCGAGATGAAATACGCCAAGCAGACCGGCGGCCGCGGCCAGTACGGGCACGCGAAGATTCACCTGTTCCCGGGCGAGCCGGGCACTGGCTACATCTTCGAGAACGAGGTGACGCAGGGCGCGATTCCGAAGGAATACATCAAGCCGATCGACGAAGGCATCAAGGAAGCGCTCACGCGCGGCGTCCTGGCCGGCTACCCGATCGACGATGTGCGGATCGTTCTGTATGACGGGTCGTATCACGACGTGGACTCGTCCGAGATGGCGTTCAAGATCGCTGGCTCGATGGCGTTCCAAGATGCGGCGAAGAAGGCCAAGCCGGTGCTGCTCGAGCCCGTGATGCGTGTCGAGGTCGTCGTCCCCAAGGACTACATGGGCGACGTGATGGGCGACCTGGCCAGCCGTCGCGGCCGGATTCAGTCACAGGAAGACCGTGGAGGCACGCAGATCATCAACGCCCGCGTGCCGCTCTCGGAGATGTTTGGATACGCCACCGACCTGAGATCGCGTACGCAGGGGCGCGCGACCTACTCGATGCATTTCGATCGCTACGAGCAGGCGCCGCCGAATGTGAGCGAAGAGGTCGTGGCGCGGATTCAGGGGACGAAGTAAACAGACGGAGCGAACTTCGATGGCGAAAGAGAAATTTGATCGATCCAAACCGCACGTGAACGTGGGGACGATCG
>JALDXQ010000148.1:0-18197 GCA_032156805.1 Acidobacteriota bacterium
TCCTGGTCCCGGGTCGGGGCCCAGGACTGGAGACTGATATCGCGCGGTCAGGCGAAAGGGGGAAAGGTTTTGAAAAACTCGCCCCGGAAGGGGGGAAAGGTTTTGAAAAACCTCAGTCCAGAGGGGGGAAAGGTTTTGAAAAAGTCCTCAGGAAAGGGTCCCTACGTTTTGAGAACCGACACGCGATGTGAGCAGGCGGACCGCTCACAGATTTTTCGAGTTGCCGTCGCTTCTCCCAATCTCTCGAGAGTGGCCCCTCGTCGCATACTCCATAGACAGCCCGCTTGTAGGCGTTACATGTCTGCCACGCGCGAAGGTCGGTAAAACGTTTCGCGGCTCTTCCCATGCATCGCCACGCTGCACGGGACGTTCCTGGACGAAAACGGCCGTTATTCGCCGGGGTGAAGGGAATTGTCGCAGTTCCCGCAGCGCCAATCGGGCTCAAAGTACGCAGATTCTGTCCTGGCTCGAGTTCGAACCGCGAACCATGAACCGCGAACCATGAATCGCGAAACCGTGAACCGCGAACTCAGCACCGAACCTGAACCTGAACCTGAACACGAACCGAGAAGTGAGAAGAGAGAAGTGTGAACTACAACCTTTATTCGGAACTCTATCTACTGCCGTAAGATGCCCGAAGTGGCAGACGAAGTTCAAACACCGGCTGACCAACGGCGCCGACCCCAGGCGGAAGAGGGTCCGCTCGAGATTCTTTACGAAGACGAGTGGATGCTGGTGGCGAACAAGCCGTCGGGAATCGTCGTGCATCCGACGTACAAGAACACGTCGGGGACGCTCCTCAACGCGGTCCTGTGGCACGTGCGTAACCGCGCCGGCGCGCAGCCCGGCATCCTGACCCGTCTCGACAAAGGCACGTCGGGTCTCGTCGTCATCGCCCTCACCCCGGACGTGCACGCCGCCATGCAGAAAGATGCGGCTGCGGCTCGCACGTGCAAGCGATACCTGGCCATCGTCAGCGGATCGCCGGAGCCTCGAGAGGGACGAATCGTCCTGCCGCTCGCACGTGACCCCGGCGATCGACGACGGGTGATCGTGACGGCGGATGGCGCACGCTGCGAAACGCGCTATGAGGTTCAATCCAGCAGTGAGAGCCACTCGGTCGTTCGATGCGAGCTGGTAACGGGACGCACACACCAGATTCGCGTGCATCTGTCCGCAGCCGGCTGGCCGATCCTGGGCGACGAGACTTATGGAAAGCCCGACGCGCGGATCGCGCGCCAGGCGCTTCATGCCTGGCGCGTTGCGCTGCCGCATCCCGAGACACGACAGCGCATCGAGTTCGAATCACCGCTGCCGGACGACATGCGCGGCCTCGCGAACGAGCTCACAACGAAGAACCAAGAACGATCGCACAATTAGAACTTCACGTTGTACAGCAGCTTGAAGTTCCTTCCCATCTCAGGAACGAGGTCTTTGATCAGCGACAGATGATTCCTGTACAGCTCGTTGGTCACGTTCTCGAGCCTGGCGGTCAATGTGTGTGTGACCGGACCCTGCCCAAACGAATAAGCCGCGTACAGACGCCCCAGCTGATATCCGTCCGTCGGCGTTTCAGTCGAGAACAGACGATCCTGCGTGGCCACCGCCACGAGTTCGCCACCCGCCTGAAAAGCATTGCGTTGATATCGCAGGCCTCCGCGGAATCGAAACGGCGGAATGCGTGGCAGCGGTTCGTTGCTGTCGTCGAGTGTTCCTCGCACGTAGTCGAACCCAACCTCCGCCGCGAGGCCTGATGTCAGCTGAACGTCCGAATGCGCTTCGAATCCCTGCAGGATGCTGTCGGCCGCCACGTACTCGACAATCGGAAACCCCTCCTCCTCTTCGTCACCGGTCTCGCCACTGATATCGCGGCTCGGAAACCGGGCTGCGAACTCGTCGAGGCGCGCCTGGAACTCCTCCTGCGTGAGCGGCGCCCTGAACAGGTAGTCGTTGACGCTGTTGCGGAAATAGGTGACTTCGCCTGTCACGCGCGGGGTTCGCCAGCGCAGTGACACGTCGAACCCAAGAGCATGCTCGGGACCGAGTTCAGGATTCCCGATCTCGAAAGCAAAATTCCCAGGGTGCGGCCCGAAGTAAAACAACTCCTCCAGAGCCGGGTTGCGCGCCGCACGCGCCGCACTGATCGCGATCGTGAGCCGGTCGTCGGCTCCTGCCGGCCTGACCAGCAACCCGAACGATCCCGAACCGCTCGTGAACGAACGTTCGGGTTCGCCGTTGGGCTGGTAGTGTGTGTGATCGACACGCCCACCGAACTGGAACGTCACGTGCGGCCACGTCACCTCCTCATAGATGAACGTGGCAAAGCCGCGCTGATCGACGGCAGGTGAGAGCGCTTCGGCACCAACGGCATCGAACGCACGATTCAGGAACCAGCCGCCAAGGCTTCCCTTGAGACGCCCGATCGCGCGGTGCCCGCCCATCACTTCGATCTCTTCGGTGTTGTTGCTGAAAGCGGTGCCGACCTCGCTGCCCTCGAGCTCGTCGTGCTCGTAACGGCGTATTGCCAGCGTCGCGCGATACGAGTCGAACGCACCCTCGAGTCCCTGCCCACCGCCGCGTATCGAGAGCGCGTGTCGGCGCGGCGTGAGCTGGACCTGGCCTTCCTCGATGACGGGAATGCCGTACTTCGTGTCGTCGTACCCGTAGCTGCCGCCGAAGTACGACTTCGCACCCGTCCATGACAGACCTACGTTGCCGAACCCACCCCGCGACTGCGAGTTCACGACATCGCCTTCCGGCGTGCCAACATCGCTCGAGCGACGCCCGCCACCGCCGACGTGCAAGGCGACCTTGCCGTTTCCGATGTGCACGTCGCCTGCCGCGCCGGCTTCGCTCGCGGCCGATCCCAGATCGAACGTGAGGTTGCCACTGGTCCCCATCTGGGGGCTGGTAGGAATCTCGTCGGTGATCACATTGACGAGGCCGCCAATCGCATTGGCGCCATACAACAGCGTTGCGGGTCCGCGCACGACCTCGATCTTCTGGGCCGCGGCTGGATTGATCGGAACGCCGTGATCGCCAGACTGGCTCGAGAGGTCTCCCAATCGCTGCCCGTCCTGTAGGATCAGGACGCGATCGCCGTCGAGCCCTCGAATCACTGGCCGGGCCGGCGCGGGACCGAAGCTCCGCGATGCCACGCCCGGCTGACTCGCGAGTGTGGCGCCCAGCGACATCTCGAGCTGCTTTGACAGTTCCTGGCCGGCCAGCACTGACGTCGGCTGGAAGGTCTCGAACTGACTGCGCGCGTCACCACTGACCGATACGACCTCCTCGAAATGCAGGTCGAAGTCGACGAGCAACTCGATGGGTCCGGCGCCGGCGACCGCAGTGATTTCCGTGCGGCGCGTCGAGAAGCCCTGTGCAAGCACCGAGAGGTGATACGTCCCTGGCGGAACGTTCTCGAACCTGAACGTGCCATCACCAGCCGAGGTCGTCTGCCGACCCAATTCCTCGATTTGAATGGTGGCGCCAGCCAGCGGCTCGCTGTTGAGCGAAATCAGCAAACGTCCTGAAAGGGGTACGCCGTCCTGCGCAGCCGCCTGGGATGCCATCACCAGCGCCACGACGAACACGGCGGACGCCCGAAAAATCGTGCGTGCAACCATGAGCCTTCTCCCGTTGTGGAAACGTGAACGACGGCGGGCGAACCGCCGCTATTTACGCGAGGCGGAGAGAGGCGGGCGGTGCCCGGAGTGACGGGCGAAGGAGCGAGGTCTGCGACGGAAGGCTGAAGACGTCGACGGCAATCCGCGTGTCTTCAGTAACGACCGGCACGAGTAACTGCGTCGCCTGTGGCGCCGGTCGAACCGACCGCGACAAATGGCACGCGAGGCAGTGATTCGGATGCTCACCGGGTTCTTCGGAGCGTCCGATGCTGTGACTCGATGGGTCGTGCAGGGTGACGGCAGCACACTCATCGCCATGACAGTCGTCAGTGTGCGGGACTGCCGACGCGATCGTGAGCGTGACCAGCGACACGAGCGCGACGCTCGCAATCGGCCGACACACCTCGCGGAACCACGACAACATCGCGATCCAGCCTAACGACACCCGCACTACCTGTCAAGAAACGTCGGGGGTACACTTGGGCGCTCGTCATGTCTGTCTCGCGACGCGCCTTCCTTCATTCCACGGCGATTGCAGCCGCTGCATGGCCGCTGACCATTCGCGGGTGGCAGGCACCGGCGGAAACGCCGAAAGGTCTGTTTCAACATGGCGTGGCGAGCGGCGACCCGCTGAGCGATCGCGTCATTCTCTGGACGCGCATCACACCGCCACCAACGCGCAGCAGTACGGGACCGATCGAGGTCCGCTGGCAGATCGCATCCGATGAGCGCCTGGCGAACATCGTGTCGAAAGGCACGGTCGAAGCGGTGCCCCAGCGCGATTTCACGGTGAAGGTCGATGCCGCCAATCTCACGGCGGGCGGCACTTACTTCTACGCGTTCGACGTCGCCGGCGAACAGTCGCCGATCGGACGCACCAGGACGCTTCCCGATCGAGGCGCCCAGCGTCTTCGTTTCGGGCAGGTGAGCTGTTCGAACTATCCGACCGGGTACTTCAACGTCTACCGATGTCTCGCCAACCGGGAAGACCTCGACGCCGTCGTGCACCTCGGAGATTACATCTACGAGTTCGCCAACGGTCGATACAGCGATCCATCGCTCGGCAGGGCCACGCTGCAACCAGCGACAGAGCTCGTGACTCTGCAGGATTACCGTAGCCGTTACGCCTTCTACCGTCGCGACGTCGATCTCCAGGCCGTCCACCGTCAGCACCCGTTCATCGTCGTCTGGGACGACCACGAGCTGGCCAACGATGCGTGGTCGAGTGGTGCGGGCAACCACAACCCGAGTCAGGGCGAGTGGCGGACTCGACAGCGGGCGGCGTATCAGGCCTATCTCGAGTGGATGCCTGTTCGGGAAACGAGCAGCAGCGAGATCCAGTTGTATCGACGGTTTGCGTTCGGTGGTCTCGTCGACTTGGTCATGCTCGATACACGAGCGTTGAGAGACCAGCAAGCGCTCTCGAACGATCCGACGTCGATTGCCAACCCCCAGCGTTCTCTGCTAGGCGCCACGCAGGAGTCCTGGCTGTCGGACACGCTCCGCGCGTCGCAGGCAGCGGGCACGCGCTGGCGGATCATCGGCCAGCAGATTCTCTTCTCTCCGCTCACGGTCCCTGGCATGAACGTGCTCCGGCCCGACGTGTGGGACGGCTACCCGGCTGCGCGCGAGCGAATCTTCGACATGATCGAGAGGGGCAAGATCACGGACCTCGCCGTACTCACTGGCGACATTCACAGCTCGTGGGCGTTGGATATCGCCCGCGATCCCTGGTCCCAGTACGAACCGACGACAGGGAGCGGATCGCGTGGCGTCGAAATCGTGACGCCAGCGGTGAGCTCGCCACCGATGTTCTCGACACCGGCACAGCGCGAGATCGCGACGATGCTCCGGCCGCTTGCGCGCCACCTGAAATTCCTCGACGGCGACAGCCGCGGCTATGTGCTGCTGGACGTGACGCCAAAGACGCTCAGTGCCGAGTGGTATTTCGTGCCGACCGTCACCGAGCGCACCGATCGCGAGTCACGCGCCGCGCGCTTCGTGTGCGAGAGCGGCTCGTCGCGGCTGGTTGCCGGGTAGTCCTTTTAGTCTTCGGTTCCTGGGCACGAAGCCCAGGGACTGACCACTACACCGGATTGCACCCTGCTAGAACACACCTGACAGCTGCCGCCAGGTATCGCTCGCCATGCTCACCCCTGAAGCGATGAGCAGAATCGCACTGGCAATCACGACCGCATCGACCGCCGCCCGCACGCGCGGCAGATGGATCCAGCGCTGCATGAGGATGAAGAGCGGAATGGCCGCAAGCGCAGGCGTCATCATCGCCAGCCACGCCGCAATCGCGCCCGGCCATCCCCCCGCCTGATACCCGACTGCGACAACGTAGGCCCCGATCGGGCCGGGCGTCGATCGTCCGACAAGCACGGCCTGACTCAATTGCTCGGCGGTGATCGCGCGATGTGTTTCGACGAAGTCCTGCTGAATCTGCGGCAGCGAACCCATGCCGGCGAATGAGCTGCCAATTGCCTTCAGCAGCAGCAGATAGACCGCGACGGCGCTCATTCCGCCACGTCCGCCTGCGGCATCGAACCACCGATGGCCGCACCGAGGATGGCTGATGCCAGCAGGATGCGGACCGGCGTCACGCCAGCCGCAATCATCACCACGGCGACAACCGCGACGATGGCCGCGCGCTTCAGCGCAGGCCTTCTCACGTACGGACGCAGCAGCGAAAACGCGCTCGCGAACACCAGCAGGGTCGCGATGAGCACACCGACCGCCAGCAGAATGCGGACGAGCGTGTACTCGTGAATCCGCACGAGCGCTGCGGCCAACACACACACGACCACAGCCGCCGGCAGCGCAGAGGCAACAAGTGCCAGCAGCGCTCCCCACCCGCGATGAAGCGCCCACCCCAGGCCGACACAGTAGGCCAGCACGTTGGTGCCCGGCGTCAACCGCGACACCGCGACCAGCCCCGCGTTGTCCGCTTCGTTCATGGAGCCGTTGGCGATGAAGGTGCGACGAAGCAACTCCATCGATGCGAGGCCGCCGCCAAATGTGCGGTTTACATCACGGAACACTATCCAGGTGAACTGGGCGAGCGGTTTCTGTTTGGCGAAGGTCAAGGTCAAAAGGCAAGCGAGGTCATTTGGCTCCAATAGTCTCGAGGTATTTCTCGGCGAGAGACTGATTTGGTCCTCTGTAGGCAGTTGAATACTTGCGCAGCTTCGTGCGCTCGACACTCGATAGTGCCTGCCCTCCGCGTGCGACCTCGTATTGCGCGACGATCGCGGCCCACAGCATCTCCTGGTCGGTTGGACGACGATCGAGGTAGCTGTCGAGCACGGGAAGCGCTTCGGCATGACGGCCGGTCATCGAGTAGGCCATCGCAAGGCGGCGGGCGATCTCTTCGTTTGCCGGATCGCGCTGATAGGCCGGCTTGAGGATGTCGATCGCCGATACTGCCTGGCCGGTGCGCAGTCGGGCGTCCGCCGCCATCATGTAGACAGCCGCCGGACGCGGTTCCGTGCCGAGCGCGAGTTGCCAGACACCGGCAGCGTCCTGGTCGCGGCCGGCTGCGGCAAAGAGCGCCCCGAGATAGAACGCGGCCGGGAAGAATTCGCGGCGCGGGCCCGCTGAAATCGACAACTGCGTCGCCGCCTGATCGACCTGCCCCTTCGCGTAGAAATCGATCCCTCGGAGAAATGCCGCCGCCGTCTGATCGCCGGCGCTGAAGGCTTCCAGCGCGGCGGGGCCGTAGCGTCCCGCACGAGCCGACGTGACCGCCTCCTTCAGATCGGGCGATCGCCGCTCCACGATGTCCAGCATCGTCCCGAGCACGTCCGGTTTCAGGACAGCAGCCGAATCGAACTTGGGCAGCGACGACGCGAACGAGACCGCGGCGGCGGCAACGGCCACGCTGCCGGCTGGCGCTGCACCCCCAGCGTGTTCGAAGACGAATGGCCTCGACAGCACACCGACCGCTTGACCATCGCGGGCGATCTTCGCGCGGGCAACGTAGCGGCCGGGCGGCAGCATCTTGGTGTCGATCACGCCCGATGCCACGCGCCATGTCGGCTGCCGGCCTGGGACGACTGCTGCGGGCAACGACGTCAACGGAGCCGAGTCCGGATCGTCAGCCACCTCGAACGTGACGGTCGTCCCGTTCCACGTTTGTTCGGTCGTCGAGTAGAGCTCGAGATAGGCGGCCACGCCCTGGCTCTGGATGTAGGGCTCGACTTGCACGGTAAGCCCCCCCGCCTGCGTTGGAATGTTTCCGACGATGAGATCGCCCAGCGCAAATGTCTCGCCCGCCATCTTCCATGCGCTGACGTCACGGACGATGCTCCCGCGCCGCCCCTGGCTGTCGACGACGCCCAGGCGCAGCGAGTAGATGCCGGGATCCACGACGACGCCACCGACGAACTTGAGTGGCTCATTGGGACTTCCTGAACCGTTTGTCAGCGCGACTTCATCGCCGTACGACGCCGCTACGCGGTTCTGGTCGTCGATGACGAGATAGCCAAGCGTGAACTTGCCCGGTTCCGCTCCGGCCTGCCCGATCTGCGCCGCGATGATCAGGCGGACTTTCTCGCTCCCGGGATCCTGCTGGGCATAGGTCGTCACGCGCAGGGGAAGACCGGAGATGGCAAAGGGAGAACCGAGCGCGTCCCGCAATGAATCCTGGGCCGAGCGGCGCGCCGTCCTCGTGGGCGACAACACGAAGGCCTGCCGCGATCGAATCGTGACGTCCTGACGACGAACCTCGACGTCGATGCGGTGACGATCGCCGACAAGGTCGCTAGGACGCTGCTCGACACCGAGCAGGTAGTACGCCGAGTTCTCCGACGCCAGTCGCTCGAAGATCGGCTCGCCGGTACCGGCAATGTGATACAGGCTGCCACGCGACATCGACGCAATCGCCTCGAGACCCTGCATCAGAATCCGGCGATCCTCGGCCTCGGTTGGCGGCTGCTCTGCAATCGTCACATCGCCGCGCCGAAGATCGACTGACAGCACGTTGATCGCGGTACGCGCGTATCCGGCCAGTTGAACGAGGTGTCGCAGGTCGTTGGTCTCGGAAACAGCCAGCCCTTCGGAGATGAGGATGAGCGACTTAGGCCCGTCGAGAAAGGACAGCTGCTCGAGCAACGTCTGCAGGCCGCGCAGTGACAGGTCGGCGTCCTCACGTGAATTGCGTGCGATCTGCGATGACTCCGAGATGATGTCGCGTTCGCATTGGGCGAGTTGGCGCGGATCAGTCGATCGGCATTCCCTGGTCATGACGGCCGAGAGGACGATCTGGTCGCGACGCTCTTCGATCGCGATCGCCTCGGACACGCCGATGTTGTAGTTCCCCGCCCTGGCGCGCGGCTGCTGTCCGACCAGCCCCTGCATCGCCCGGCGCAGACGAAGTTTGTCGTTGGTGAAATTGATGCGTGGCCCGGGCTCGGGGAATGCGACGAACGCCACCTGGTCGAGAGGGCTCAGGAGATCGAGGAAGCGGCCCGCAGCATCGAGCACCGGACGCAGCGACCCGGGACGGATGTTGATCTGATCGACGGCAATGATGATCTGCCGACCGTTCGGGGGCGTCAGGTTGCTCGTGTAGAAGCTTTCGGTCTTGTCGGCGACCTGTTTCTTCGCGGCCTCGATATCGACCTTGATCAACTCGGCGGAGACGACACGGCGAACCTCGCCGTCGATCTTGACAGAGAACTCCGGCGCCCGGAGGTCCTCGACCGGGCGACCGCGCCTGTCGACGACAGAGACGTCGACAGCAACCAGGTCGACCCCCGTGCGGAAGGTCGGTCCCTGTAATGGATCCTGCTGCTGCGACGCCGGGTTGGGTTGTTGCTGCTGCGGCTCCTCCTGCTTCTGTTGCGCGTCAACGATGTGCAGGGCGAGCAGAAGGCATGTCGCGACGGAGAGCAGTGTCCTCATCGTCGTTCTCCCGAAGGGAGGATCCTAGCCTAGATGCCGTAAGTCTCTGCGTCCCATTTCAACCCGAGCTCGGAGGGCGGCGCCATATAGCCCGCAAGGGCCGAGGCCGCCACGATGGCCGGGCTGGCCAGGTAGCCCTCACCGCCGACCCCCATTCGGTTCTGCCAGTTACGATTGAAGGTCGTGATCGCCCGCTCACCCGGGTGGAGTGCATCAGGGCCCTGCCCGAAACAGGGGCCGCACCACGACTGTCGGATCTCGCCACCTGCGCGCCGAAAGACCCCGGCAATCGACTCGCCGTTGAGTCGCGTGTCCGGGTGCTCGATCAACCTCGCAACGCCACCTGACCCTGGAAATACAACCAGCGGTCGAACCGCTTTCTCCACTCCGCTTCCACGGGCGTGGAACATTACCAGCGCCGCCTGCAGGAGGTCGTCATAGCTGCCGTTGGTGCAGGAACCGATCAACGCCTTGTCGAACTGAATCCGCTCACGGGCAACCTCTTCTGCCGGAAAGGCATTGCCCGGACTGAAGGGCTTGGCAATCATCGGCGTCACCGCATCGAGCAGCAGCTCTTCGTCAATCTCGAATCGTGCGTCAGTGCCCGGTGACACCCGCGGATATGGCAGCTCGTAGATGCCCTTCGCGGCGTACCACCGACGCGTGATGTCGTCTTCGGCGAAGATGCCATTGAGCGCCTCCGCTTCTGCCATCATGTTCGCGATCGTGTTGCGATACGCGATCGGAAGTTGAAGCCCCCGGTCGACGAACTCGACCGACATCGCCTGTGCCTGCTGACTGCCCCATCGTCGCAGCAGCTCGAGCACGATGTCCTTGCCACTCGCCCACGGCTGCAGCCTTCCGCTTACGACAACCCGTCGCGCTTTCGCGAGCGTGAAGTAGATGTAGCCGGTCGACCACCCGAACCCCAGCGTCGTCGATCCCACACCCATTCCCACCGCGCCGTAGGCCCCGTACGCCCTGCTGTGCGAGTCGGCGCCGGGAATGAACTGACCGGGCAACACCAGTCCCTGCTCGGGAAAGTAGAAGTGAAAGATCCCGTCGCCCGGCGTGGCGTAGTACGGTGGCGTCAGCCCTTGCTCACGAGCGAACGCACGGCCAATGCTGGTCTGCTTCTCATCGTCATCCCGGCCGGTGAAGACGAAGTGATCGTTGGCGATTGCTGCCTGCCGTGGGGCGATGGCTCTGCCGCCGGTGATCTGGTTGAACGTGTGAATCGCGAAAGGCGCGGTGCCGTCAGAGGCAGGAAGAAGATCTGCGTACACGCGGAGCGTGTCGCCGGGCTTGAGTTGCCGCTGATCCTTGTCGACGCGATGCGCCCAGACGATCTGCTCGGTCGTCGTCATCGATGCCGCGATCGAAAGGTCGGGAAACTCGATGACCGGCGCGGACTCGATCGAGCGGCGAAGCTCACGCCGCCCCACCGCAACGATCCCGCCGCTCCTGCGAAGCTCGTCTTCCTTGGGCGTGAGTGGTGTGGGCTCGTAGGTCCGATTCTGTGTGACGTTGGTGAGCTGACGTGAAACCGGATCGAAGGCGAACTGGTCGCCGTCGCGAGCGTCCTCGACCGCCTGCGGGCTCTGCGCGACGTGCAGTCCGAGATTGAGGGCGTTGCGACGGAAGATGTCGCCCATGTTGTGGCCGCAGACAATCACCATCTCGAGACCCGCTTCGTCGGCGATGGCTTTGAGCCCGGCCGGGCTCATCTCCCGCGAGGATCCGATCGCGAACCGGTCGCCGGCGATGACGAAGGTCTCACCGCGGTGAACACGAGCCCGAAAGTCGGGCATCAGGTACCGAAACGCGCCCGCTTTCCAGCGCTCATCCAGGGTGTCCAGGCTCTCGGATACACAGTCGGCCGCAGGTGTGATTTGATCGGTATCAATGGCGTCGAGTTTGCGCCCGTAACGGGTGCCGGCCAACTTGGGGTCCCAGAAGATCAGTGCCTTGCCGCGAATCAGCCGAGTGTCGCCACTTCCCTCCGATGGCGGCCTTGGAAGATCCTCCAGACGGGTGCCCGGCCTCAACCTGGCCTGACGGACTATGTGCATTTCTGACTAGATTTTAGCGTCACACGGCTTTGATATACTTGACGGCTTGCACTGAGAAGCCGGCAATCTCATGAACCCTTCCCGAGAAGCAGTTGCAGATACGCGTCAGCCGGCAGAGCGCCGCTCGCAGCGTCAGGCCCGTCCGGTTCAGGCCCCGCAGGCCGCGGAACCGAAGACCGATCCGACCGATCTCAAGAACCCGGCTCTCTACATCAATCGAGAGTTGAGCTGGCTGGAGTTCAACGAGCGCGTGCTGGCTCAGGCACGCGATGTCTCCCATCCGTTGCTCGAGCGCGTCAAGTTTCTCGCGATCACGGGCACGAATCTCGACGAGTTCTTCATGATTCGCGTGGCCACGACGCTGAAGAAGCTGCGCGAAGAGATCGAGGACGTTGCGCCAGACGGGTTCAACACCGAGCAGCAGCTCGAAGCCATGCGCGCACGCGCGCGTCAGATGCTGGGCGATCAGGCCGCCACGTGGACAGAGTTGCGCACGCTGCTCGAGAAGGAACAGGTCTGGTTTCTCGACGAAGACGCGTGGACTCCCGCAGTACGTGAGTACCTGAGCGGCTATTTCTCGCGCGAGATTTGTCCCGTGCTCACGCCGCTCGCCTTCGACCCGGGCCACCCGTTCCCGTTCATTTCAAATCTGAGCAAGAACTTCGCGGTCGTGGTGCGCCACGGTGGCCGTACCAAGTTTGCCAGGGTGAAAGTGCCGGACGTACTTCCGCGTTTCATCCCACTACCGCATGCAGTGAGCCCGACCGGTGGGACGACGTATGTCTTCATCGAGGATGTGATTCGGGTCAACATCCAGGAGCTCTTCACAGGCACGCAGGTCAAGGGCGCGTACCTGTTTCGAATCATCCGCGACACCGATCTGGAGATCGAGGAAGACGAAGCCGACGACCTGCTCGAGAGCATCGACCGCAGCCTGCGGCAACTGCGGCGCGGCGCGATCTCCCTGCTGCATGTCGAGGCAGGGATGCCGACGCGCGTCCTCAACATCCTCGCCGAGAACTTCGAGGTCAGTGACGAAGTCGTGCTGCGCACGGAGGATCGCCTGGGCTTCGGTGACTGGGCGCAGCTGACGCGGCTTCATCGTCCCGAGCTGAAGGACGCACCGTTCTCACCACACGCCGTGTGGAGGAACGACGAGGATCCCGAGGTGATCTTCGACCAGATCCGCTATCAGGACATCCTGGTCCATCATCCGTTCCAGTCATTCGCCTCGGTCGAGACGTTCCTGCGCGCGGCAGTGCAGGATCCGCATGTCACGGCGATCAAGATGACGCTGTACCGCATCGGCTCGAACTCGCCGCTCATTCCGCTGCTCATTGCCGCGGCCGAAGCGGGCAAGCAGGTCGCCGTGCTGGTGGAGCTCAAGGCGCGGTTCGACGAGCGCAACAACATCCTGTGGGCGCGACGGCTGGAATCGCACGGCATTCACGTCGTCTATGGCTTCACCAACCTGAAGACGCACGCCAAGCTGTGTCTCGTGGTGCGGCAGGAAGCCGACGGAGTCCAGCGCTACGTGCACACGGGCACGGGTAACTACAACCCCGACACGGCGAAGATGTACACGGATCTCGGTCTGTTCACGGCCGATCCCGACATCGTCAACGACGTGTCAGACGTGTTCAACTACCTGACCGGCTACTCGAATCAGAAGGAATTCCGCGGGATGATCGTGGCGCCCGTGCAGCTCCGGCAGCGGCTGAAGGAACTCATCGAGCGGGAGATCGAGCACGCCCAGGCCGGCCGGCCGGCCCGCCTGATGATGAAGGTCAATGCCGTCACCGACGACCAGATGATTCGCCTGCTGTATCGCGGCGCGCAGGCAGGCGTCTCGATGGATCTGATGGTGCGCGGGATCTGCTGCCTGCGGCCAGGCGTTCCGGGAGTCAGCGACAACATCCGTGTGCGATCGGTCGTCGGCCGCTTTCTCGAGCACTCCCGCATCTACTGGTTCCACAACAACGGGCAGGAAGAGATGTTCATCGGGAGCGCCGACCTGATGGAGCGGAATCTCGATCGGCGTGTTGAAGCGCTGGCGCCAATCCGCGACCCGGAGATCCTGGAACACTTGAGGGACATCGTGCTGGGGGCGTATCTCCGGGACACTGCCCGGGCGATGGTGCTCGATTCAGCAGGACACTACGATCGGCCGCCGAACGGCATTGATCACTTCGACGCGCAGCAATTCCTCATCCGGCACTACACGGACACACTCGGCGAACCCTAGACACGTCGGCCTACGCTGCCCTGCGGCGAGGTCCCACGAATGCGATCGCAGCAGCCAGCACGAGGCCGCTGATCGTCACGAGGAATGCGAGCGGGCCGATCGGCCAGAGCAGTGCGAATGTGAGCTTCGTTGCTGGCGGTCCGTCGGTCTGCCACAGTCCCACCAGCACTCCAATCACGTAAGCTGTCAGGAACAGTCTCACGGCATCACTGTAATTCAGAATGCAGACAGTGACAGGTGATGCTTCAAGAGTTCAGACCGCTGATGAAACTCGCCGGTCCAGTCATCCTCGCCGAAGTGGGGTGGATGAGCATGGGCCTGGTGGACACTATCATGGTCGGACCGCTGGGTCCGGCTGCCATTGCCGCTACCGGCATGGGCAGCAGTGTGTTCACGGCCATCGTCATCTTCGGCATGGGGCTGATGCTGGGCGTCGATGCGTTCGTCTCGCAGGCTCACGGCGCCGGCAACGAACGCGAATGTCTGCTGTGGCTGCATCAAGGCGTCTGGCTTGCCTGTTTGGTCGCGCCGATCGTGATGGTGCTGACATGGGTTGCCTACATCACCCTCGATCAGTGGGGACTGCATCCAGAGACTCGTCAACTGGTAGGGCCGTACTTGCGCGTGATCGCAGTCGGCGCCCTGCCGCTGCTCGTCTACGCGGCATTTCGCCGCTATCTGCAGGGGATGCACCTGGTCAGGCCAGTCATGATCGCGTTGATCACGGCCAACCTGGTCAACGCGGCCGGTAACTGGCTCCTCATCTACGGCAACCTTGGGATGCCGGCTTTGGGCGTGGCCGGCTCCGCCTGGGCAACAACCGCCGCGCGCGTCTACATGGCCGCATTCCTGTACCTGGCCATCCGGCTCGAACACCGGCGACGCGGCCACCAACATCCGCGGGTCGATCTTGGTATCGATCTGGAGCGCATCCGGCGCCTCGTGAAGCTGGGGTTTCCAGCCGCATCGCAGGTGGCACTCGAGGTGGGCGTCTTTGCAGCGGCGACGGCGCTGGCAGGACGACTCGATCCGGTCTCGTCAGGGTCGCATCAGATCGCGCTCAACATCGCATCACTCGCGTTCATGGTGCCACTGGGCCTTGCTTCGGCAGCGGCTGTGCGCGTCGGTTACGCCTACGGCAGCGGCGACCGTCAACGGGCCGCGCGTGCCGGATGGACGGCGCTGGTGAGCGGCGGCCTGATCATGACGGCGATCGGCCTGGTGTTCTTCCTCTGGCCGCAGCCGTTGCTGCGCGTGTTCAGCACCGATCCGCGCATCGTCGACATCGGCGTCGGCCTGCTGGCAATCGCCGCGGCCTTTCAGTTGTTCGATGGCACACAGGCCGTCGTCACCGGAGCACTGCGCGGGATCTCCGAGACGCGAATGCCCATGCTGGTCAACGTCGTCGGCCACTGGTTCCTCGGCCTCCCAGTGGCTTACCTGCTGTGTTTTCGCTTTGGCTGGGGTGTGCAGGGTCTGTGGATCGGCCTGTCGATCGGCCTCGTTCTCGCAGCGGTCGTGCTGACGGTGGTGTGGTGGAAGAGGGCGGCGGCTCTCGTCATTCTGAATTCTGAACTCTGAATTCAGAATTCGCCCTCATCCGCCCGACGGCACGCGCAGAGACGCGCGCAACCCGCCAAGCCGTGATACTTCCAGGGTGATCGACCCGCCGTACAACTCGACGAGATCGCGGACGATCGCCAGGCCCAGGCCGGTGCCCGGCGCGGCTTCGTCAGCTCTCACGCCGCGTCGCAAGACGGCCTCGCGCATCTCTTCAGCAATCCCGCACCCGTCATCGTCGACCGCGATCGTCGTCATCACGCCATCGATGGTTGCACCCACGACAATCCGCGAATGCGTCCACTTGCAAGCGTTGTCGAGGAGGTTGCCGAGCATCTCATCGAGGTCTTCTCGTTGGACACGGACCTGGAGACCGGCGGGTACGTTCGCGTCGATCGCCAGGCTGCGGTCGGCGTGCAGACGCAGGAGGGCGCGCGTGAGTCCGTCAACGGACTCCTTGACTGATGCACTCGTGCCGCCGGTGGCGCCAGATGCCGCGGCGCGCGCGTGCGCCAGGTGGTAGTCAACCTGCCTCTGCATGCGCGCAACCTGCTGGTCGAGGGAGTCGGCGATTTCAACCTGACCGGCCGCCCGCGCACGCGCCGCGTCCTGAGAGAGGACGGCGAGCGGTGTCTTCAAGCCGTGAGCGAGATCGCCAGCCTTCGCAATGGCGCGCCGGATCGCCTGCTCACGCTGCTCGAGCAGTGCGTTCAGGTCGTCGACGAGCGGCTGCACCTCCGACGGATACTCGCCTTCCATCCGACGTGCGCTCCCCGCGCGAACGCTGGTGAGGCGCTTGTGCAGGTTGTCGACGGACGACAAGGTTCTCCGGGCATGCAGCAGGGCTGCGGTGAGGCACAGCGTCGCGCCAAGGATGACGAGTGGCGCCTGCAGAAAGCCATGCAGGTGCGTTATGACATACGAGCGCGGAAGATGCTCGAAGAGGTGGCTGAACGCCATGCTGAGCAGGAACACGAGGCCGATCGTCCATAGAATGCTGGCGAAGAGGACCCGGCCACGCAGCGAGCGCTCGCTCATGAGCCCATCCGGTAGCCGAGCCCTCGGACGGTCTCGATGCTGTTGGCGCCCAGCTTGCGGCGCAGGCGAGCAACGAACACTTCCACGGTGTTGGAATCGCGTTCGGCGTCCTGCGCGTAGATGTGCTCCGTCAACTCGCCTTGCGACACGACGCGTGCGCGGTGATGCATCAGGTACGAGAGCACGCGGAACTCGTGTGCGGTCAGTTTGACCTCGACACCGTCCCGGCAGACTCGGGCCAGCCGCGGATCGACGGTCACGGCCCCGCACCGCAAGGCCGGCGACGCCTGACCGCTCGCCCGGCGAATCAGTCCGCGCACACGCGCCAGCACTTCTTCCATGCGGAACGGCTTGGCAACGTAATCATCGGCGCCTTCGTCGATCCCGACGACCTTCTCGTGCCAGCTGTCGCGCGCGGTCAACACCAGCACCGGCACCTGCAACCCCGATTCACGCCATCCGCGAAGCAGCGTCAGGCCGTCGATTCGCGGAAGCCCGAGGTCGAGGATGACGGCGTCGTACGCCTCTGTACGCGCCAGGAAGTCGCCACGATCACCATCGGCCGCGCAATCTACGGCGTAGCCGGCCGCGCCGAGTGACTGGGTCAGTTGTGCGGACAGCGCCGATTCGTCTTCGACGACGAGCACTTTCATTCCGGTACTTTGCTACCTTACCGCGGCTGAACGGGACCTGAACACGGCGTTCAGGTTCCATTCACGGCCATGGCGTTATAGTCGCGCGCATGATTTCACCATTCAGCTACGACTTCGGCTACACATGGACGGTCACCTGGCTCCACGCGATCCCGCTCTTCCTCGGAGCGGCCGCGGCCATCGTGGGAGTGTGGCTGGGATGGCGGCGCTCCATCGTCGCCATTGCCTCCATCCTCTCCCTCTGGGGGCTCGCTGGCGTGTTGGTCATGCACGTGGTTTTCGGCATCAACGCGCCGATGTCACTCCCGTCTGAGCACTTCATGGCGTCGAACCGCGGGCGCTTCGTCGACGTGGGAGCCGGCTCAGGGCGTGCCGCCATCGGTGTGCTCAAGGCGCGACCCAATACGACGGCCACTGCCATCGACATCTACAGCGGCTTCTGGGGCATCGACGGGAACACACCTGAACGCCTGATGCTCAATGCGCGTATCGGCGGTGTCGGCGAACGCATCGAGGCGCAGACGGCTGACATGCGCAAGCTGCCATTTCCGGACGGCAGTTACGACGGCGCGGTGTCGACGTACGCGATCGATCACCTGCGCCGGGACGACATCCCAATCGCACTCAGCGAAGTGGCGCGCGTCCTCAAGCCCAACGGCGAGTTCCTGCTCGGCATCGTCAACCAGGACTTCTGGGTGCGCCTCGTCATGCCGATCCCGCATTTTGGTCTCGCGGCTCACCGGCCGGCGGATCCCAATCGCTGGCGGGCGCTGCTGACCGACGGTGGCTTCGACATCGTCGAAGAAGGAACCAGCCCCGCAACGCTGTACTGGATCGCGCGCAAGCGCCCTGTGGAGGTCAGCCAGAACTAGCGAGAGCGGAGAAGACGGAGGACACGGATCGCCGCGGAGACACGGAGGCGCGAAGGACGGGCACGAGGTCAGACGAGGCACGTGTGCGCCGCGCTACGCGCGGCTGCGATTGAGCCACGGGCGGCGGCGCAAACGTCGCGCACGAATTCCCGCGACGCTTGCACCGCGGCCCGGGCTCAACCGCCAGGCCGGATACCTGTTTCAGGCCGATGCGCTGTTTCCGT
>JALDXQ010000149.1:0-18177 GCA_032156805.1 Acidobacteriota bacterium
CCACGTGGGCGTCGCCGTGGAGGCGCACGATCGGCGCGTCGGTGACGTCGGCGAACACCTCGCACACGCGGGCGGTCCAGGCGCGATTGATGAACCGAAAATAGGTGAAAGGGTCAGCTCGCAGCCGATCGATCAGCTCCGGCGACGCGCTCGACAGCGCTGTCGGATCGGGTCGGAGCTGCCCTTGGGCAATCGGCGTCACGAAAACGATGCAGACGGTCGCGAGCACAAGCTCTCTGGCGAACCGACACGGTTCAGCGCGATGCATGCTGCAGCTCCTTGTCGCTGCTCGGTGCGAGGTGGTGAGCGAGCGTCACGGCGCGAACTGGATCACGACCTTGACGTCGTCCGGTTGCCGCTGCAGAGCGCGCATGAACTCCTCCGGGGGCTCACGCCGCGTCACGAGGCCGGCGAGCCACGCCCGGTCGGCGCGCGCCAGGACTTGCCCTGCCTTGTACCAGTGCCGCTTGTTGGCGTTCACGCTGCCGACGACCACGTTGTTACGGAGCACGACGTTCGATGCCACGTCAGCTGTCGTGAGTCCAATGGTGCGCCCGCCAGTTCCGACGCCCGTGAGGCACACGACTCCGCCGGGCGCGACCTTCCGGATGGCATCTGCAATGACCTCCCCGACTCCGGTGCATTCAACAATCACGTCAGGCCGGAAGCCGAGGTCAGCGATAGAGCCGGTGTGGTAGACCGCCCCCAACGCACGCACGAGCGCCGGCTTGGGTCCCGTTTCGACGATGTCGAGGACGTGGACGTCAAGCCCGTGCTGCCGGGCAACAAGGGCAGCCAGGAGACCGATCGGTCCGGCACCGGTGACGAGTGCGGTGCGAGGCTCCCAGAACGCGCGCTGACCGACCGTAACGACCTGCTCCCAAGCCTTGGCGACGACGGTCGTGGGCTCGAGCAGCACGCCCAGCAGACCAAGAGAGCCATCGATCTTCATCACGTACTCGGGCTCGATTCGCCAGCGCTCCGACATGAAACCGTCGATCTCCTTGATGCCGCGCTCGGAGTACTGGCCGTTCCGGCACATGTCCCACTCGCCCACTGCGCAGCTGGAACAGGGCACCGGGTCGGGTCGCCGGACGATTCCCACGACGAGATCGCCCGCCAGTAGGCGGGAACTCGGCCCTGGGTCGAGCACGCGGCCGAGCGACTCGTGCCCGAGCACGAGGCGCGTCCGGCCGCGCGGAGCCCACCCGTACTTGCCCTCCACGATCTCGACGTCGGTGCCACAGACACCAACGGCGATGGCTTCGACGAGCACCGACCCGTCGCTCGGGTCCGGCTCGGGAATGTCTTCCAGGCGCGCCGTCTCCAGCTTGTGCGGTTCTACGGTAATAGCCTTCACGTCGGCTCTCTTCCTGTGCTTACTTCGCCGCGTTGGCGGCTGTTGTGCGGGTCATGATTCCATACAGTCCCGTGGTTGCCGTGATGAACAGCATGTGTCTGTCCCGGCCACCGAAGCTGACGTTCGCCGTCCATCGTTCGTCAGGAACGAGGATTCGATCCACCAGCTGCCCCGCCTTGTCGAACACGCTCACGCCATCGCCGGTCAGGTAGAGATTCCCCTCGTTGTCCAGCGTCATGCCGTCCGAGCCGTGATTCGCCGCCAGCGTCTTGCGTGTGAGAGTGCCGTCCGCAGCGACGTCGTAACGGTATGTCATCCCTGCGGCGATGTCTGCCACGAAGAGCGTCTTCCCGTCTGGCGTGCCGATGATGCCGTTCGGCTTCTCCAGGTCTTCGGCCACCCGTACGAGCCGCCGGCGATCGGCGGACAGGAAGTAGACGTGCTGGCCGTCCTGCGGCATGGTCTCGTGAGTCCACCAGGACCGCCGGTAGAACGGGTCGGTGAAGTACATCGCGCCGTCCGGCCGCACCCAGACATCGTTGGGGCCGTTCAGGCGCTTGCCCTCGTACTCGCGCACGAGCACTGTGATGGCGCCGGCCGGAGCGACGGACCACAGCTCGTTCTTCTCGTCGGCACACACAATCAGATGGCCTTCGAGATCGAAATACATGCCATTGGCGCGGCCCGCCGGCTGGAGGAAGGTCGAGAGTTCCCCTGTTGCGCTCCACTTCAGGATGCGATCGTTGGGCTGGTCGGTGAAGAAGACGTTGCCCGCCGCGTCACACGTCGGTCCCTCGGTGAAATCGAAACCACCCGCCAGTTTTTCCAGGCTGGCGCCCGGAGCGACCACGCTGCGTCTGGCGCTACTCATACCTGGAATGTGGTCGTCACTGGCACCCGCCGTGATGTGGTCGGCTGCTACCGCAGCGCCATCCTGAAATTTGCCCGTTCGTACGCCGCGGGATCGGCGATCCGCTCGAGGCTCATGTTGCCGCGCATCTCACCGAGCGACTCCCATTCGTGCTCCCGCATCCACGACTCGAGCTCGCGCCGCACGGTGCGCAAGTGATCCGGCCCGTGACGAAGCAGCGCCGACACCAGCTGCGTGCCATGAGCGCCGGCCATCGTCGCTTTGATGACATCGAGGCCGGTGTGCACGCCGCCAGTGACGGCGATCGAGGCCTTGATGCGCCCGGCCAGTGCCGCAGCGCCGCGAAGCCGAAGCGGGAGTTCTGACGAATCCGACAACGGCAGCGTGCGAACCACCTCGAGCTCGTCGACGTCGATGTCGATGCGATGAAAGCGCGTGAACAGCACGAGCGCGTCGGCACCGGCTTCGTCGAGCGATTTCGCGAAGTGCGCAAAGGCCGTCAGCAGAGGCGCGAGCTTGACCGCCACTGGAATGCGGAGGCTGCGCTTCACTTCCCTGACGATGTCAATCGCGTTGCTCTCGACGTCGGCGGCACTCGATGTCATGTCGCTGGCCGCGTGGTAGATGTGTAACTCGAGTCCGTCCGCGCCCGCCTCCTCGAGGAGCTTCGCGTAGTTGAGCCACCCGCTGGCGGTCATTCCGTTGAGCGACGCCATCACCGGGATGTCGACTGCGTCCTTGATCAGCCGAAGATGCTCGAGGTACTCGTCCGGCCCCAGTGACAGGAGCGGGTCGGGCGCGAAGCTGGTCGCTTCGGGGAACGACTCGCTGAAAGCTTCAACGTTGACGAACTCGCTCATCTGCTCCTGCGTGACTTCTTCTTCGTAGAGCGAGCGGAGCACGATCATCGCGGCGCCAGCGTCTTCGAGCGCTCGCGCGGTGTCGGGATCGTCGCCGAGCGGACCCGCGCCCACGATGAGCGGGTGGGGCAAACGCATGCCGAGGTAAGTGGTGCTCAGATTCATCACTCCTCCTTGGCCTCACCGTTCGCTTCGGGCGTCGCGTCGATCACCGGTACCGTGATGCCTGCAAGCTGCGAATACACGGCGTAGCGCCGCTGTGCCGCCGCCGTCGATTCCGCGACGAACTTCCTGTACTGCGCAGGGTCGGCCCGCTCCACCATCCGGAAGCGTGATTCGTTGCGCAGGTAATCGGCCACCTTCGCCTTCGGTGGACCGTAATCGAGGTGAAGTGGCGGCTCACCTTTGACCAGCCGTCGCGGGTCGAAGCGGTACAGCGGCCAGACGCCTGAATCGACTGCCAGCTTCTGCTGCGCGGCACCGTTGGCCATGTCGTACCCGTGTGCGATGCAATGGCTGTAGGCGATGATGAGCGAGGGACCGGCGTAGGACTCCGCCTCGAGAAACGCCTGCGCCGTCTGTGCCATCTTCGCGCCGAAGGCGACGCGCGCGACGTAAACGTGGCCGTACATGTTGGCCAGCAGACCGAGATCCTTCTTCCCCACCGGCTTGCCAGCCGCAGCGAACTTCGCGGCCGCGCCGAGCGGCGTCGCCTTCGACTGCTGACCGCCGGTGTTCGAGTACACCTCGGTGTCGAGCACCAGGATGTTGACGTCGCGCCGGTTGGCCAGCACGTGATCGAGCCCGCCGTAGCCGATGTCGTACGCCCACCCGTCGCCACCGACGAGCCACACGCTCTTCTTCACGAGGTAGTCGGCGAGGGTCTCGAGCCGGCGCGCCTCGGCCGTCGTCCGCGCGGCGAGCTGGCCACGCAGCGCACGCACGCGCTCGCGCTGCGCCCCGATGCCGGCTTCGTTCGACTGGTCCGCGTCGAGCAGCGCAGTGGCCAGGCCGTCGCCGATCTGCGGCGCCAGGCGCTGGACGAGCGCTCGCGCCGCCGCGACGTAGGCGTCGAGCGCGAGGCGGAAGCCGAACCCGAACTCCGCGTTGTCCTCGAACAACGAATTCGCCCACGCCGGTCCCCGTCCGTCCCGGTTCGTGGTGTATGGCGTCGTCGGCAGGTTGCCACCGTAGATCGACGAGCAGCCGGTGGCATTCGCCATCAGCAGCCGGTCGCCGAACAACTGCGTGAGCATCTTCAGGTACGGCGTCTCACCGCAGCCGGCGCACGCGCCCGAGTACTCGAACAGCGGCTCCAGGAACTGCGAGCTCTTGTGATCGAGCCGGGTGATCCCGGTTCGATCGATCTCGGGAAGATCCAGGAAGAACTCATAGTTGGCACGCTCCGGCTCGCGCAGCGGCGCCTGCGGGTGCATGTCGATTGCCTTGTGCTTCGGGTTGGTGCGGTCCTTGGCCGGGCAGACGTTGACGCACAGATTGCAACCCGTGCAGTCCTCGGGCGCCACCTGGATCGTGTAGTGCTTGCCCTTGTGCTCGTTGCCCTTGTACGGCGTCGACTTGAACGTTGCCGGCGCGCCGGTGAGCGACCCCTCGTCGTAGACCTTCGCGCGAATCGCGGCGTGCGGGCACACCAGCGCGCACTGATTGCACTGGATACAGATCTTCGAGTCCCAGACCGGGATCTCGCGGGCGATGCTCCGTTTCTCCCACTTTGCCGTGGCCGTCGGCCACGTACCATCCACCGGAAATGCGCTAACCGGCAGCAGGTCGCCCTTGCCGGCCAGCATCACGGCCGTGACCTTCTGCACGAAATCCGGCGCCTTCTCCGACACCAGCGGCGGACGGCCATAGCGCGCGTTCACTGCGCCGGGCACGGAGATCTCGTGCAGGTGCGCGAGCGACTGATCCACGACCTCGCAGTTCCGCCGCACGACTTCCGGGCCGCGCTTGCCGTAGGTTTTCTCGATCGCTTTCTTGATGTGCGCAATCGCCTGGTCGCGCGGCAGGAGACCGGAGATCGCGAAGAAGCACGTCTGCATGATCGTGTTGATGCGCGTCCCCATGCCGGCGCGTTTCGCCAGGTCGTACGCGTCGATGGCAAAGAAACGGACCCGCTTCTCGATGATCTGCTCCTGCAGTTCTCGCGGCAGGTGATCCCACACGGCCCCGGCGTCGAACGGCGCGTTCAGCAGGAACGCCGCGCCCGGGGCCGCATGCTCGAGCACGTCGATCTTGTCCACGAACTCGAACTGATGACAGGCGACGAAGCCGGCGCGGTCGATCAGGTACGCCGACCTGATCGGCTTGCGGCTCGTCCGCAGGTGCGAGACGGTGATCGCTCCCGACTTCTTCGAGTCGTAGACGAAGTATCCCTGCGCGTAGAGATCCGTTTCCTGGCCAACGATCTTGATCGAGTTCTTGTTGGCGCCCACGGTCCCGTCGGCGCCAAGTCCGTAGAACAGCGAGGCCGAGACATCCTCCGCCTCGGTTCGAAAGGACGGATCCCACGCGAGCGAGGTGTGCGTCACGTCGTCGACGATGCCGACGGTGAAGTGGCGCCGAGGGGCGTCCTTTGCCATCTCGTCGAACACGCTCTTGACCATCGCCGGCGTAAACTCTTTCGACGACAGGCCGTAGCGGCCGGCGATGACCCGTGGCGGAGCCGCGAACGGAAGCCGGCCTTCAGCGTGTGCCTCCGCGAGCGCGGCGATGACGTCGAGATACAGCGGATCGCCGATGGCGCCCGGCTCCTTTGTGCGATCGAGCACTGCCAGGTTGCGGACTGATGACGGGAGCGCAGCCAGGAACGCCGTGCTCACAAACGGCCGGTACAGCCGCACCTTGAGGACGCCGACCTTCCCGCCTCCGGCGGTCATGTGCTCGACGGCTTCGTGTGCCGTATCGGCGCCCGATCCCATGATGACGATCACGCGCTCGGCTGCGGGGTGACCGAAGTACTCGAACAGGCCGTAGCGGCGGCCGGTCAGCTCCGCCAGCCGCCGCATCACGCGCTCGACGGTGTCGGGGCACTCGTCATAGAACCGGTTGGCCGCTTCGCGCGCCTGGAAGAACACGTCGGGATTCTGGGCAGTTCCGCGAATCACCGGGCGATCCGGCGTGAGCCCGCGCTGACGATGCGCGAAGATCGACGGCTCCGCGATCAGCGCCCGCAAGTCGTCGTCGGCGAGCTCCTCGATCTTCGCGACCTCGTGCGAGGTCCTGAAGCCGTCGAAGAAGTGCAGGAACGGAATGCGCGTCTCGAGCGTCGCGGCATGCGCCACGGCGGCCATGTCGTGTGCTTCCTGTACCGAGTTCGAGCACAGGAGCGCGAATCCGGTCTGGCGGCATGCCATGACGTCCGAGTGATCACCGAAGATCGACAACGCATGCGTGGCGAGGGTGCGCGCCGCCACGTGCATCGTGAAGGGCGTGAGCTCGCCCGCGATCTTGTACATGTTGGGAATCATCAGCAGCAGGCCCTGCGACGCCGTGAAGGTCGTCGCGAGCGAGCCGGCCTGCAGGGCGCCGTGGACCGCACCCGCCGCGCCGGCCTCCGACTGCATTTCCGCCAGCTCGGGGACGGCTCCCCAGAGATTCGGGATCTTGCGGCTGGACCACTCGTCGCAGAGCTCGGCCATCGGACTGCTTGGCGTGATCGGGTAGATGGCGATCGTCTCGCTCGCCCGATACGCGACCGACGCGGCCGCTTCGTTTCCGTCGACCGTGATCCGGCGCCTGCTCGTCATGGCTGGTCCTCCGGACGTCTTACGGCGTCTCGATTTGCGTGTGGCAGAGCTCGCATTCGGCGCTGATGGTGGAGCCGTCTTGTGCCGTGTGCGAGTCGTCGTGGCAGCGGAAGCAGCCTGTCGACGTGAAATGGCCCCGGTTCGTGGGATACGAACCGAACGAGACCATCATCGAGGGGAACACGTTGCGGCGATACACGTCCTGAACGCCGGTGATGCTCCGCGACAGCGCTTGTTGATCGACAGAGCCACCCTGTGACTGATAGAAGCTGCGCAGCCCGCTTTCGATGGCGCTCATCGCGTCGTCCTCGCTGGCATACGTCGCCGTGACCAGCCGGATCCCTTCACGCCGCACGAACGGCAGGTCCCGCGCGATCGACCTGCTGGCGATCGCTTGATCCACGGCCTGTTCGGGAGTCGGCGAGATCGGATGCCCGATGGTGTTGTGGCAGTCGCGGCAGTCCATCGTCCGCCTCGTGCCGCCGGCAATCGTCTCGTCGGTCGTATCCGCGGCGCGGTACTCCTTGACCTGTCCGTTCGCGTTGGTCACTTTGACATAGGGGATCGTTTCGCGAGCTGCGTCGGTCGCGACGTACTCGACGCGATTCCCGGGATCGGCGTGCCAGTGAATCGACCGCGTTGACGATGGCGAACTGCCCATGTGCATCTGCATCACCGTCGTCGTCTCGGAGTTCGTTTCGTCGTCGGCAAACGCACGGAACGTCCGGATCAGATCTGGTCCGGACTGGCCAGGGCGGTGGCAATTGAGGCAGGTCTGCTCGACGGAAGGCAGGTCACCACCTGGAGGGATGGGCATAGGAACCGAGTTCGTCACAACGTGCACGAGCTGCCGGACGCCCGCAAGCTTGGCGTGGACGAAGCCGGCGGCGCCTTCGCCGACGTGACAGTTCACACAAGCTACTTGCGAATGCGACGCTGCCTGCCAGGCCGTGAACTGCGGATGCATCGGCGTGTGACAGACCTGTCCGCAGAAGGTCGGCGACTCCATCCAATGCAGGCTCCCGTAGCCCGCGAGCAGGACGATGATGACGTTGACGGCGGTCAGGCCGGTGATGGCGAGCGCCGTCCGCCGGACGCTGGCATTGCGGAAATCGAACACCGGCCAGTCGCGAGCGGCACCGGGGTCGCGTTCGAGCTTGCGGCGCTGCAGCCACATCCCTGCCGGGATGAGCAGCAGGCCCGCAACGAACAGTGCGGGAAGGGCGACAAAGACGACGAGGCCGGCGTACGGGTTGTCGAAGAGGCCGGCCACCACCGCAATGGCCATCGCAATGAAGGCCACCGCGGCAAATGTGGTGATGAGTGCGCCTGCGATCGCGAGCGGATGGCGCGCGAGCGCCTCACGTCCTGCCACCACGTTCTCCTACTTCAAGCTCTGCATGTAGGCAACGAGCGCATCGACATCAGCCGCCGGCAGCTTGGCGTATCGATCGGGCATCGGCGGCTTGCCCGTCGCTTTGGTCTTCGTGGCCATCGCCTTCGGGGTCAAAATCCACGCTCGGATGTCATCAGCAGACAGTTTCTTCCCGACACCGTCGAGCGTGTTTGCCTTGTACCCCTGCCCTCCGATGTTGTGACACCCCTGACACTTCTGGGCGGTATAGACCTCTTGCCCGCGCTTGGCGTCCTGTCCCGCTACAGCCAGCGAGGGCATCATCGCGGTGCCAAGCGTCACCGCGACCATCGCAATCGTCCCTTTCATGAACGTGATCCGCATGGAGCCTCCAGAGAAATGAACATGGTACGCTCGCTCACCAGAAGTATCTCGCCCCCAGCACGAAAGAATGCGCCGTGTACGGGCGGTAGACGTAGCCGAGCACCAACGAGCTTGGCTGAGCAATGCCGTTGACGACAGTCGGGTCGAAGGCAAAGTCATAGACGCGGAACGGTTCGTAGAGATACGAGAGCGTCGCGACCCACTGGTTGGTCAGCTTGTGCCGCACGTCGAGATGGAACTGCTGCAGCTTGTTGTAGACATTGGGAAGTTGGTTCGGCGGCGTCAGCGGGCTGCCGGGAGGAATCGCATAGAAGTACGTGCCCTCCGCGTGGCTGTAGTCATACGACACCCGAGCCTCCGTGTTCTGCCTGAATCGTGGAGGAGCGGCGTAGATCGAGAAGTAGTTCACGCGCTCCTTCGAGTCCGTGGTCCAGTCGCGCAGTGGATCGTTTTCCTGGCCCGGGCTTGCGTTGCGCGACTGCTGGAAACCTGAATAGCGCTCGTAGGTATATGAAGCGCCGGCGCGCCAGCCGTCGGGCCGCTGCAGATCGGCCGACAGCGTGAACGTGTTGAACGTCGACTCCTGGAGGCCGAAGTAGCTGTCGTCGTAGTCGTCCTGGCCGGCACCCAGCGACGCGCTGAACATCCACAGATCGTTGGGAAGGATATCGATCTGCCCGGTGAAGCGGTTCCGGCTGCGATTGGCCATGTCGTAGTGACGCATCGCCGGCTGCTCGCCGGTCTGAGTGAGCAACGCCTCGTTCAGCCCCGAACCGTCGCGCCCCGAAAGCTCGTACTCGGCGCGAAACGTGACCCACTGCGTGCCGATCGCGTCTGCGGTCACGCGAAACACGTCTTCCCCGGTGCTCTCGAAGATGCGGAACTCGTGCCCGGTGTTGTTGTGGCCATAGCCAACGGTGACGGCTACGGGCTGGAATCCGGTCCATGTCGCGTCGGCGTCGAAGTTCGTCCGGTCGTGCGCGTAAGGCCGCGGGCCGCCGGTGGATGAGTCCGTCACCGAGGTGTCGTAGTTGATGAACTCGGGAATTGGCGTCGCCGGAACCTGGTTGTCGTAGCCGTAGTGCCGCACGCGCGCGCTGAATCGCCACTCGTCAATCGGCCGTGAGACGAGGTTCAGGTTGGTCGAGAAGATACTGGCCTCGGCTTCGGCCGTGCTCCTCGGCAGCGTCAACTGCGGCAGCGTCGGGTTGATCGTGAACGGCTGCAGCTGTTCGTTGTTGCTCCACGACCCGAACGAGATGAACCCGGTGAGCTGCGTGCGATGCGCGAACTTCGAGTAGCCGGCAGCGCTCACGGTCTGCGCCGAGTTCGAAGGCCAGAGCGCCATGCGCCCACGGCCGGGAGCGCTGGTCGAATCCGTCAGCCGCAGCGGGCTGTCCCACTCGAGGGTGTCATCCAGGTTGTTGAACCACGAGCCCGAGTACGCGACGCGCAGCATCTGACGGTTGTTCGTCCACTCGGCGCCGAGGTTGAAGTCGTTGGTCCGGGAGTCATACGGCAGCGCGACCTCGACGTCGTTGCTGAATCCGAAGCTGGCGCCCCAGGGCAGCTCGCCCGAATGTTTCTGCGTGGTGAATGTCGCTGTCAGGTCCAGGGTCGGCCGCGGCGTTGCGACGACGCTGAACTGCCCGATGTCTCGACGTTCGGTGAGATCGAACTGGGTGGCGATCGGCACGTACACGTTCAGGCCACCGCCGCTCTGGGCTTGCAGCTGCGCCGTGTTGTCGAGCAGCAGCGGGCTGGGCGATGGTGTATACGGCGTGGCCGTATCGACGCTGTAGAACTGCGGGATCTGATCCCACAACCCGGTGACGACGAAACGGCCCGTCCGCTGGTACTCGGCGAAAAAGCGCTGGTCGCGCCAGCCGACGTTGTCCGCGGCCGCGTTGAACAGCCAGGCGCCGTTCGGGTCGTTGCGCGCGTAGCGGGCGTCGGTGAAGAGCACACCATCCCTCAGGTCCTGGTAGCGCTGGTAGCGTGCGGGATCGCCGTCGATGCTGCTGAACCGGCCGCTGATTTGCGCCTGGTTCGCACGTGGTTCAAACAGGCTGCGCGTATCCAGATCCGTGGCGGGCCCGGCCTGCGCTGGCTCGGGCGCAGGCGCCTGCGATGGAGCGGCCTGCGCACTGGCGGCCGCGACCGCCTGTGCCAGGCTTTGTGCCTGAGCGGCGGCGGGCGTGACGAGCACGCCACAGGCCATGAGAAGCAATGCGAGACGACGCACATGTACCTCCGAGCTACCGCATGTAGAACTGCCCGGACGGGTGATTCGAGCCGTGGACGTTCGAGTGGCAGTTCACGCACGACCGTCCGAACATCCGGTTGCTCTTGTTCGTTGTAATCTCGTCCTTGTCGTAGAGCGTCGATGGATGGCGCGTGAAGACGTGACATCGCTGACACAGCATCGGCATGCGGACGTTGAGCATGCGATCGTTCGACGAGCCGTGCGGGTCGTGGCACGTGGCGCAGTTCTCACGCACCGGTGCGTGCTCCCACAACATCGGCCCGCGCATCTCCGTGTGACAGCTGGTGCAGGATTCCGCCACCGAGCTCCCGACCTTGAGAGCCTTGACGTTGTTGATGGACCCGTGCGGGTTGTGGCAGGACGAGCACGACATCTTGCCTTCGCGCACCGGCATGTGCGCAACGGCACGCTCGGTCTTGGTCACCTGCACCCGATGACAGGTGGCACAGAGCTCGGTCTGGGTTGATTTGACGAGCTGATGCGTAGGCGACTTCGGGCTGTGGACGCTGTGGCAGGTTGTGCAGGAGAGATTGCGCCGCTCATGTCCGCTCCCCTCCCACCCGGCATGCTCACCGCGATTGTGACAGCTCAGACACGACTCGTTGATCTCGCCAGCCCGGATCTCCCCGAACTTTCGAATATTGCCCTTGTTCTCATCGTCCACGTGCGCCTGGCCTGGCCCATGGCAGCTCTCGCAGCCCTGCGTGGCCGCGGGAGTTCGCGGGTTCATCGCCATCGCATGCGCCGTCCCGCGGAGCGACTCGCCCTCGGTGTGACAGGCCTCGCATGTGTCGCTCCCGACATAACCGGGCTGAGGGGCAGCGGGGGCTGGTGCCTGCTGAGGCGGTAAGCCGTCGGGGGACGCGCCACCAATCGTACGGACGGTGATGGCGAACGCGAACAGGCAAGTGGCAGCAACAAAACAGAGACGGTGCAACACGAATAACCCTCTTTGAAGAAGGCTGCGGCACCCCCGCCCAAGCACAACGTGTGCCCGTCTACTGTGAGTTTCCCTTCAAGGGAAACGACGCAGTCTGCGACGCCGCGGCTGGCACGCACGCCTCCGGCGCGCTGGAGGACCTCCGAAATGCCGGAGGCTCAACGGCATGTAACGACTGGGAGCCGCAATCAAAACGGAGACAATTCGCGGCCTACGAAAACGCCCCCGTGGAACGACTCCTGCTCCGGAGCGGTCGTCATCCTGACATGAGTCCCGCACCCGGGAAAACTTCGAGGGCTGGTTCACCGACTCGACGCGAGAAGGAGAACATCCGGACCGGGCTCAGTGCGAGCGCGATCGCCCAGGCGCTCGTCGAAAATCTGCACTGTCTTCAGGCGCGATTTCCCGGCAACGCGACGCGTCACGACTGGTACATGGCACTGGCCTATACCGTGCGCGACCGCATGCTGCAGCGCTACATCAGCACGGTCGAAGCGATCGCCGATGCCAACTTTCCAATCAAGGTCGTCTCGTATCTGTCGGCCGAATTCCTCACCGGACCTCATCTCGGCAACAGCCTGATCAACCTCGGTATCTGGGACACGACTGAGGAAGCGCTCGCGACCGTCGGGCAAAACCTGCACGACCTGCTCGAGCAGGAAGAGGAGCCCGGCCTGGGCAACGGCGGGCTCGGCCGCCTGGCCGCCTGCTACATGGATTCGCTGGCCACGCTCAACGTGCCCGCCATCGGCTACGGGATCCGCTATGAGTTCGGCATCTTCGACCAGACGATTCGAGACGGCTGGCAGGCCGAGCGAACCGACAAGTGGCTTCGCTTCGGCAATCCGTGGGAGGTCGTACGCCCCGAAGTGGCGTGCCACGTGAACCTCGGTGGGCGCACCGAACAGGTGCGTGATGAGAACGGTCTGTACAGCGTGCGCTGGATCCCCGATCGTGTCGTCAGGGGCGTCGCCTACGACACACCGGTCCCCGGCTACCACGTACCGACGACCAACCTCTTACGGCTGTGGAAAGCGGAAGCCACCGAGTCGTTCGATTTCGCTGCCTTCAACGTCGGGGACTACTACGGTGCAGTGCTCGAGAAGATGAAGTCGGAGACCATCTCCAAGGTTCTCTATCCCAACGATGAGCCCGACGCGGGCAAGGAGCTGCGCCTGGCGCAGCAGTACTTCTTCGTCTCCTGTTCGTTGCAGGACATGATCCGGCTCACGCTGGTCCAGGACCGGTCGCTGGCGGAGTTCCACGTGTACTGGGCCGTCCAGTTGAACGACACCCACCCGTCGATCGCCATCGCCGAGCTGATGCGGCTCCTCGTGGACGAACACTCGATGGACTGGGATCAGGCGTGGACGATTACGCAGCGTGCCTGCGGGTATACCAACCACACGCTGCTCTCCGAAGCGCTCGAGAAGTGGTCCGTGCAGCTGTTTGGCAGGCTGCTGCCGCGACACCTCGAGATCATCTACGAAATCAACCGGCGTTTCCTGGATAGCGTACGGACCCGTTATCCCGGAGACGATCAGCTCGTCGGGCGCCTCTCCCTGATTGACGAAACCGGCCCCCGGTATGTGCGCATGGCGCATCTGGCCTGTGTTGGCAGTCACGCGATCAATGGCGTGGCAGCCATGCACAGCGAGCTGCTCAAAGAAACCGTCCTGCGTGACTTCTACATGGTGTCTCCCGAGAAATTCTTCAACGTCACCAACGGGGTCACGCCTCGCCGCTGGATCGTCTTGAGCAACCCGAAATTGAGCTCGCTGATCACCAGCCGCATCGGCGACCGATGGGTCGCCAACCTCGAGGACGAGCTGCGCCGTCTCGAGCCGTTGGCCGACGACAGCGGCTTCCAGGCCCAGTGGCAGGCCGTGAAGACGGACAACAAGCAGGCGCTGGCGGAATTCATTCATGGACGTACGGGCGTCACGGTCAACCCGCAGTCGCTCTTCGACATCCAGGTGAAACGGCTGCACGAATACAAACGGCAGCACCTCAACGTGCTCTACGTGATCACCCTGTACAACCGCCTGAAACGCGGCGTGGTGTCGGGCACGCCGCGCACCGTGATCTTCGGCGGCAAAGCCGCGCCCGGATACCGGATGGCCAAGCTGATCATCAAGTTGATCAACTCGGTGGCGGCAGTCGTCAACGAGGACGTCAGGGTCTCGGAGTTCCTCCAGGTGGTGTTCATCCCCGATTTCAACGTCAAGACCAGCCACCACGTCTACCCGGCGGCGGATCTGTCGGAGCAGATCTCCACGGCCGGCAAGGAAGCGTCGGGCACCGGCAACATGAAGTTTGCGATGAATGGTGCGCTCACGATTGGCACACTCGACGGCGCCAACGTGGAAATACGGGACGCGGTCGGACCAGACAATTTCTTCCTCTTTGGCTTGACGACCGACCAGGTTGGTGAGCTCCAGAGACAGGGGTATCAGCCGCGCCGCTACTACGAATCCAACCAGGAACTGCGCGACGCCATCGATCTCATCGACAGCGGCTTTTTCTCGAACGGCGATCGCACCGTCTTCCGTCCGCTCGTCGAATCCCTCCTCACGAGCGATTACTACATGCTCTTCGCCGACTATCAGGCGTACGTCGACTGCCAGCAGCGCGTCAGCGACGCCTATCGCGACCGGGCCGGCTGGGCCCGCATGTCGATCCTCAATTGCGCACGGGTGGGACGTTTCTCGTCGGACCGCTCGATTCGAGACTACTGCCGCGACATCTGGGACGTACGGCCGGCGATGTTGCCCGGCCAGGGCGTGTGAAGCGCAGCGTCACGCCGGCGGCGGCCGGTATCGCGCGGCCAGGATGGTGATGTCGTCCGACTGCTTCGCCTCCCCCGCGAACGCGCGGACATCGTTCAGCACACGCGACACGATCTCCTTGGGTGTCTCACCGGAACATGCCGCCAGCGTCTGCAGCAACCGGTCCTCGCCGTAGAAGCCTTCCTCGCGGTTGATCGCTTCCGAGACACCATCGGAAAACAGCACCAGCGTGTCGCCCGGGCTGAGCGCGATGGTTTCACGCTCGATCGGGTTGTGCGGCATCAGCCCCACCGGCCGTCCCGATGACGGGCACGCAAATCGCGGTGCCCGGCCGGCTGAGAGGATGACCAGCTGGTGGTGTCCCGCATTGGCCACCGAGACAAGACGGCGATCGAGATCGAACACGAGACATTGCAGCGTCACGAACATGGCGCGTGGATTCTGCTCGACCAGTTCGTCGTTGAGGCGGCGCAGAATGTCATCCGGCTCGGCGATCTGCCGGGCCAGCGTGCGCAGCACCGTCATCGCCACCGCCATGAACAGTGCCGCCGGAATGCCCTTGCCCGACACATCACCGACGGCGACGACGACTCGATTGGCGGATGGACGCAACACCTCGTAGAGATCGCCGCCTACGGCGCGCGCCGACTCGACGATCGCGTGGACATCGAGGGGCGTGCCATTGGTGACGGCGGCCAGATCCGTCGGCAGAATTCCGACCTGAATCTCACGCGCAATCCGGAGATCCCGTGCCACCGCCTCGCGCACGGCGTCGGCATACAGCTTGGCCTTGAGCAGTGACCTGACGCGCGCCTTGACCTCCAGCATCTCGAACGGCTTCGTCAGGTAGTCGTTGCCACCGACCTCGAAGCCATGCGCCTTGTTCCTTACATCCTCGAGCGCGCTGAGAAACATGATCGGGACTTCGCGCGTCGCCTCGCGGCTGCGCAGCTGCCGGCACACCTCGTAGCCATCCATGCCCGGCATCATGATGTCGAGCAACACGAGGTCCGGCGTGCTTTTCTCGACGCTCCGCAGTGCAGACGCACCGTCGAGCGCGACGCTCAACTTGTACTCGTCCCGCAACGCCTGGACCAGGATGTCGATGTTGTCCTTCACATCATCGACAACGAGAACGCGGCTCTCAGACAATTCCTTCACGTCAGGCACTCCCGGCGAAGCTTCTGAGCGCCTGCTCGAGTTGCGCCTGCGCGTCAGTGAACGCATACCCCTGGACGAGCTTCTCGAACTCCAGCCATGTCTGACCGTCGAACAACGGACGCAGGGCCGCGTGGTTGGACTCGATGAAATCTGCCGCCGCCGGATCCAGGTCTGCGAGCAGCGTGGTCAGTTTCGCCGCGGCGTCGCGCGACTCCGCCGGGTTCGCCGTCGTCGGTGCGCTCGGTTCCAGGACTGCTTCCGCGGGAGACAACGACAGCCTGGCCCGCAGTTCAGCGACGAGGGGATCGAGTGCCGACGCAACGTGTTGCCTCGCTGCGTCGAGATCGTTGGCGGGTGCGCCCTCGCGAATGCCCTTCTCGAGAGCACCTGCCGCACGCTGGACCTGCGTTGCGCCGATGTTGCCCGCGACGCCTTTGAGGGAGTGCGCGAGCCGTTCGGCCAGCGACACGTCACCACGACCGTGTGCGTCAGCGATCTGTCCGACGACGGCACCCTGCTGCTCGACAAACTGCCGCAGCAGCTTCATGTACAGCTTGCGGTTTCCACCAACTCGCGACAGACCAGCGCTGGTGTCGAGATTCGCGATGTCGTGCAGATCATCGGACATTCTTGGTGCAGCGGACTTGTGGAATCGCTCGACCGTCTCGAACAACGTGACTGGATCGATCGGCTTGGCGACGTGATCGTTCATGCCGGCGGCAAGGCAGCGCTGACGTTCCTCGATCGTCGCGTGCGCCGTCATCGCGACGATCGGGAGCGTGGCGAAGCGGGGGTCGTCGCGCAGCTTTGCTGTCGCCTGATAGCCGTCCATCTCCGGCATCTGGAGGTCCATCAACACGAGATCGAAGGGAGCGGGCAGCGGACCGTTCAGGAGGATCTCGTGTGCCTCACGCCCGTTGTTGGCCACCCTGACCGTCGCGCCCGCACCCTCGAGGAGCTCGACGGCGATCTGCTGGTTGATCTCGTTGTCCTCGGCCAGAAGAATCCGCGCACCGCGCAGCCGCTGCTCGTACGCGTGATCCATCGCAACGTGCGCGGCTTCTTCGGAAGTCGCAAAGACGTTGACGAGCGTATCCACGATGGTGGACTTCGTCACCGGCTTGAGAAGGAAGCCGTCGAGCTGCATTCGCTCTGCTTCTTCCCGGACTTCCTCGCGTCCGAACGCCGTCACGATCACGATAGCCGGCTGATGGTGCAGCGTCTCGTCGCCCTTGATGTACCGGCTGGCCTGCAGGCCGTCCATGCCCGGCATGCGCCAGTCCATGAAGACGATGTCGTAGGGCTCCGAGGCATCCCGCTGCTGAATCGACGTGATGGCATCTTTCCCTGACGCCACGACATCGACGCGACTGACCACACTGCTCAAGGGCTCCCGCAGGATGTCGCGCGCGGCTGCGTTGTCGTCGACGACGAGCACGCGGAGACGCGACAGCCGCTCGGGAACGATCGTGCCCGACCCTTTCGCCTCGCCGATGCCCAGCCAGATAGTGAAGAAGAAAGTCGTGCCGACGCCAGGCTCGCTCTCGAGCCAGATCCGTCCACCCATCAACTCGACCAGGCGGCGGCAAATGGTGAGTCCCAGGCCGGTGCCACCATGCTTGCGGGTCGTGGACATGTCCGCCTGCGTGAACGGCTGGAACAACTTCTCCGACTGCTCCTTCGTCATACCGATGCCGGTGTCACGCACCGAGCACTTCAGCTGCACCTTCTGCCCGGTGCGCTCGACGAGCTCGATGTCCACGCGGATCTCGCCACGCTCGGTGAACTTCACCGCGTTGCCGACGCAGTTGGTGAGGATCTGTCCCAGGCGGACCGGGTCGCCAAGCAGGTACTCGGGAATGCCCGGCGCCGCATGCACCAGGAATTCGAGTCCCTTGTCATGTGCCTGCTGCGCGGTCAGCGTCGTCACCGAGCTGATCACATCGTCGAGCCTGAAATCAGTGGTTTCGATGTCGAGCCGCCCGGCTTCGATCTTGGAGAAGTCGAGGATGTCGTTGATGACCGCGAGCAGCGAGGTGCCGGCGTTGTGGATCTTGCTGACGTAGTCGCGCTGCTTCGGTGACAGATGCGTCTTGAGCGCGAGATGCGAGAGGCCGATGATGGCGTTCATCGGCGTGCGGATCTCGTGGGTCATGTTCGCGAGGAACATGGACTTCATCTCGGTGGCTTCTTCCGCCTTGCTGCGCGCGCGGACCAGTTCATCCGCCTGTGACTCGAGCTGACGTGCCTGCGCCTGCGTCTGGCCAAGGAGCTGGTGGGTGTGGAGGTTGCGCTGCAGGACCTCGAGGCTCAGTGCGGCAACCGACAGGACCTCGTCGAGCAGTGACTGCTCCCTCGTCGTGAATGCGCTAAACGCCGCGACTTCGATAACCGCGAGCAACCTGTCCTGCGACAGCAGCGGCAG
>JALDXQ010000150.1:0-18074 GCA_032156805.1 Acidobacteriota bacterium
GCCGCGACCCCAACCGCCCCAGGGCGATCGAGGTCCGCTACCCGGGCGAGGTCGTCGCCGACCGCTCCAAGCGGGGCGGGGCGCGCTTCACGGTAACCCCTAAAGAAAATGAGCCAGGGAGAGCCATTGCGGCTGGCCTGCCGAGAGGCGAAGCATACACCCTGAGCCGCACCGGCATCTGGTAGAATGGAGGTTTCCCAGCTGTTCAGAAGGAGTGGCCGTGAAGGAAGGCATCCATCCCAAATACCAGGTGGTCGAGGTTCGCTGCGCCTGTGGAAACACGTTCAAGACGCGGTCGACCAAGCCGGAATTGCACCTGGAAATCTGTTCCGCGTGCCACCCGTTCTTCACCGGTCGGCAGAAGCTGATCGACACCGAGGGCCGCGTCGAGCGGTTCACCAAGAAGTTCGGGGCACAGACGTCCGAGCAGCGCCGCACAGCAGCCAAGGCCGTGAAGGCGTCGAAGGCCGCCGCGACCAAGAAGAAGACCCCGGCCGCCAAGAGCGCCAAGGCCCCGGCCAGCGCCTAGGACGGCTCGTCACGGCGGAACCGCCAGGTTCCGCCGCCGCATGGCGGGCCCTGGTATCGACTCTCCATCACCCCTGCTCGGATGATCCCGAATCAGACTCCGTCAATATCTCGCGCACGTTGCGGACCAGCTCTTCGGACGTGAATGGCTTCTGCAAGAACAACGTGCCCGGGTTCAGGATTCCGTGCCGGACGATCGCGTCGTCGGTATAACCAGACATGTAGATGACTTTCGTCCCCGCCCGGTGCCGGAGGACCCAGTCCCCGATCGTGCGGCCGCTTCCATCGGGCAAGACGACGTCTGTCACGACGACGTGGATGTGTTCCGGATGATTGGCGCAGAGGCTCAGCGCCTCGGCAACATCCACCGCCACCAACACCCGGTAGCCGTAGTGTTCGAGAATGTTCTGATCGAGCCCTCGCAGCGTGGGCTCATCCTCGACGACGAGAATCGTCTCAGTGCCGCGCAGGTTCGTGGCCACCGCCCTGCTCTGCACCGGCGTCGGCTGCTCGCTCGATGCGGGGAAATAGATCCTGAACGTCGTTCCGACGCCCGGCTCGCTCTCGACGTCGATCGTCCCGCTGCTTTGCTTCACGATGCCGTAGACGGTAGCCAGGCCCAACCCCGTACCGTGCCCCTTTGACTTCGTCGTGAAGAACGGCTCGAAGAGATGCGCGCGGGCATCGGGCGCCAGGCCGACTCCGGTATCAGTTACGGCGAGCAGGACGTGCGGACCGCGCTGCGCGCCCACGTGGGTGCGCGTGTAGTCGTCATCCAGATGGATGCTGGCCGTTTCGATCGTCAAGGTGCCGCCCGCGGGCATGGCGTCCCGCGCATTGACCACCAGATTGAGCACGACCTGTTCCATCTGGCCGGCATCGACCTTGATCCCTGCCAGATCCTCGCTGAGGCGAAATTCGATCCGGACGCTCTCCTCGATGAGCCGCCGCAACATGTTCTTCAGGTTCGCGAGAATGTCATTGAGGTCGACGACCCGCGGCGCCAGCACCTGCTTTCGACTGAAGGCCAGCAGTCGACCGGTGAGCAGGCTGGCACTGGTCGCGGCCCGTCGAATCTCTTTCAGATCCTCGATCGCCGCCGGCTCGACATGATGGCGATCGGTCAGCATGTCGCAGTAGCCGAGAATGATCGTGAGCAGGTTGTTGAAATCGTGTGCGACGCCGCCCGCCAGCTTCCCGACGGCTTCCATCTTCTGCGCCTGGTGGAATTGCTCCTCGAGATGCTTGAAAGCGGTGACGTCCATGCACACGCCCGCGGCCCGCATCCCTTCGCCCGCCGCGGCCTGGAACGTGCGGCCCACGCTGGCAATCCAGTGCTGCGAGCCGTCGGGCCAGATGACTCGATACTCGAGACGCCAATCAGTGCTGCCGCGCAGAAACCGGGAGATGTCCTCACGAACTCGCTGGCGATCCTCGGGATGAATCAGGTCGACGAACGCCTCGAAGGTTCCGCCAAATCCTCCAGCAGACACACCGTGCAGACGTTCCTGGATGTCCGACCACACCAGGGTTCCGGTGGCCACGTCGAATTCCCACGTTCCGACCGCGGCCGCTTCGAGCGCGAAGCGCATCCGCTCACGGGTCTCGGAGAGTGCCGCCGCGGTGGCGTGAAGTCTCCGGCGCTCGGTGACGTCGCGAACTTCACGCTCAATCGCTTGCGCCAGCCTGCCGATGCGACCCTTGAGCAGGTAGTCGTTTGCCCCAGCCTTCAACGCCTGAATGGCCGTCTCCTCGCCGATCGTTCCCGAGACGATGATGAACGGCGTGTCGTAGCCTGACTGCCGCAACAGCGCTAGCGCGGCGGTCGCGCTGAAGTGCGGCATCGAATAGTCAGACAGCACGACATCCCACGACTCCGTGGCCAGCGCCTCCTGCATGGCCGCCGCAGTGTCGACTCGTCGAGCACTGATCGCAAAGCCCTCGCGACGGAGGTGCCAGAGCAGCAGCTCGGCGTCATGCTCGGAATCCTCGACGATCAGAAGGCGGAGGAACTTTCCGGTCTCAGCCGTGTTCATGGTGTGATTCTCGTATCGCACTCGACTCTTCAAACCTTTCGTCGCTGGATTCGCCTCCGTCGCGCCCGAGGCTCAGCATGAAGTAAAACGTCGCGCCGCGATCCACTTCTCCGTGAGCCCAGATGCGACCGCCATGTCGGTGCACGATTCGCTCGACGAGAGCCAGGCCGACGCCGATGCCTTCAAACGCATCGACGCTGTGCAGCCGTTGGAACACCCCGAACAGTTTGTCGCGGTAACGCATGTCGAAACCGGCGCCATTGTCGCGAATGAAATACACCGGCTCGTTGCCGCCCGGCAGTTCGTGTTGAGCTGGCGCTTCAGCGTGGTCGGCCATGCCTGCCAGGTCCTCACGCTCGCAAGCCCCAACGACGATCATCGCTTCGTCTCGCTGGCGCGTGTACTTGAGCGCGTTCGAGAGCAGATTGACGAACACCTGTTTCAGCAACAGGGCATCGGCCTGGCACGGCGGGAGGTCCCCGACTGTGATGTGCACGCGGCGGCCTTCCAATTCCGGCTGGAAGTCGTTCAGCACTTCGTGAACGAGAGCCGATGGAGAGAGCGGTTGCTTACGCAACGGTTGTCTCCCGAGCCGGGAAAACGCCAACAGGCCGTCGATCAGGTTTCCCATGTTCACGGCGCTGCTGCGAGCCACCTCGAGGTAGTGCCTCGCCTCGGCTGGAAGCGCGGGTGCGTATTCCTCGAGCAGAATGCGGGAGAAGCCATCGACGGCCCGCAGCGGGGCGCGCAGGTCGTGCGATACCGAGTAGGCGAACGCGTCGAGCTCCCGGTTCGATGCCTCCAGTGCGGAGGTCCGTTCGATGACACGTTGCTCGAGTGTGGCGTTGAGACGACGGATCTCCTGCTCGACCGCCTTCCGTTCCGCGACTTCGCGGCGCAACTCATCACCCTGCGCGCGCAACGCCTGATCGCGCTCGTGCACGCGCGCGAGCATGGCGTTGAACGCGTCGGTGAGCTGGCCCATTTCGTCGTCATCGAATCGCTCCGCCCGAACGGCGAAGTCCTGCTCCTCGGAAACGGTCTTCGCAGTGCTGGCCAATGAAAGCACCGGCTGCGTGATGTATCGCTGCAGGCGCCTCGCCAATACGAACGCAACCAGGCTTGCGACGGCGATGACGCCGAGGAGCATGCCGCCGTAGAGAGTGAAGCGCTGGCGCATCGCCCCGAGGTCGGACTCCAAGTAAAGAGTGCCCAGTCGACGGTTCGCGATCAGCACAGGTTGATACAGCGAGAATGCCGCCCGCTCGAAGCGATAGCCATCCCTCCCGGGTCGCGGCGGCAACGGTAGATTTCCCGCAGCAGGATTCAGATACGACGCAAACAGCACTCCCTCCTGGTCATACAGGGCGGCCGCGACGACGTGCGAATCCGCGGCGAGGGCAGAGAGCACTTGCCTGGCGTCGTCGGCGTTCTCGAACGCCAATGCCGCCGTACTATTGGCAGCGATGGCTTGTGCCAGTGTCGAGAGGCTTCGCGCCATCGACTGGCGAAACGTCACGAGTTCGTAGACGAGAAACGTCCCGCACGTCAGCGTCAATACGACACCGCTGGTCAGCAGGATGACCGTCATCAGCTTGCGCGTGATGGGGCGGTTCTTGAACACTCAGCCTCTCGGCGCGCCCACGATGCGCGCGGCCCGCAACAGGTTCGAACTGATCGTCAACCCCGCCGCTTTGACCTTCTCGACGTTGACTTCCAGACGCACACGGTTCCGTTCCGTCAGAAACCGAATCATGCCCAGCGATGTGAAGTCGGGTGTCTCGCCAACAGTCAACGTCGGCTGGGTACCCAGTGCCGTCAGGATGTGCTCGTACATCCGCGTCTCTGACGGGCTGATGAACAGGACGTGACACGCCTTGATGTCCTCGACGCGACGAAACCGTATAACGGCGAGCGGCCGCCCCTTGACCGTCTCTCCCTTGACGACGTCGTCGAGCAGCCGTCCGAATGGATCGCTGCCAAGGACACCGATGACGACAGGATCCTCAGGACTGCTGAAGGCATGGTCCGGCCAGTCGACGAATTGCACGAAGTTGAACAGGAAGACGGCCTTCACTTCCCGCTCATCGAAAGTCGTTCGCTGCGCCGGGGCAGAGGCGGGAGCCGCCAACCCAATCAGGGCCAGACAGAAGGCCCTGCCGATCAGTCGTGGCACCAGAGACCTCGTCAGAACCCCCATGCAGCTCTTGCGTACGTCGCGCGTTCCATCTCGCCGCGTTGTGCCGGCGCCCCGAATTCGGGATGGTGACCGTGCAGGAGGTTTCGCCCCACCAGTGAGAGTTCCATCCTTTGCCACCCCCGCCAGGCCAGTCGCAGATCGAGCTCGCTGTATTCGTCGATTCCTGCACCGGTCGGATCTGGGGGAAGCCGTCGCACCGCGCTGAGCGAGCGCAGCTGCCCGTCGAGTTGAAAGCCTGCGGGCAGGTCGAGAAATGAACTCAGCCCGAACTGGTGACGCGGCGTGGCGCCTTCGAGAAATTCGCCGCGATTCAGATCCTGCCCGTGCGGATGGAGGCTCATATAGACGTAGGAGTAACTGGCCGTGACGCGCCAGTTCGGCTGTGGCGCAACGACGCTGAAGATCTCCACGCCCTGCGTGTGACCGTTTGTCAGATTCTCGTTGCTGACAGGAATGACGATGCGCATGCGCTGCGAATCGACGAACGGGTCACCCAGTTCGAGCGACGCCAACCCGTCATACTGATTGCGGAAGGCGGCGACATCCGTGAAGACCATAGGCGACAGTTGCCAGCGATGTCCCACCTCGTACGCCACGAGCGTCTCCGAGTCAAACTCGTCATTTCCAAGCAGACGCGCGACGGGATTGTTGGCGGGATCGGTGACGTCGACCGAGATGTCTCGCTCGATCCGCGTCGGAACTCGCACGGCGCGCGATACCGCGCCCCAGAGTGTTTGACCCCTCGACAGCGTCCATGCCACGCGACCGCTGGGCTGTGCCTCGAAGCCACTGAAATCGTTGTGCTCCAGCTTCGTGCCGAACGTGACATGCAGCCCATCGTGAATCTGCAGCTGGTCTTGCACGTAACCACTGACGAGATTGTCGTGAGAGGACGCCGGATCCAGCGCGAACAGCCCCTTACCGGTGTTCCGATTCGCCGTGAATCGATCGTTGAAACCCCAACTGACTTCGTGGACGCGACCGATCGGGAACCGGTGCCGGAACTCTGCGTCGAACGTGTGGAGATCGTCGACGAAGCTCGGGTCGTTGCGATGCGTTCGATCGTAGTACACGCGAAGTTCGATTTCCGACGCATCAGATCTGCGGCGCCGATAACGCCCGAGAACATTGCCTCCGCCGACGTCGACAACAAGGTCGCCAACCGGTCCATCGCGCCCGATGATCGTTATGGAGGGGGCCACTCGCCCGATGTTGCCGCCGTAGACATCTCCCTGAATTGTCAGGGAGTCGCCCTCCGGCGCCTCCCAGTCCATGCGCCCGCCAAGATGGCCCACCTGCCAGTCATCCGACGTCGGACCAGGCGGAAGGAAGCTGGCGTCACGATTCACGTAAGTACCGAAGACGCGATAGAAGGTTCGATCTCCGGCCTGTCCTCCATATCGCACTGCCGCGCTCGCTCGTTCTTCCGTCCCGGCACTCGTCTCGACGTAGAGTCCCTGCGTATCCCTGGCACTCTTCGTCGTGATGTTAATCACGCCATTGACGGCGTTCGATCCCCAGAGCGTCGCTCCCGGCCCACGGATAACCTCTATCCTGTCGATGTCCTGCATCAGATAGTCCTGGACGTCCCAGGCCACACCGGAGACGAGCGGCGTGTAGACGCTGCGTGTGTCGGAGAGGACCAGCAGCTTTTCCGAGTTGACGTTGCTGAATCCTCGCGCGCTGACCGCCCACGTGTTCGCAGTTTGACTGGCCACGTGAATCCCGGGCACGAGCCGCAGCGCGTCCGGCACCGTCGTCGCACCCGATCGCCGGATGTCTTCATTGGTGACAACGGTCACGGCCGCAGCGGCGCCGCCGAGCCGCTCGGCGGTTCGCAAGACCGACGTCACTTCGACATCGGTCAGCTGCTCCATGCTCAGCTTCTTGAGCTCGGTGATGGAGGCGCGCGGATCGCGCGTCTGCGCATCTGCGGCGATCGAGCACAGTGCGAACATGCACACGACACTACCGATGCCCAGCCTCGCGATGCGCCTCATGTTCCCTGCTCGCTCGGGTTGGAGGCCGGCGGACCCTGATTGAGCAGCAACCAATAGAATCCGAGCTGCCGGACGGCCTCGGCGAACTGGCCGAAATCCACCGGCTTCACGACATAGCTGTTGACACCCAGTTCGTAACAGCGCTCGAGATCTGCGTCCTGACGGGACGACGTGAGGACGACGACCGGGATGTTTCTCGTTCTGGGGTCCGCCTTGAGCCTGCTGAGTACTTCGATCCCGCTGACTTTCGGCAGCTTGAGATCAAGGAGGATCATCCTCGGCGTGACCTCGCTCGTTCGCGTCCCTGAGTCGGAGCCGAAGATGAACTCGAGTGCCTCGGCGCCGTCACGGGCGATCTTGACGCGATTGGCCAGGTTGTGCCGCTTGAGTACATGCAGCGTCAACTCCTGATCCGCCGGGTTGTCTTCTACCAGCAGCAGTTCGATCGTGCTATCGCTCATGTGACTGACTCCGCGACACACATCCGCAGCCGCCAGTCGCGGACTGGTTTGGGATTGCGGATATCGGTCTCGCGAACAGACTCGAGGGACTGTCGACGCAGTCAACCTCGTCTGGATACTGGAGGGGGGATCCTGTTGTGCTGACTTGTTGGGACGGAGTACGAGCAAAGACGGTACCTGTGGAGAGGTTCACGGTTTGGCACATCATTGAGTCGAGTCTTCCGGGCCAGATGCGCGACTGATGACTCGGCGGGCATTCCGACGAGATGCCGCGGTGAAAACGGACGGATGACGTGAGACATTCCGACTACATAACGCTGGGGGGCGCTGGTATGTACACGCACGTTGCCCGACGTGTGCACTTGCCCGTGCACGCGAGCATGTGACGATCAGAACAACGGTGGTGAAAACGCTTGATCGAAGCCGAGCTTGCGGTCGAGCCGCGCCAACCGGCGCCGGGTCGCTTCGCGTCGTGCGAACGTCGTGTTGAGCAGCAACGACCGCATCGCCAGGCTGCGCGCTGACGGAAGACTGCGAAGCCGATGTTCGTGGTGCACGGCCAGCGCTTCAGCCGCTTCGCGCTCGAGCCGCGGCGAGCAGTCGCCGATATCGAGCAAACGCTGCCACGCCTCCGCAGCGGCGTCGTAGCGCCGCAGTCTGCGTAACAACACCGCGTGCGCGTACAGTGCCTTCGCGCACACACCCGGCCCCATCTCGACGGCCCTTGCATAACAGGCGAGAGCGTCCGCAGTCATCCCGGATCGTTCGTACAGGCGACCAATCCCAAGCGCCTCGCGTGCCGTGGTCGCAGCGGTCACTCCTTCGTCAAGTAATTGCGCCGCTCGCGCCGTCAGCAGCGCAAGCGACAGGAGGTCGCGACGGTTGTGCTCGAGCACCGCGTCGAGCGGACGGGCATCGCCGGTGCGCACGTAGTGGAAGTAGCGCGACGGGATCTCGAATCCCGGGACATCCCCTTCGCGGTCGTGACCGAGCAAGCTCGCTTCAAGACTACTGAGACGATGCCCGTCATCGTGACCGTGCCAGAGCCGCCTGGCGTGATGGAGCATGTCGACGTGCGGCATCCCGTCGAACGGTGTCGGCAACCGATTCAGCGCGAAGCGCGTCTCGATGAGCGGAAGATCGAACGACTTTCCGTTGTAGGTGACGAGCCCGTCAACCGTGCTCGCGATGTCGTTGACAGCTTCCAGCAACACACGCTCGGAAGCAAAACTCGAGAGCAGGAACTGCCGGACGTGGAAGCGGCCTCGTTCGAACCAGCCACACCCCACGAGAAAGGCGTAGCTGCCCGCGCCACCGGCAAGCCCCGTGGTCTCGAGATCCACGAACAGGAGGTTTCCTCCACAGGGAGCCCCGGCGAGCAGCGCGAGGCGGGACCAGCCCTCTTCCGGTGGAAGGCTGTCAGCCACACAGATCGATCCGTGGCGATGGCCGGGAGCGTAACTGCGCTCCACGACCAGGAACCGATGTGATCCGGACTGCTGCCACTCGCCGTCGAGTACTTCCGCCGGGTCTGCAGAACGATGCGCCGGGTCCAGGGGACTCGGCCTGCGGACGTCGTGGGGCGGGTCCTGCTTCGCCCTTCGACTCTCACTCGGGGCACCCCGAGCAACGTCGAGGGGCGTGGACCCGCCGTGACTCATAATCCCGCGCAGCCGATCGGCGATCGAGCTCACGACGGCAACTCCCGAACAGTAGTCTCGATCAGATCGAGGATTCGAAGCGCGACAGTCTTGGCCATCGGGCCGGTATTTCCAATCGGTCCCACGCACGTCGGACAACCGCTCTGACACTCGCAGCCGGCGATGAGTTCACGCGTCCGTCGTCGCAATTCCTCGTCGAGCGCGAATAGAGGTTCACTGAAGCCGATGCCACCCGGATAGTTGTCGTAGATGAAGATGCGAGGTTCGTCCGACAACGTCACCGGTTCTCCCGTGTGCGTCAGTTCCGGGCTGTCCCCCTCGTTGCCGCTGCCGATCGAGATACCGATGTCCTGACGGTCGCACATCAGCAGCAGTTGAGCGATCTGCCGCATGGCAAACGACAACCCGACAACGCCATCGCGGCGATCGTCGGAGGCAAAGGGCAACGCCGCTATGACCGACGCCGGAATCGTCAGCCAATAGGCGGTGGTGTGCATCTGCTGCTCGGGGAGATCGAGCTCGCCCGACCCGACGTTCTCGTTCGTATAGAACTTGATCTTCTTGAACCCGACGACACGCGAAGAGACGTGAACCTCGCCATGCGATCGCGCCGCCTCGCTGGCGAACGTCTCGAGCACGGTGATCTTCGTGTACGTGATCGCGTCCGTGTAGTAGTCGCAGTCGATCCGGCGGACGTAGGCCTTGCGCCCGTCGAAGTCGAGCTTCTCCACCTGATACAGGACACCTTCCACGAGGTAAATCGCTTTCTCGTGCAGCGTGGCCGGGCCACTCGTGAAACTCGTCTCCCCGATGACATCCGAGCCGTGGGTCGTGTCGATCACGACGAAGTTGTCCGAAGAGACCGAACGCAGGCTGACGGCGTCGGCCGGATACGACTCATTCGTCCACTGCCAGATCCCCTCGCCACTGTCCTCGGCATCCGTTCGATGAACGAAGCCGCTCTCCTCGAGCACGCCCAGCACCTCCTGCACGTCGACCCGCGGCGGGCTCGGGTCGCCTGGAGCCTGTCGAAGGGTGTGCCTGCCGTACTGCTCTGAGGTGGTGAACGGCAGCTCGAATGCAGCGCACTTCACGTGGTCGACGAGGATGTGCAGGTTGTCGGGGTTGATGAGAGCGTGCTCGGGCGCCGCGTCGAAGAAGTACGACGGGTTGCGGACGACGAACTGATCGAGCGGCGCACTGCTCGCCACCAGGACCGCGGCCGAACGGCCACTGCGCCGGCCGGCACGGCCCGCGCGCTGCCACGTCGCGGCGATCGTGCCGGGATAGCCTGCCATCACGCAGGCGTCGAGCGCACCGATGTCGATCCCAAGCTCCAGCGCATTGGTGGACACGACCGCCCGAACGCTGCCTTCGCGCAGTCCTTTTTCAATTTCTCGTCGGCGCTGCGGCAGATACCCGCCACGATAGCCGCGGATCTGATCGCGCGTCCCGGGCGGGCCTTCGAAGTCGTCTTTCAAGTACGTCGTGAGAATCTCGGTCGACAGGCGACTCTGCGCGAACACGATGAGCTGAAGCCTGCGCTTCAGGAACTCCGCCGCAAGGCGACGAGTTTCTGCGAGGTACGAGCGACGGATCCCGAGCTGCTGATTGACGACCGGCGGATTCACGAACAGGAACCACTTCTCGCCGCGTGGCGCGCCACTCTCGGACACGAGCTCGAACGGCTGCTCGACCAACGCTTCCGCCAGCTCGCGCGGGTTGGCGATCGTCGCCGATGAGCAGATGAACGTGGGGGTCGATCCGTAGTGCCGGCAGATACGGTGCAGGCGCCTGAGCACGTTCGTCAAGTGGCTGCCGAACACGCCACGATAGGCGTGCAATTCGTCGATGATGACGAACTGCAGGTTCTCGAACAACTTGGCCCATCGCGGATGGTGCGGAAGGATCCCCGAGTGCACCATGTCGGGATTGCTGAGCACGATGTGCGCGCGCCCACGGATCGCACGACGGGCATCCTGCGGCGTATCGCCGTCGTAGGTGAAGACACCGATCTCGAGGTCGCTTCGGCGTGAAAGCTGATCGGCGAGCCCATGCAGCTCGGCCAGCTGATCCTGCGCCAGTGCCTTGGTCGGGAAGAGGTAGAGCGCCCTTGTCGACGGATCGCGCAGTATCGTGCTCAGGACCGGCGCGTTGTAGCAGAGCGTCTTTCCTGATGCCGTCGGCGTGGTGATGACGACGTTGCGGCGTCCCAGCACATGCTCGATCGCGGCCGCCTGGTGGGTGTAGAGCGCCTCTATCCCGCGCTCCTGCAAGACAGCCCGAAGCCGCTCGTCGACACCTTTGACGTCGCCTCCGAACTGCGCCGAACGGGCCGGAAGACGGCGCACGGCGGTCACCCAGGCATCCGGGGAGTCAGGACGTTCGACAGTGCCTCCGGTCAGACGGTCGAGCACGAGCGACAGCGCTCGATCGCCGCCTTTGGGGGCTGCGTCGGCCAACGACCGGTCAACCAGCGGCTGCGAGTACAAGGCCTCGGTTGGTTCCGGCATGACGCACGATCATAAGGCGAAACCGGCGGGGGTTCAATGTTCCGAGTTCCGTCGTGGTACCGTGGCGGGACGCATGCCGGACGTCTCACACACCGATCGACGATTCAACCAGACCCAGGAACAGTACGCGGCCGATGACCTGGAAACGATGCAGGAGGCGCGGCGTTATGCCGAGCACGTCTTCGGCCTGGTCCGCCCTTTCATAGGCCGCCGAGTGCTGGAGGTGGGCTCGGGAATCGGCACCATGACCAGCCGCCTGGTCGACACCGCGGATTTCGTCCTCGGCATCGAGCCGAACCCGAACTGCGTGTCGCGGATTCAGGAGGCAATGCGAAGCCATCCACGGTTCACACTCCGCACCTGCCACTTCGAGGATTGCGACACCAGGGAACTCGCCAGCCAGCGTTTCGATTCGGTGCTCTGCGTGAACGTGCTGGAGCACATCGCTGACGATGCAGCGACGTTGAAGGTGTTCAAGGACATTCTGGTGCCCGGTGGCCGCGTGCTGATATTCGTCCCGGCGGTGCAGGCGGCCTACGGTCCGCTCGATGCCGAGCTCGGTCATCATCGGCGCTACTCGAAGCGTACCTTGCGCGGCGCCTTCGACGCGGCCGGTCTCGAGCTGATTCGGCTTCGTTACACCAACCCGATCGGACTGGCCGGTTGGATGTACAACGCGCACATCAGCAAGTCGACGGCGCACAGCCTGTCTCAGGTGAAGCTGTTCGAGACGCTAGTGGCACCGTGGGCGCTGCCGATCGAGCGGCTCCTGCCGCCGCCTATTGGGTTGTCGCTCGTGGCGGTTGGGCTGAAATCACACAACGAGTGATTAATTGATTCTTGATCTTTGATCGGTTGGTGATCGGAGACTTTCGATGGTTGATTGAAGTGCGCATCACCGCGCCACGGCCACAATCATCAAATCGACAATCGTCAATCAACAACCAATCAACCATCCACGATCACTAAATCAACAATTGATCCGTCCTCAGATCAGAGGCTCAACTGAGCTCGGACCGGATCGAAATCCCGGTCCCGTTCGAGTCGCCACTTCGTGAAGGCAGGAAGTCGCTTGAGTGGCAACGCCAGGTGTTCACGGGTGCGCTCGACGTCCCCGCGCCCCGCGTAGAGCGCGGCCATGTAGTAACGCGTGGCGGGATCGTCGCCACCGCTTGCGACGCGACGCGCGTGTGCGGCGATCGCCAGGTCGCCGAATCGATCTGCGGCCTCTCGATCGCCACGTGCGCGCAGCAGGGCACTGAGCTTCTGGTGCAACTCGATCAGCGTGCGCTCGCGCAGCGCGTGATCGCTCGTCGAGACGAACTCCAGCTCGCGACGGTACTCGGCGTACGCGGCGTCGTAGTCACCACGCAGATAGTGCACGTAGCCCAGGCGCGCATGCGCACCAACGATCAGCAACCCTTCCGTGCCCGACATCGCGCGCTCCTGCAGCTCGATGGCATGGCGGGCCGATGCTTCGGCCTCATCGAGGTTGCCGCTCAAGGCCTCGAGCATCGCGAGCTGCAGGTGCGAGTAGCCGCCCTCGGGGTTGAGCGCGGTTGCCCGGCGCAGTTCGGCAATTCCCTCGGGGATCATGCCGCGGAACAACCAGAAGGCACGGGCCAGTGTCTGGTGCACGTCGGCGTTGTCGGGATCGAGGCGGCCGGCCGTTTCGAGCGCCGTGATCCCCTGCTCCACCTCGCCAACATGCAGGAGCGCGCTCCCCAGCCAGACGTGCGCGTTCGCCAATGACGGATTGAGGGCGATGGCGCGGCGCAACTGCTCCATCGCCTTGTGGTGCAGATCGGAAAGACCGAGGAACAAACCTTTCAGGTAATATGCGCCGCCGAGCGCAGACCATGCCGTGGCGTAGGCAGGATCGAGCGTGACGGCACGTTCGAAGAGCCCGATCGCCCGATCCATGGCCTCACGTCCGGCGGAGCGCAGGTTCAACACGCCGCGGGAATAGGCTTCGAAGGCTTCGACCGATTTCGTTTCGTCGCGTTCGATCGCCTCGGCGTCCTCACGTCCCAGCTTCACGTCGAGACCGCGGCTCACGTTGAAGACGATTCGATCCTGCAGCTCGAAGATCTCGTCGACGCGCCCGTCGACTTTCACGGTTCGAATGAGCTTTCCCGTCAGCACCTCGACGAGCTGCGCGGTGACACGGATCCGCTCTCCCAGCCGCTGATACGCTCCCGACACGACCCACCACGCCCCCAGCCGTCGTCCGAGCTCGACCGGCAGATGCTCGCTGGCCGTTTCAGAAGGGCGCATCGCATTCAACAGCTCCGAGATCTGCCCGCGACCGATGACCGCCAGGTCCTGCACGTTCTTCAGATCGGACGTCACCGTTTCGGCGATGCCCGTGCCGATCCAGTCATCGGAGGGATCGCGCGTCACGTTGGTGAAGGTGAGGACGGCAATGCTGCGCTGGCCCGTTTCGATCTTCGGCGCCCGCAGGCCCTGGGTCGATTCGTTGACTTCGAGCCGACGCGCGACGTGACGCAGATCGATGTGGAGCTCGCGAGCTGACTGATAGCGATCCCCAGCCGATTTCTGCAGGGCTTTTCGCAGGACGCGGTCGAGTTCGGCAGGTACGTCGGGAATGACGCGCGAGATTGATTCCGGCTCGGCGTGGAAGATCCGATCGAAGGTGTCGGCCAGCGTCGCACCCCTGAACGGGAGGCGCGCCGTGAGCAATTCGTAGAGCACCACGCCCAGCGCGAAGAGATCCGTGCGGTGGTCCACCGCTTCGGCGCGCAACTGCTCGGGCGCCATATAGGCGATCGTGCCGAGCACCATGCCTGGCGACGTCACCAGCAGCTCAGATGTCGAGCGCAGGTTTTTCTCGGTCGATTGTGGCGCGTCCATCTTGGCAAGGCCGAAGTCCAGCACTTTCACCAGGCCGCGCCTGGTCTGAATCAGGTTGCTGCTCTTGATGTCGCGATGAACGATGTTGTGTCCATGGGCTTCGTCGAGCGCATCCGCCACCTGGGCGGCGATGTCAACGGCCTCGCTGATGGGGACGGGACCACGCGCAATCCGATCGGAGAGGACCTCGCCCTCGACATACTCCATGGCGATGAACAATTGATCGCCATAGTCGACGAAGTCGTAGGTCACCGCGATGTTGGGCGATCGCAAAAGCGACGCGGCACGCGCTTCGCGCAGCAACCTCGCCCGGCTGTCCGAATCGCGCCGGCGATCGGCATTCAGGAACTTCAAGGCCACTTGCCGGCCAAGCCGCGTGTCGTCGGCAACGTAGACTTCTCCCGTGCCGCCGGCCCCAAGCCGCTCGCGGATGTTGTAGTGCAGGATGGACTGCCCGGTCAGAGATGGCGCTGGCACTTGATCCCTTGAGACGCGACTACCTTCGCAAAAGGTCCATTTTAGCGACGTCCGCTGCTGCATCCATTGTGGTGCTACAGTTCATCAAATGCCGACGTCCTTTCGTACGAGATTGAGATCGGGCGAACGTCTGATAGCGCCGCTGCTCACGTTGAATTCACCACCGGTGGTCGAAATGCTGGCCGAGGTTGGCTTCGACTGGCTGTTCATCGACGCCGAACATTCACCGCTCGACACGGCCCAGATGGAGGCCCTGATGCAGGCCGCCGGCGCCACCCCGTGCGTCGTCCGGCTCTCGGCCAGTGATGAACTGCACATCAAGCGTGCACTCGATATCGGCGCAGCCGGAATCATCGCACCGCAGGTGAACTCCGTCGAGCACGCACGACGGATCGTCCAGGCGGCGAAGTACGCACCGGCGGGCCAGCGCGGGCTCGGCATCGCCCGGGCCCATCGCTACGGGTTGCGCGTCCGCGAGTACTTGCAGAACGCCAACGATGACACCGCTGTCATCGTCCAGGCCGAGCACCGCGATGCCATCGCTCACATCCGTGAGATCGTGCGCATCGAAGGTGTCGACGGCGTGTTGATTGGTCCGTACGATCTGTCGGCCAGCCTGGGCCGGCCCGGAGCGGTCGATCATCCTGAGGTGCGTGATGCGATCGGACGGGTGCGGGATGCCTGCCTCGAGGCAAACCTCCCGATCGGGATTTTCGGGGTGACCGCCGACGCGGTGAAGCCCTACATCGAGCAGGGATTCACGATGATCGTCGCGGGTGTCGATACAGTGCTCCTCGCGAATGCCGCGACCTCTCTTCTGACCGCGGTTCGTCAGATCCAGAAGCAGGCTCCTGTGGAGACCCGCTGAGATGAGCGGCGGCCCTGAGTCCAACGTCGTGGACCCCGTTCAACTCCTCAATCAGGTCGCGCTCGGATACATCGTGTCCGCGTCGTTGAACGTCGCGCTGGAACTTGGCATCGCCGATCGACTTGGGGATGGTCCGCGATCGGCGGCCGACCTCGCCAGGGACGCAGGTGTCACCGAAGACGGCTTGTACCGCGTGCTGAGGGCGCTGGCGAGCGCGGGGATCTTCGAGGAGCAACAGAACCGCACATTTGCGTTGAACGCTCCGGCGAGCCTGCTCAGGCGAGGACCGGCGTCGCTCCACGACCTTGGTCTCTGGATGACCGACCCGTTCCACTTCCGCGTCTACGCCGAGATGCTGCACTCGGTCGCCACCGGGCAGCCGGCGGTCGAGAAAGTCACCGGTATGCCGGTGTTCGAGTACTTCGCACGCGAGTCTCGCTTGTCGACCGTCTTCAACAATGCCATGACATCGTGGAGCGGGCCGACCGTGGCCGCCGCCCTCAAGGCGTACGACTTCAGCGGCATCCGCGTGCTCGTCGATGTCGCGGGCGGACATGGACATGTGCTGACATCGGTCCTGCGTCAGTATCCGGCGATGCGCGGCGTCCTCTTCGAGCTCGATCACGTCATCGCGGGCGCGGCTCCGCTGATCGAGGCTGCGGGTGTGGCCGACCGTCTCAAGACCGTGACGGGTGATTTCTTCTCCGCCGTCCCGTCTGGCGGCGACGCCTACATCATGAAGAACATCATTCATGATTGGGACGACGATCGTGCGATCGTGATCCTGAAGAACATCAGGACGGCACTCGCCGATGACCGTGACGGCAGAGTCATCCTGCTCGAGGCGGTCATTCCACCGGGCAATCAACCCGACTTTGGAAAACTGATCGACCTCGAGATGTTGTTGATGCCCGGTGGCCGAGAGCGCACCGCGGATGAGTTCGCCTCGCTCTTTGCACGAGCCGGGTTCGAGTTGGCGCGCATCGTGCCTACAGAGTCGCCCTTGAGCGTCATTGAAGCTCGCTCCAAGTAGTCCGGTTGAGGCCGGACACGACGTACACCGGATGTCGGAGGGACCCATGACTGTCGACCGTTACACGAAGCTGCTGTTGACCGTGATTGCGCTGGAACTCGGTTGGATCGCCGTGAGCGGCATCGGCGTCCCGGTGTCGGCCCAGCGCAACGAGCCGACACCCGTCATCATTCGCGGCGTCGAGGGAGCTCCTGGCAAAGAGGTCTTCATTCCGGTCAGGGTGGTGGGATCGACAATCATGAGGGTCGAGTCCGCTCGTCCGCTCGAGATCGTTGCACCGCAACCAGTGAAGATCGAAGCCGATCGCCCGATTCCAGTCGAGACGGGCGGCGAACCGTTGCTCATCCGCACGGTGTCGGACCCGCCCGCCGTCCGACCTGGTGTCGCGCCAGACGCCTTCAGACCCTGACCGTCTCGAGCGTCGGGTAGTCGATGTACCCCTTCTCCTCGCCACTGTAGAAGTGTTCGAGCTGCGGTGCGTTGAGAGGCGCTCCCCGCCTCCAACGCTCGATCAGGTCGGGATTGGCGAGGAACGGCACGCCAAAGGCGACGAGGTCCGCTTCACCCGAGGCGATTGCCGCGTTCGCCGAGTCAACCGCGTAGCCACCATTGACAATGACCGGTCCGCCGAACAGACGGCGCAGAACCGGGGTGGCTCGTGTGGTCCCTGCCGACGCTACAGAGGGGCCCGCGACGGCCTCCGCAATATGCAGGTAAGCAAGTCCGCGCCCGCCAAGCTCGCGGGACAGATGTGAGAACGTGTCGATCGGCGACGAGTCCGACATCCCCAGCATCGAGAAGTAGGGCGAGATCTTGTAACCGACGCGTGACGGTCCCCACACGCTGATCACCGCGTCCGTCACGTCGAGCGCCAGGCGGGCTCGGTTCTGAATGCTGCCGCCGTAGCCGTCGGTACGATGATTCGCGCCGTCGCGCAGGAACTGATCGAGCAGGTAGCCGTTGGCACCATGCAGCTCGACGCCATCGAAGCCAGCCTCCTTCGCGTTGATCGCGGCCAGCCGGAACTGTTCGATGACCTCAGGAAGTTCGGCCAGCGTCAACGCGCGAGGCGTTTCCAGCGTCTGTCGGCCATTGGCCGTGTAGGCTTCGCCGATCGCTGCGATCGCCGACGGGCCAACAGGCAACGCACCGCCATGAAAATCCCGATGCGACACGCGCCCGACGTGCCAGAGCTGGGCGAAAATCCGTCCGCCGGCCTTGTGCACCGCGTCGGTGATCACCTTCCAGCCAGCGACCTGCTCCGGTGAGTGCATGCCGGGCGTGCGAATGTAGCCGACGCCCTGCGGACTGACCTGCGTACCTTCAGTAATCAGGAGACCGGCCGTGGCTCGCTGCGTGTAATAGATCGCCGCGAGCGGATTGGGGACGTTGAAGTAGATTCCCTCGCTGCCTGGATCCGGCA
>JALDXQ010000151.1:0-17815 GCA_032156805.1 Acidobacteriota bacterium
GTTCCGGTGCCATGCTCCGCCGGGTAGTTGTTCGACTCGACGCGGAACTCCTGGACGTTCTCGAGGCTCGCCTGCAGCTTGAACGGCGAGGCGATCTGGCCACCGATATTTCCTGGTGAGGCATCGATGATCGCCGACCCCTCCACGCCGTCGAACTTGATGACGTTCTGATTGCTCTCGCGACCGCTGAACCGGACGTCATTCCAGGTGCCCGTGCCGGCGTTCTGCGAGCCCGGTGCCTGTAGCATGAGCTGCGACATCTGCCGCCCGTTCACCGGCAGTTCCTGGACCTCACGCTCACTGACGTTCACGCCCATGCTCGCTGAGCTGATGTCGATGGTCGTGATCTGGGCCTGCACGGTGACCGACTCGGTCAACCCGGCCTGCTGGAGCGTCAGGTCCAGAGGGAATTCCTGACCTGCGACCAGTTGAAGTCCGTCATATTGGAGCGGCGCGAGCTCCCCGAACGTCGCCCGGATCGTGTACGTGGATGGCCTGAGGTTCGCAACAATGTAACGCCCCTCGGCATTGGACACGACGGTCCGTTCCTCACCCGTGCGCTCGTTCTTGATGGCCACCGTTGCCCCGGGAACAACGGCACCAGACGGATCGAGCACCACCCCAACGAAACGTGCATCGGCCTGCGCAAGCGCCACAGCCGGAACAACCAGGGCAATCGCAAGCACGAACGCTATCGACGCCTTCAAAGTTTTCATACGCCCGACGACTCCTCTGAGAATTGCTCTGTGTTTGTGTGAGCGTTCTGAGCCTATCGGGGGCATGTAACAGCCGATTCACACACGGGATTCGTGGGAGTTAACAACGCCCGCGAAACTGCGCGGTTTCAGGAGTACAGACAGGAGGCCTATCGGCCGATAAATTTACACACTAGTAACATGTACGTCGTGCTATCGTCGCCGAGGTCATGACCGTAGCAGTGAGGCCGGTCATCGGTTGTATGGCCCTCATGGCCATCGTTGCAGGAGGGACCAGCACTCCTGACAATCGAGTACTGCTCGCGTCCGGATACTCATCGCTGGTTCTCAACCTTCATTTCACGAGTTCCGACGCCCTGTCGCCTGAGAGCCGCCGGGCTCTGATGGCGGAGGCCGAGTCGATCTGGAAGGCAGGACACATCCGGCTCAACTGGCTGCGCGAAAGCACCGTCGCCGAAGATGGCCCAACCTTACGCGTGCTGGTGGTCGCCCGGCCCGTGGCAAGGGCAACGGAGTACGCGCCCTGGACCGTCGCGGAGCTGTTGCGTCGTGAAGGCTCCAATGCCACTGCGATCGCGTCAACCATAGGTGCTCGACGAATCGTCGATGAAAGCCGGCGCCAGCTGCTCTCGGAGCCGGTCGCACTTCACGACTATCGTCTCGGGATCGTTCTGGGCCGCGCGGTTTCTCATGAAATCGGCCACTATCTTCTGGACACGAACACACACGCGACGCGCGGATTGATGCGCGCCCGCATCGACGCCCGCGAATTCGCGGACCTGCGCTCCGGGACCTTCGGCCTGGACGACGCAGCCCGCGCGTATCTCGCGGCAATGGCAGCAAAAGGCACGCTCTCACCGGGCACTCCAACAGCCTTTTCGTATCCAGCCCGCTGATCACGAGCGGAGGCATCGACGCGCGCTTTTCTGCTATCCTCCACGCGTCCCTGCACATGAATTGGCGACGCGGAGCAGGCTTACACCTCGCCGTTCTGGCCGGCTATGTCGCGACGGCTCTTGTCTTTTCCTGGCCGCTCGCCCTTCATCTCAGCACTGCCCTCACCGGTCCACCTGACGGCGATACCGGTGTGTACGTGTGGAACCAGTGGGTGTTCCAGCACGAAATCCTGGTCCATCAGCGGCTGCCGTATTTCACCGATTCGATTTTTTCGCTGACGCAGGAAGCGAATCTGAGCCTGCACAACTACACGGCGTTCCAGAACCTGTTCGCACTGCCACTTTCCGGCGTGCTCGGCGTGGTCGCGACCTTCAACGTGGTTTTCCTGTGCATGTCGGTGCTGACCGCCTACGCCACCTTCCTGCTGGCGCGCCACGTCACTGGTCGATCCGCCGAGGCGTGGCTGGCCGGACTGCTCTTCGCCTGGAGTCCGTTGCTGGTGACACGCGGCATGGGGCACTTCAGCCTGGTGGCCGCCGCGCCGCTGGCGATCTTCCTGCTCGTCCTGATGAAAGCGGACGGACACGAGCGCTTCCGCGATGCTGCGCTCCTCGGCGCGATTGTCGCGTGGGCTGCCACCGCGGACGTGTACTACGGTGTGTATTGCCTGCTGATCGGAGCCGTCTTCCTCGTGGCACGCGTATTTGCCATCCACAGCAGCCCGCAATCCGGGCGTGCACGAGCGGTGCGATGGGCGCTTGACGTACTCCTCCTCTGCGTCGCCGGCCTGGTGAGTGCGATCGGACTCACGGGAGGCTTCACCTCCAACATCTTCGGCCTCTCGATTTCCGCCCGGAGTTTGTACACGCCAGTGCTCATCCTGACGGTTCTCGCACTGATGCGGGTAGCATGGCACGTGCGCGCCTCGCCTCGTCCGGGCGCCGGACATGAAGCGTGGCGCCTGGCGTTTCTCACCGGCGCTGCGGGCATCGTGACAACGGCACTCCTGTCTCCGGTCTTGTACGCGGTCGGCAAGAGGATCACGGGCAACCTCGTCGTGCCGGGCACGCCGTGGCGCAGCAGTCCGGCGGGTGTGGACGTGCTCGCGCTCATCATCCCGAACCCGAACCATCCGCTGACGCCCAACTGGATCGCCGACTGGTTAACGTCGTTCCAGGGGGGGTTTCTCGAAGGCGTAGTCTCCGTCCCGCTCGTTGTCATCACCGTGCTGATCGTCGCCTGGCGAACCGGATGGCGCCCCTCACGCTGGTGGGCCGCGTTGGCGATCGCGTTCGGCGCCCTTGCCCTCGGTCCGTTCGTGCACGTTGCGGGCGTCAACACCTATATCCCGGGTCCCTGGGCGCTGTTGCGATATGTGCCGGTGCTTGGACTCGCCCGGACACCGTCCCGCTTCTCCATCGTCATGATGCTGGCGGTGGCCGTGCTCTTTGCCGCGGCGCTGGAGTGGTTCGGCCGGAGGTACCCGAAACACCGGCGCCTGGTCCTCGCTATAGTCGCCCTGCTCCTCGTGACAGAGCTGCTTCCCGCGCCGGTCACGCTACACTCCGCGGCGGTGCCACGGTTCTACCGGCAGATTGCCGCGGCGCCGGAAAGCGTGCGGGTTCTCGAACTACCAACCGGTATTCGCGACGGCACGCTCAGCGTCGGGAACTTCTCCGCGCGATCCCAGTTCTTCCAGACAGCGCACGGAAAGCCGTTGATCGGTGGCTATCTGTCGCGAGTGGCCCATGAGCGGATCACGGAGGCGCGGCGCATCGGCATGGTCGACGCCATGATCGTGCTGAGCGAAGGCGGAACGATTCCACCCGAGCGGGAGGCGGAGTTGATCGCCAGTGGCCCGACGTTCGTCCGTGACGCCAAGCTCGGCTTCGTGGTCGTCGACCGCGGACGCGCGTCGCGCCCCTTGATCGCCTTCGCTCAACGGGCGCTGCGGCTGCGCCTTGTCGAGGCCGACGGCCTGTTCGACCTGTATCAGCCTTCCCCGTAGCTGCCTTCGTTTCGTCACATCTGAATCACGGGCCTGCCACTGCCGGGCGCTAGACTGAGGAGTGACGACCGGCGAGTTCGCCCTGAGGGCGTGATTCGCGGGCGAATACAACATGGCAAGCCCAGGCAGCCCGCGCCCCACCGTCCTCGTGGTCGAGGACGAGGCCAACATCCGCGAGCTCGTGGCGCTGCACCTGCGCCTGGAAGAGCTCGTTCCCGTCGAGGCGTCTGATGGCGATGGCGGACTCGCCGTCGCGCGCGAACGGCGCTTCGATCTCATCATCCTCGACCTGATGCTTCCGGGCATTGACGGAGTCACGGTCTGCCGCGCCATCAGGCGTGACTCACCCAACGCGGACACGCCGATTCTGATGCTGACCGCGAGACGTGAGGAGTCCGACAAGGTGCTCGGGTTGGACAGCGGCGCCGACGACTATCTGACGAAGCCATTTGGCATCCGTGAACTGCTCGCGCGCGTCAGGGCATTACTGCGCCGAGGCGAGGCGTCGCAGGCGCGCGCCGCGGCGGGAGCAGCGGCAGGGCCAGTCAGCTACAAACATATCGAAGTCGATCCCGCGCGACGCCGCGTCCGAATCGGGACCCGCGACGTCGGGCTCACGTTCAACGAGTTCGAGCTGCTGTACGTGCTCGTCAGCAACCCGGGCATTGTCTTCAGTCGTGAGTCGCTCCTGAGCAAGGTGTGGAAAGACGAGACCTTCGTGACAGTGCGCAGCGTGGATACGCTGGTCAAGCGATTGCGCAAGAAGATCGAGAGCAGTCCCGCTGACCCGGATGTCATCCTCACGGTGTGGGGAGCCGGATACAAAGCGGCCGATGTCTAGGTGGGGTCAGACCGTGAACGACACCTCCACCGCGAGCGGCGTGAACTCTGGCACCAGGCCACTCTGGTACCGCAGCCTGTACTGGCGTATCGCGCTGGGGCTCTTCGCCTTTCTCGCGTTGATGCTGACCGCGCAAGGCGCGCTCTTCCTCTGGATGACCGATCGAATCGCCGGCTCGATGCCGGCGCGCTCACCTCGACGGCTTGCCGCACTCGTGGCGTCGGACGTCAGCGCCGCGATCAACACCAACCCAGGCCTGAACCTTCAGACGTATCTCCCCGAACAATACGGTGAGACGCTGCAGACCTTTGTCATCGTCATGCGTGACGGGCGAACGTTTTCGAATCACGACGATGTACCAGAGGCGCTGCTCGAAGCGGTGCGCGAGGAACAGCGCTTCATGGACGATGGCCCTCGCAGATTCGGCCGACGTGGAGGCCCCGGACCGCCGCCACCCCCCGAAGGCGACCCTCGCAACGCCGATGACGTACGCCCACCACCCAGACGCCCACCACCACCTCGGCGTGGAGAGTTTGCACTCGTTCTCGTGAACAGCATGCCGGTTGGCCGCGTGATCGTCCTGCCAGGCGGGCCTTCGTTCTGGCGGATTCTGACCAGGCTTGGTCCGACGATGGCGCCGGTCGCGGCCGGAGTGCTGGGCGTGGGCATGATGGTGATCGCGTTCGTGGTGTTCGGTCCGGCACGACGGCGGCTCAGGGCGGTGCAGGACGCAACTGAACGGCTGGGTGCCGGCGAACTGGATGCACGCGCTCCCGACTCCGGCGGCGACGAAGTGGCGGCTGTGGCGCGGTCGTTCAACAAGATGGCTGATGAGCTGACCAGCCGCACGCGTGCGCTCGAGCAATCAGATGCCACACGCAGGCAATTGCTGGCTGACGTGTCGCACGAGCTGATGACGCCACTCACCGCGATGCGTGGGTACATCGAAACGCTCGCCATGTCGGAGCTGCATCTCGATTCGCCGACGCGCGAACGCTACCTGCGGATCGTCACCGAGGAGACGCATCGGCTCGAACGCATCATCGGCGACCTGCTTGATCTCGCTCGTCTCGAAGGTGGAGGGACGTCGATGCGCCGTGAACGGGTCGATGTGAATGCGATCTTCACGCGCGTGGCCGCCCGGCACGAGCGTGAACTGCGCGAACGTCATGTTCACCTCGTGCAGCACGTGGCGGCTGGTGCCGAGCAGGTCAACGGCGATCCCAATCGCCTCGAGCAGGCATTGCAGAACCTGGCAGCCAATGCTCTGCGCCATACACCCGATGGCGGCGAGATTCACTTGAGTAGCTCGCTCGTGCCAGACGGCACGATGTTGACGGTTCGCGACACCGGTCCGGGCATTCCCGAGGAACACCTGCCGCTGATCTTCGAGCGGTTCTACAAGGTCGACGCGGCGCGAAAGGCCGCTGGCGGCAGCGGATTGGGGCTGTCGATCGTCAAGGCCATCGTCGAACGCCACGGCGGACGGATCAGTGCCCGGAACGAAAAAGGGGCTGTCTTCGAGATCGTCCTCCCGTAAATACCCGCATCATCCTCGTCCACTTGCTGTGACATCTGTCGCCGCAAGGCGACTGCGCCGTGTTATTTTCATTGGAGAAACGGCGAAATCGGCCATGTCTGGGCGGCACAACCGTTGCCTGCGAAGGCTTCGTAGATTGCCAACGGAGGCTCTCGTGACACTTCGCTTACGCACGGTTGCCACCTCGGTCTGCGCAGCCGCTCTCACGGTGCTGCTTATCCCCGTCGAAAGTAATGCTCAGTCGCGACGGGCTGTGCCGCGTCCGGTTCCTTCCCGGGCAGTGGGACATGGAGGGGGCTATCGCGGCCCCGCCGTCCACCGGTCCTATTATGGGAACCCGTACTGGTACGGCTATCGGCCGTACTACTGGGGCTTCTACGGCGGCTACTACACCCACCCGTTCTATTTCTCAGTCGGCTTCCCGTGCTGCGGGTATGCACCCTACGCCTATGGCTACCCGTACTACCCGTACGCCTACCCCTACGACGTCAGCGGGTCGCTGCGGCTTCAGGTAACTCCGCGCGAGGCCGAAGTGTTCGTGGACGGCTACTATGCCGGCACGGTCGACAGCTTCGACGGCACGTTCCAGCGATTGCACGTCCAGCCAGGCGAACACAGTCTCGAAGTGTTCATGCCCGGCCACCGAAGCTATCAACAGAAGGTCTACCTGCAGCCTGGCAAGACCTTCAACGTGCGGCACACGATGGAACCGCTCGGGCCGGGCGAGGCCGAACCGGCGCGGCCCGAGGGGAGACAACCTCCCAAGGAGCAGCCGCGCTCATCGCGGCGGCAACCTCCAATCGGTCCGCCCGATCGCGACGCAGAACGGAATGAGGATCCGAACCGCGCGCCGTCTGCAGAATTCGGGTCACTCGCACTGCGCGTCCAGCCCGGCGATGCGAGCGTCACGATCGATGGCGAATCGTGGGAGAACTCCGGCGACAACGAGCGGTTCGTCGTGCAACTCGGCCCGGGCGTACACCACGTGCAGATTCGAAAGGATGGCTATCGGACGTACATGACCGACATCACCATCCGGCCCGGTGAAACGACCACGCTCAACGTGGCGATGACGACGAATTAGTTTGTGGGGTCGCAGGGCTACAAGCGAAATTCGCAGCATCGTCAGTGCTGCCAGTGCCCGTGTACTTCGCAACCATCGGCCACGCGCACAGCGGACGCGTGCGATCGACCTTGCCATCACGAACGCGTGAGGCATTGACCTGCTGCGGCGCGGTGCCGCCTTCTCGCCAGGCATCGAGCGCCGCAACCATGTCGAAGGTGCTCGTGCCGTTGCCCCCGCCGCAGTGCCCCATTCCAGGCACCATGAAGACGCGCACGGCGTCTTTGGCACCGCTTGTCTTCTGCTGAATCTGCTCGTAGTACTTCACGAGGTTTCCAGGCGGGATGCCTGGCTCGGCCCACCCCTGATACATGATCAACTTCCCGCCGCGCTTCGTGAAGCGGCTGATATCGGCATCGGTCGCGTCGAAGACGAGACTCGCGCCCTTGCTCGCTTGCTCGACGTGGGAGTCGTAGTTCAGCGTCTTCGGATCCCAGTTTGGATTCTTGAAGACGATGTACTTGAAGTAATCGGCGGCGTAGCCAACAGGCGTTGGATTCCATCCCAGTTCGCTTCCGCGCTCGAGCCCGGCAAAGACGTGCTGTCTGGTCCGAGGATTCGAAGCGCCTGCGTAGATGCGGCGAACACCATCGACCTGTGGCTGCGTGAGACACGAGGCGGGGTCGCTTCCCTGTTTGCAGACGAGCACTTGTGGATCGAATTTACAGGCGAGCGGATTCTCCAGCACGCCGTCCCTGACCCCGTCGATCTGATCGCACGCGTTGAGGACCGCGTCGTGGAGCAGCGTCAGCTTCTCACGCGGCAGCGCTGATGCGGGATCGGCAAGCGCCTGGTAGAACCAGATCTGTCCAAACGCCTGCGTCGACGTATGGCTGGCCGGCGCACCCGCGACGATACCGTCGAAGTCGTCGGGATATCGTTGTGCCGCCGTCACCGCCTGGCGGCCGCCTGTCGAACAGCCGTTGAAGTAGGACACCCTGGGAGCCGTACCGAAGAATCCGCCGACCGTTGCCTTCGCCGCGATCGTGGTCTCATGGATCGCGCGGTGCGCGAAATCGATGAGGACATCCTCATTCGCAAAGGTGTTGGACGATGGGCCGGTGTGTCCCGTGTCGGTGCTGGCCGCCGCATAGCCGGCTGTCAGCGCGTTCGCCATCGCGGCGTAGCTGATGGTTCCCGCGAATCCGCCGTTGCCAACGACCTGCAGCTTGCCGTTCCATCCCGACGAAGGCAACCACACTTCAGCCTTGATGTCCGATTGTGGTGCCGGCTTGAGGGTCAGCGCCACACGACAGAACGCTCCCAACTTCGTGAATGGGTTCTGCCCTCCCGGCGGTCCGCCAGCGCGTCCTGTTGGTGCAGTGAACGCTCCCGGCGCAACGGTCTGCGCGAGTGTGACGGCGCCATGCGGCACGGATAAAGAGGTCAGGCTCTCGCAGGTGGCAGCGGATGCCGTCGGCACACACGCCAGGAATGCTCCGACAACGACGGCAAGTGTTCGAGTGGGATGCATGCGGCGAAGTGTACACCGCACTCGCCCCGAGCGACCCCGTTGTACTTCTGTACTTCTGTACTTCCCACTTACTTCCTACTTTGAACTTTGACCTTCCCACTTTCTGGTACGCTGATCAGGTGTCTCAGCCTACCCCACATCTTCAAGTCAGTCTTGCCCGCCGGCGGGCAATCACGGCCGGGCTCTTGCTCGGAATGACTCTCGGCGCGCTCGAGGCCACGGTCGTCAGCACCGCGATGCCGACAGTCATCGCGACGCTCGGCGGCCTGGCGCATTACAGTTGGGTCTTCTCGGCGTATCTGCTCACATCGACTGCCTCGGTGCCAATCTGGGGGCGCCTCTCCGATCTGTACGGGCGACGCCGCCTCTACCTGCTCGGCGTGGCGGTGTTTCTCGTTGGCTCGGTCATTTCCGGTGCGGCCACCGACATGTTCACGTTGATTGCGGCCAGGGCGATCCAGGGACTGGGGGCCGGCGCAATCATCCCGATGAGCATGACGATCGTGGGTGAGCTCTACACGCTGTCTGAACGCGCCAGGACGCAGGCGCTCTTCAGCGGCGTCTGGGGCGTCGCCTCGATCGCGGGACCGCTGGTCGGTGGCTATGTCACCGACGCACTTTCCTGGCGATGGGTGTTTTATCTGAACGTGCCGTTCGGCTTCTGCTGTATGGCAGTCATCGCGCTGGCGTATCCCGCGTCGCGCATCGCGCGACAGGTGCAGGTTGACTGGCTGGGAGCCGCGCTCCTCTTCTCTGGAATCAGCACGCTCCTGATTGCGCTCGGCGGAGACACCGGCACGACGTTCGCCTGGTTCGTGGCCGCCGTCGTGCTGCTCGGCGGCTTCATCGCCGCTGAGCGCAAAGCCGCCGAGCCGATTCTGCCGCTCTCGTTGATCCGGCTGCCCGTGATCTCGCGAACAATTGTGGTGGTGTTTCTCGTGGGCATCGCCATGTTCGGCGCCATCGCCTTCATCCCGCTGTTCGTGCAGAGTGTTCAGGGCGGTACCGCGACACAGGCCGGCCAGGTGCTGACACCGCTGTTCCTGGGATGGGTGGTGATGTCGATCGTCGCCGCTCGAATGACCGTTCGCCTCGGCTACCGCATCTCGGCCATCTCCGGCAGTGTGTTGATGACCGCCGGGTTCGTCGGCCTCAGCATGCTCGACAGTCACTCATCGCGGTCACTGCTGCTCGTCAGCTGCACCATCCTCGGGGCCGGCATGGGCACGCAAATGCTGTCACTGCTGCTGGCCGTGCAGCACGCCGGCGATCGCTCGCAACTGGGACTGGCCACGTCGCTCAATCAGTTCTCGCGCAGTGTCGGGGCGGCACTGGGTGTGGCGGCGATGGGCGCCATCCTCGCGCGCGGCCTGTCCGGCATTTCTCTGCCCGGTGGCGCGGAAGGCGCGCTCGCCTCCGGGGCCCTGGCCCTCACTGGCCCTGTGCGCGATCAGTTCGCCGCGGCGCTGCATCGCGTGTTCGTCGCGGGGACGGTCGTCTCCGGCGCGGGACTCGTCGCGACGTTGTTTCTCCCGCCGGTTCAGTTCCATGGCGTGCCCGCTGCTGCCGGCGAGCAACTGATCGAAGCCGAGATGGCGAATCTCAACCCCGAAGACGAACCGGTCGCAATCAACGAGTAGAACCCAGATGGAGCAACGACAGCTTGGCGGCTCGGGGCTGATGGTGCCTGCCCTCAGCCTTGGCACTGGAACGTTTGGCGGTGGCAACAGCGAGTTCTTCAAGGCATGGGGCGCCAGCGACACGGCTTACGCGACACGGCTGGTCGACATCTGCCTCGACGCTGGACTCACGATGTTCGACTCCGCGGATGTCTACTCCGGCGGTCAAGCCGAAGAGATCCTTGGACAGGCGATCAAGGGACGACGAAATCGGCTCCTCGTTTCGACCAAGGGCACGTTTCGTTCCGGTGAAGGCCCGAACGACGTCGGCTCCTCGCGCCAGCATCTCGTGAACGCCGTTGAAGGCAGCCTGCGTCGACTCGGCACCGACTACATCGATCTCTATCAGCTGCACGGCTTCGATGCCCGCACTCCGATCGAGGAGACATTGCGCACACTGGACGATCTCGTGCGGGCGGGCAAGATCCGCTACATCGGATGCTCGAACTTCTCGGGCTGGCACCTGATGAAGTCGCTCGCGCTGGCGGAGAAGTACGGCCTCGAGCGGTATGTCGCGCACCAGGCGTACTACTCGCTCATCGGCCGCGACTACGAGTGGGAATTGATGCCGCTCGCGCTGGATCAGCGAGTCGGGACCGTCGTCTGGAGCCCGCTGGGCTGGGGGCGACTCACCGGCAGGATCCGGCGGGGCCAACCCTTACCGACAGACAGCCGGCTTCGCGCGCAGGTCGTCATCGACTGGGGACCCCCGGTCGAAGACGAGACGATCTATCGCGTCGTCGATGCGCTCGACATCGTCGCGGCCGAAACGGGAAAGACGGTTCCGCAAGTCGCCATCAACTGGCTCCTGCAACGCCCCTCGGTCGCGACTGTGATCATCGGTGCGCGAAACGAAGAGCAATTGAGGCAGAATCTCGGCGGTGTCGGCTGGAACCTGACGCGGGCCCAGGTGGCGGCTCTCGACGCCGCCAGCGCAACGACGCTGCCGTATCCGTATTGGCATCAGAAAGGGTTCCGCGAACGGAACCCGTCACCGGTATGAGTCAGCGAGGCTTCGGACCCGCCGCCTCTAGCGCGCTTTCTGGATCTCTGTAGACTCAGCTCATCTAGCGATCCGCCGGCGCGAGACCACCAGGCTCACCCGGTGAGCCGCCGCTACAGGGTTGTCGACACGGTCTAGTTCGCCAGCGTGAAGAGCACCGCCGCTTCCCCGCGCTGTGCGATTCGTGCGTCGAACAGCGTGACGATGGCATCCCGTCGGGCGAGGAGGGCCTGGATCTCGCCCGCAGTCAGCGCGGCGTCCATCGCATCGGCCAGGCCGGATTCCGTGAGCTCACGCATCTTCTCCAGGAGGCTCCGCTCGATGCGCTCGAGTTGCTGCGGCTTGAGCAGATCCTTTCCCAGTCGAAACGCGCGGGTGTGGTCGATCATCCACATCTTCCAGTCGGTGGTCCACAGCAGGTTGCCCGAGTTGCGGTCGCGGTTCTGAATGAGCTCGTCGAACACGCGCAGGATGTGGATCTGGCTTGCCGTGCGTGACGGGTTCGGCCCGACCGTCTTCTCCTTCTGACGGGCCCCTTCATCCAGCATCACGTCGTCGATCCACCAGGTCATCGCAACGCGCTTGCCCGAGACCTTGCGCTCGACCGACATTGGCACGTTGTCGAGGCCGAGCAGTTGCGACAAACGGTATCCGGCAATGTTGTAACGGTAGGTGTCCTTGAAGTTCACCTCCGTGTGCTTCGGCGCGACATCGAACAGCGGCAGCGCGATATCGACGTCCTGGAGCTGTGCGTCATGCCTGACCCGCCCATCGAACAGCGTGACGCGTTTGGCATTGGTGACACCCTTCTTCGTTGACCGGCTCGCCACGATGTCGGCATGGAGCAGGAAGCGCTCCATCTCGTGCGGAGCCAGCGTTGGAGAGGCGGGTGACGCGTCCGTGCCCTGAGCGAGGCACGGACGCAGCGCAACGATGGAAACGACCAGCGCGAGCGTGATCGAACGGCGAGTCGGGTTCATGACGCTGCTCCTCTTCTCGTGCAGTGGTTAGTGATTCGCCGCTCGGACACGTATCTCCGATGCCGTGATCGCCCCCGCCGCCTTCTTGTACGTCACGCTGACCAGGTCACCCGAGCGGACGAAGATCGTGAGCGGCGTGCCTTTCCCGGCCGCCTTGGTTGCCCTGCTGGCGCCGCGAGCCAACACGTCGGTGTCACCCGTGATCGCGAACGTAAAGGCACGCTCGCCGCTTTCGATCGTCATCTGAGAGGCGGAGACGGACGTCACTTTCCCTTCGGCGACTGCAGTTTCCCTGGGCCCCCCGGCGCTGCCGACACGCTCGATATTCAATGCGTGGTTGCGGCCGTTCACGTCTCGATACCGCACGAGGACGGGCACCCCGGCCTCGAAGAAGTCGTTGACGCGTGGCCTGTTTCGACTCGGCTGAGCAGCCACCACGTCACGGGCAGCCTTCCGCACCTCCAGATGCGTGTCTCCATCGATATAGAAGGTCAACTCCGCAGCGCCCGCTTTGACACTCATCGTCGAGTCCGTGACAGCCGTAACCGTTCCGCGTGCCTCCCTGGTTTGAGCACTGACCGGTGCGATGCCCGCTGTGAATCCCACCACCGCCGCCCCCACGATCAGGAGTCTGTTGAAGTTCTGCATCGCTCATCCCTCCTGTATTGGTCTTTGCGGCGTATATACGCAGGAGACGGCCGAATTCCCATGGGCGGAGCCTGTGCGGTCCGGGATGCGTGGCTGAGCGCACAAGACGAAGGGGTACAACGAGTTGGCTGCGACGCTGAGCGGCGTCACGCGGCCAGCATGCTCGTCGGTCGGAGGCGGAGCCTCGCTAGTGATAGGCTGACGCGCAAGCAGGACTCATGGATCGACGTGCGGGTGCGACGGTGCGGCGGTTTGGTTCCTTTGAGCTCGATCTGGACGCCGAGCGACTCCTCAAGAACGGGCGGACCATTCGTATCCAGCCCCAACCGTTCCGGCTGCTTTGTCTTCTGACCAATCGCCCCGGGCTCCTGGTCACGCGCGAGGAGATCCAGGCCGCGTTATGGCCCGGCGACACCTTCGTGGACTTCGATCAGGGGGTGAACTTCGCGATCAAGCAGGTACGCGAGGCCCTTGGCGATCGCGCTGAAGACTCCCTATACGTGCAGACCGTCCCAAAGCGCGGTTATCGGTTCCTGGCCCCGGTCGAATCGGGCCCAGAGCCCGTGGAACCCGCTCCCCTCCCGTACATGGCCGATCCCCACCTGCAGAAGGTCCTGTGGGCGAACATCGTCGAGCTTCGCCTTGCCGACACTCGACGACGACAGCAGCAGACAATGCTGACGATTGCCGTGGGATGCATGGCACTCGTCCTGGCCGTGTTGATCCTGATTCGGTAGTACGAGACGAACTACTGGTGTATCGGCGGGATGGCGCTGTCCAATGCAGCCAGGGCCGAACGCTCAGCCACGTCCGCCTGTTGCAGCGTGCGAGACTGTCCGGCGCGCAGCCCCTCGGCGCGCAACCGCCAGCTGTCCTGGCGGAGCCTCAAGTATTCCGCGGCTTTCTGAACCATCGGCCGGTGTTCCGGCGGAATGTTGCCGAGTGAGATGAATTCGGCCTGAATGGACTGCAGCTCGCCAACGATTCGATCCGCGAGCTCGGCGAGCTCCGGCGCGTTGAGCCGGCCGCGTTTGAACCGGTCGACTGCCGTGTCATAGGAACGTGCCGTTCGCTCCTCGACCGCCCTGACTCGTGCAACATCGTCCGTTACATCCGCCAGCCCACGGAGGGGAGCCGCGAACACGACCACGATCGCAACAGTCGCAGACGCCATGGCACATACGCGGCGGACAGGAGGCTTATCTGCGATCAGACGCCCACCGACGAGCAGGCCACCAGCAAAACCGGTCACGAGACCGACCTGCATCGCCTCGCTGCCCAGACCTTCAGTGACCGTGTGGTAGACGATGAAGATCGCCATCCCTGGCCACAGCCCTTTGAGCACGCTCATGGGTATGGTCAGGCTGAAGCGCTGAATCAGACCGAGCACCAGTGAGGCCATCAGCAGGCCGTAGACCCCGAAGATCGCCCCGGCCGCTCCCACGTGAACGGACACGGCGTGGAGCGTGATGCTCCAGACGCCTGCAAGCACACCGGCGGAGAGGTACACGACGGCGAACGCGAGCCTGCCCACAAGCCGCTCGACGAGCAAACCGATCTGAACGAGACCGGCGATCTCGGCAAGGAGATGAATCACGCCCATGTGGACGAACATCGCCGCCCCGAGACGCCACCACTCGCCATTGGTCGTCCGCGGTCCCACGCTGGCGCCCCACTCGACGAGTGACTTCGCGTCGCCAGGGTCGGCACCGCCAAGGACCTGCAGCGCGAACACGACCAGGCAGGCGCCCACGATCGTCGGGGTGAGCAGCGCCCGTCTCGTTCTGGCCTTCAGCGCCGCGTAGAACGCTTCGCCACCGGAGGGTGGTTTCGTAATGGCGTCCCTGACGAAACAGATCCCGGTGAGAATCGTCCGGCCGAAGCGCAGACGCTCCTCAGCCGACATCCTGCGCAGAACGAGGCCGAGCACGACAACCGCGAACACGACCATCCCCAGCACGCCTAGTCCATCGTCAAGACGCGTGCCAGAAGGCCGGGGAAAACACAAGGCGTTTTCGGTGTTCCGAGGCGGCGACACCGCCTGTTCATTTCAAGACTTAGAGGCCAGCCACGACACTTGTAACTCACGGCCTGGCGTCAGGCGTGCTGTGGCGCATCCGGCATCTGGCGAATCTCGAGCTCACCGTCGTACGCGGGCCCGAGGACGTCAGCGTGAATCTGCATGAAGCGCCGGCCGCGCTCGATTGCTTCTTCCTTCGATTTCACCTGAAGAATGGCGTAGCCGCCGATGAGTTCCTTGGCTTCGCTGAAGGGGCCGTCGGTCACCGTCACTTTTCCGTGCCTGACGCCGATTCGTGCACCTTTCGAGCTCGGCAGAAGCCCTCCCATGTCCAACAGCACGCCAGCCTTGATCATCTCTTCTGAGAGCTTGCCGATTGCCGCCATCAGCTCGGGGTTGGGCGGGGCGCCCGATTCGTAGTGCTTGTCTGCCTTGACGATCATCATGAATCGCATGTGGGTCTCCTTCCGGCCTCTTACAGTCACGTCGAATCAGGAACCACAAGATCGACAAGCGGGGTCAGCCCGGCCTATCCTAGGCGCCGCCAAGAGGAGCCACGATGATGAGAGCCGTCGGAACCCTGGTCTGGGCTTCGCTCCTGATCGCCACGGCCGCGCCCTCCGCCGCCCAGGAGATCGATTTCTCCGGCTCATGGGTCCCCGTCTATCACGAGGACGGACCGGAGCGGCTGCCCGGACCGGAGCTGGCGGATTACCTCGGGCTGCCGATCAACGATGCGGCACGACTTCGCGCCGACAGCTACGACGCCGACCGCATTTCAGCCGTCAGTGAGTACCAGTGCCGACAGCACTCCGCCGACTACGGTGACCGCGGCCTCGCCAACATGCGCATCACGACCGACTTCGATCCAGTCGGCCAGCGGATGGCCACGATTCACACCCGCATCAACTTCCACGATGCCGAACGCACGATTCACCTGGATGGACGCCCTCATCCCTCCGCCGATGCGCCTCACAGCTGGAGCGGCTTCTCGACCGCCGCGTGGATGGGCAACATGCTGCGGGTCAGAACCACGCATCTCAAGGCTTACTACATCCGTCGCAACGGCGTTCCAGCAAGCGACCGCCGCACGCTGACCGAGTACTGGGTCCGCCATGGAGATCTGCTCACGATCGTGTCGATCATCGACGACCCGGTGTTCCTCACCGAACGGCTGGTGCGAAGTCAGTCCTGGACACTCGATGCCGGTCAGCGGCTCGGTTCGAACTGGTGCGACTACGCCGCCGAGCTACCGCTCGGCGACGGCGTCGTGCCGCATTGGCTACCCGGATCCAACCCGTACCTGAAAGAGTTCTCGGAGTGGTACGGCATCCCCTTCGAAGCAACGCGCGGTGGTGCGGAGACGATGTATCCGGAGTACCGGGAAAAGCTGAAGCAGACTTTCTCGACGCTCGATCGCTGCGGCAGGTACTGCACCTGCTTCAACGCGAACGCTGGATGCAACCTCCGCTGACGCGACATGCCGAGAATCCTCGTCGCCTTCGCACTCGCTCTTGCGCCACTTGGTGGCCTGAGCGCACAACAGCAAGCGGGAGCCGCTCAGCTGAATGTCATCCCCGTGCAGGGCGCGGTCCACATGATCTCCGGCGCGGGCGTCAACATCACGGTGCATGTCGGCAAGTACGGTGTTCTCCTGGTCGACACGCCATCGCCTTCAGGCGGCACGCAGGTCATGGAGCAGATTCGAAAGCTCTCACCGCTGCCGATCCGCTGGGTGATCAATACGAGCAGCAGTCCCGCCCACGTCGCGGGAAACGCCGCGCTCCTGGAACTCGCCAGTGGTCGCGGCGGTGCCGGCGCACCGTTCGGATTCGTCGGACTCGGACGACCCTCAATCGTGGCGCACGAGAACGTGCTGAATCGCCTCTCGAACCCGCCACCAGGCACAGCAGCCGCGACACCGGACTCGTTGCCGACCACGACCTACTTCCAGCCAACGATGGACTTCTCCAACGGAGAGGCGATCGTTCTGTATCACCAGCCGGCCGCACACACCGACAGCGACAGCCTCGTGCTGTTCAGATCCTCGGACGTGATCAGTGCCGGGTCGATCTTCACACCCGGGCGGTATCCGACGATCGACGTGGCGAGGGGCGGCAGCGTCAACGGGCTCGTCTCCGCGCTCACCAACATCCTCGCCCTGGCAGTCCCTGAGGGGTTCGCATCAGGGGGGACGCGGATCGTCCCGGGCTACGGACGCATCTGCGAAGAGAGCGACGTCGCCGAGTTCCGCGACATGGTCGTGATCATTCGCGATCGAGTGGAGGATCTGATCGGCAAGAAGATGACCTGGGAACAGATCAAGGCGTCCCGCCCGTCGCGCGACTACGATGCTGAGTACGGCGCGAGTCCAGCCGACGCGGAGCGCTTCGTCGAATCGATCTACCGTAGCCTCACACAGGGGCCGCGAGGGCGATCATGACGCGCACGATTGCGGGCGTGATGTTCGCCGCCGCACTTTCGACTCTGGCCGCACCACTTGCGGCCCAGGCACCGCAAGGTCGCGGGGGCCGTGGCGGACCGCCGCCGACACCTCGTGCATCTGCGCCGGTGGACTTCACCGGCAACTGGGTCTCCGTCGTCAGCGAAGACTGGCGCTGGCGGATGATCACCCCGCCAAAAGGTGACTACGCCAACATCCCGCTGAATGCGGCAGCCAGGAAAATCGCCGACGCCTGGGATCCGGCAAGAGACGAAGCCGCCGGTGAACAGTGCAAGGGCTACGCGGCGCCGGCCATCATGCGCGAGCCGACGCGCTTGCGCATCTCGTGGACGGACGATTACACCTTGAAGATCGAAACCGACGCCGGCACACAGACGCGCGTGCTTCAATTCGCGCGTCCGGAGAATCCTCAGAGCGTGCCA
>JALDXQ010000152.1:0-17702 GCA_032156805.1 Acidobacteriota bacterium
AGCGCGCCCGCGCGACTGGCCACTCTGCGATCCCAGCGATCCCTGCGTTGATTGCCGGGGCAGTGGGAGGTGTTCCGCTGAGACCCGCTAAACAGTGACCTCCCAACTCCCAACACTACACTTTGAGAATTGGAAGTTGGGAGTTGACAGCGATAGCTCTCCTTAGAAGGAGAGCTGCCCGCCGAATTTCAGGAGACGTGCGGGCAGGATTGCACCAGGACGGAGCCACGTGGCGCCGTTGGTTCCGTAGTTGCCATTGCGTGTTGCCACGAAGTTGGCGTTGAACACGTTATACAGGTCGATGTTCGCCTGCAGCCGGGTTCGACCCATCTCGAACACGCGGGCGAACCGGAGGTCCATCTGGTGCGTCCGCTTGTCGTACATCTCTCCGGCACCAAGCAGGTTGATGGTGACGTTCGCGGCACCTGAGAGAGGGCGGCCCAGCGACGGCGCAACGACGGCGTTCGTTGCCACGTAGTTGGCGATGAAACCGAGGTTGCTCGTGCCGTTGGTGATTGGATCGAGCACCAGCGTCTGGTACGTTCCGCTGACCCGGAAGCTCCATGGCAGCGGATAGGAGCCGATCAGCTTCACCTGTGGCAGCCAGTCGCCCTCTTTGTGACATTCGGTATCCAGGATCGCTGGTGCCGGATTACCCGCGGCGTTGGTCGGTTGCGGCATCAGGCTCGGGTTGTCCAGTTTGCCGACGACGTCGCAGTAGTCGGTCGTCGTCCTCCCCATGTTGAAACCGCCCTGGATCAGGCCACCGTTGGGCAGACGTCCGTTCACTGTCACGTCGACGCCGTTGTAGTGTTCCTGCTGCTTGCCGTAGTTCGACGAGCTCGTCTGAATCGTGTCGACGAGGCCTACCTTGCTCGGATTCAGATCGTAGAGACCGCACATCTGCCCGCCGCCGCCACCGGGAAGGCGCGCATCGGTCGGCACCGTGATGCAGAACGGATCGTAGTCCGCGGGAGACGTCAGCAGATTGTCGGTCACGATGAAGTTGCCAAAGACCCTGCGGTAGTAGCCGGCCTGCAGTGAGATGTTCGACGCCAGCTCTGTCTGCACCGCGCCCATGAACTCCCAGTTGTACGGCCGCGTCCCGAAGCCCCTCGCCCAGTCGGGATCGAGACGGAAGTTCGTGATCTGCTTGCCGAAATTTGCGTTGGGCGACGGGCCCAGCTCGCCGTTGATCGCGGGGTTCAGCGGATCGCCGTCGACGATGTAGTCGCGATCGATGTCGTTCCAGGCGCGGCTGATCTGGCTGACCGAGGCGCGTGTCGGCACAACCAGCGCGGTCGACTGGGTCAGGCGCTCCTGCATGATGTAGCGGCTGGCGGCTGCCTTCAGTGCGGTCTTCCCGCTGCCGAACGGGTCGTAGGAGATCGCAATGCGCGGGTTCAGATCCTTCCAGCTCAGGACGTCGGCTCCCTCGAAGTGTTCGGCAACCGGCACGTAGCGCCGCGGCGCGACATCGAAGGCCGGGTAGCTCGAGTGCAGGTAGTCGAACCTGAGACCCGCGTTGATGGTCCACTTGTTCAGCGAGATCTGATCCTGGACGTAAACACCCGCTGGATTCATCGTTTGCGGATCGGGCCAGGGCGTCGTGTAGAACGTGACCTGGTTCGGCACGCCGTTGATCGTGCGGTAGCTCGCGTCCTCGGCCATGCAGTCCGTGCGTGGCGCGCCAGTCGTGCCGCATTGCGCGCGCGTGCCCGGCATCGAGAACGTCATGTAGTCGTCGGGCTTGATCTGCGCCGCCCAGTCCCAACCGACTTTCAGATTGTGCGTGCTCGTGCTGTAGGTGAGGGCTGCGCGAGTCGTGTATACGAGCTGCCCTGTGTATGCCGAAGTGGCCAGCCCGCCGAATGTGATTCCCGATCCCTGGTCGACGACCTGCGACCGCGTCGACGTGTCGGTGGGATCGCGGACGAAGTCATGAAAGTAGCGCGAGCCTGTGACATCGAGCAGCAGCCGATTGGAGCGCGTGGAGGTCCACTTCACGAGCTCGACGTGTCCCGGTGCGTACCATTGCTGGCCTGCTTCCGGTGCGACCGTGCCGGTGACAGACGAGTGATACCAGTGCGTCACGTTGCGCATCAACAGGACGTTGATGCGATCCTTCGGTGATACCTGCCACGTCGTGTTGACGTTGAAGTCGTAGCTCAATTGGTCCGCGTTGGCCGGCTGCTCGAGATTCGCTTCGTAGATCCAGTCCGACGGGTTCTTGTCGTACCACATCCCGCCGATGTAGCTGTCGGTGTACTGGTAGCGGAATCCTCCGAAGAACCAGATCTTGTCCCTGGCAATGGGGCCGCCCACCACCGGGTTGAAGTCGACCATGTCCTTGACCTTGGCTTCCGCCGTCAGGCCCTGCGCGCGCAGCTCGTCGTCGAGGTTGCTGGCCTGGAGCCCGCTGCCAGTGCCCGTCAGGAAGATCGAACCGCTGTAGGCGTTGCCTCCCACCTTCGGAATGGCGTTGACGGTGAATCCACCATACGCGAGCTCGGCCGGCAGCGACGAGTAGCGCATGTCGTATTCCTGCACGGTGCCGTCGGGAAGGTTGATGCGCGACTTGCCGATGTTGTCGATGAGCGTCATCGGGATGCCGTAGGTGCCGATGGTCTGGTCGTACTGGCTGCTCCCGTGGATTTGCGCCGCCGCGTAGGTGTAGCCGGCGGTGCCGCCCGCGTCCACATTCGGCCCGCCCGCGGTCGTGATCGTCACGCCCGGTACCAGCGTCATCAGGCTACCAATGACACGCGCGGTTGGCGTCGTGTCGAGCACGTCGCGCGTCAGGACCTGCGTCTGTGCGACATTGCGGACGTCCACCATTGGACTCGCGCCCGAGACGGTGATCGTTTCTGTGAGTGTGCCGGTGGCGAGCTCGACGTTCACCGAGGCAGCGAAGCCGGCGGTGAGCGTGATGCCATCGCGTTGCACGACAGAGAAGCCTGGCAGGGTGAACGTCACCCTGTACGTGCCGGGCTGGAGATCGAGGAGCTGGTACCGGCCGTTGTCCTCGGATACACCGACGCGAGCCTTCCCGATCAGGACCGGGCTACTCGCTTCGACGGTGACGCCCGGCAGCACCCCGCCGGTCGCATCCGTCACGATACCGCTGATACTTGCGTTCTGTTGCGCCAGGGCGGGGGATACGACCGCCACGCACACCAACGCCCAGCCCAGATGTCGCAAAGCGCCCATGATCCCGCCTCCCGCAGCGATGTGTCCGCACGAAGAGTCCCCAGGGATGGATTACGCGCTGGCTCGGTCCCGTGACGTCTGTCGTTGCTGCTGACAGGCGGCGGCGTAGGTGTAGACGATCTCGTCAGCGAAACGCAATTCCAAGTGTTTGGTATCCCTGTGGTTGAGCTGCAGTAGCGGAAGCGACATTCAGTCGAAGATCGAGCTCTCCTTCCTGGCAGGACGCTTCATGCCTTTCTCGTGGTGCTCCTCCCAGATCCTCGCCCACGGCCGGTCGTACATGTCGGGCACCTTGTACGGGACTTCGGCGCCCGGTGCCACTGGTTTCGCCAGGCCGTCGACCGGGAAGATCCCCTGGATGCATTCGATGAAGTTGTAAGGCTCGCCTTCTTCGAAGCCGCTGATGCGCTCCAGCGTGCGAGTCATCCTGATCGGTTCGACGAGCGCTTCAGGGTCGTAGAAGATGCCTTCGTGGTTGAGGCCGAGAAACTTGCCTTCCGTGTCGCGGTATGGCGTGTAGATCTCAATCGCTTGCAGCTTGTTCGAGAACTCCGGGTTGCCGTGCACCTTCCATCCGTAGACGTTCGACGTCCAGGTGATCAGCGCGTCTCCATCCCAGAAGCCGATGGTGTCTCCGTACCAACGCTGGATGTCAAGGCCCAGGCGTGGCACGGCGCCCTCCATGTTGAACGAGCGGCCGATGTGGATGTTGGTGATGAAGTTGTCGGCGTCGCCGGCGAGAAACTGAACGAGCGTCGGTGTCACGATCACTGAGTGCGGCTGGTTGGTGACGGCGTGGTAGTGCCAGCGTCGCATGAAGCCCTCGGGCCAGCAGTACTGCGCCGGCCATTGCGGCGCGTTGGTGTGCGCGTCGTGATACGCCTCCTGCACCATCCGTGTCTGGTACTCCTCGGTGAGCAGCGAAAGGACGGTCGGGTACTGACTCCACAGCAGCTCGGCGTACCAGTTCTGTCCGCGGTGCCACACGTAACGGCCGTTCCACTCGCCCGGCACGGTGGCAACGGTGTGCTGTGTCGGTCCGCCACGACGACGTGCTTCACCCATGAGCGCTTCGTAATGTTCCTGGGCGGTCTTGAACTTGTAGGGGCTGACCATGGCCTCACGCGGGTAGTCGCGATCGCAATAGCCCCATGCGGCCGAGGCCGGCGGCTTGTCGCCAATCATCCCGCCGCGCCACTGCTGTTCCAGGCCGTAGGGACTGTTGCAGCGGAAGTAACGTTGGTCGGTCCACAGGGCGCGGTCGAGATAGAAGTCCTTCGACGTGAAGATGTCGACCTTCAGGGGCTCGATGCCGCTCGGGGCGGCCCCGTCACGCGCCGCGCCGAAGAACTCTTTGAGTCGTCCGCCGGTTGCTCCGCTATCGAGCGGACCGACTAGCCAGTGCTGCGGCGGATAGCCTTTGATCTCGAGCGGTGGCATGGCCTCGATGTCGTCGGCATTCCGCCACATCTCCCACGGGATGGCCGGTGACACGGGCGCACCTCGCCCGACGCTCGTGAATTCCGTCTGTGACTGTTCGGCCGTGGAGCACGAGAGTACTGTGGCCATGGCGAGCGCACAGACAAGGGCGCCTGCTCCCCTCACTACCTGCACCTGTGACATTGGTGGTCCTCGCCGCGCCATCATAGGGCCCCGATGCCTCTGGCGTCGAGGCACGGCGGGGTGGTCCTGCGGTAGCATCTGGTCGGTGGCGTCTGCGCTCGGCTTGCGCGGTAGGCCAACCGCGGCTTGCGAGGAGGAATCACCCGTGCTCTATACAGCTTCGGCTCGATTGGGTCTCGTGACAGTTGCACTCGTCATGTTGGCGATGGGTGTGGCTGCGCAAACTCCCGCTCCGGCTCCAAGTACGCAGAAGCCGGGGATGGTGCCTCGGCCGCCGCTGCTTTACAGCGAGCCCTGGCGTCTGCCTCCGCACACAGGTGAACAGACAGACGAAAACATGCGCGTCACGCCAGCGGTCGTGACCAACGCGAACCTCGAGGTGAAGCTGTACGGCGAGGACGCGTCCGTCATCCGCGCCGCGGTGCACGAAGAGCGCTTTGACCTCTGGAACGGGATGACGACGTCCCCGTCGGCCGTGACGCTGAGGGACAAACGCAACTTCGTCAACCTGACCGGCCCCGCGCGTTTGCGCTGGATCCTGCGGACCAACGCGATTCACACGCTGAATCCGGTTGTGAGGCTGGCCGACGGCCGACTCATCGTCGGCGACCGCACGATCACGACGTATGGCGAGTTCCTGACCGTGGAAGTCGCGTTCATCGGCATGCGATGGTATGCGCTGGATCCTGCGAAGGTCGTCGTGGGCACGGAGGTGGTGAACCCCGACTTGCGCAGGGTGGACGAGGTCGGCGTCGCGATGCTCGCGCCAGGCGGCGGGCACGGCATCGCCGGTTCGGCAAACCTGTCGAACGTCGATCTGTTCGCCTTTCCCGTGGCGCGATAGCTGAGACGAGTCCGCGCTACCGTCATCAGGGCGCGCCGGTTGATTCCGCGCGGCGTGCGCCGACCGATAGCGACCGGGCTAGCGCAGGTTGCAGTTCGGTGTAGCAGTCAGTCCGTGGTGCTTCGTGCCTGGGCCTTCGCTGCTAGAACTCGATATGCGTCTGCGCGAGCAGCTTGCGCTCGAGCAGCTGAGAATTGGACGTCTGATGCGTCTGCTCGAGCGAGATCACCACGCCCAAGCGCGCGCGCGCAATCTGGTACCAGTGCGCGCCGCCGAAGAGCAGGCGTCGCCGCGAGTCGCTGTCGTTCGAACCGTCCGGATCGAAGAGATCGAGGCCGCCGATCACCGACCAGCCCGTCGGACCCTGACGACCCTCGCCGAAGAACGAGAAACCACGGCGCTCGATGTCCACGGCCACGAACGGGTTGTCGGTCGCGGACAGATACTGCGCGGTCAGGACGATGTTGTCGGTTTCGTAGCTACCCATCCCGATCGCGACGTTGCGCGGTCGATCGCGCGCGTACCAGCCGTACTGGTAGAAGCCGGAGACCGTCACCTTACCGAGCTCGCTGTCCTCTGAGAACGGACGGAACGTCGCGCGGCCGTCGATGCTCTTGTATTTGTCGATCTCGGCGCGTCCCTGTCCCTCGCCGTTGTAGACGCCGACGTGGAACTCGGAGCGCTCGCGGCTGTGCTTGACGCTGACGCCGAGGTCAGTGGTTCCTGGGATGAGCCCAAGACGCTCCGAGAAGAACGGCCCGATCACGCGATAGCGGTTGACCGTCTCTTCGAATGCGAGCCAGGGCATCTCGTGCAGGCCGAACATGATCCCGATACTGTCGGTCGCCTGCACATCCAGCGAGGCGTATTCGAGACGCAGTGCCAGGTTCTGATTGAGGCTGGCGTCGGTCGTGGGCCGCACGTCTGGCGTGAAGCGGATGCGAATGCGATCGGAGAGTAGCGCATTGATGTTGAGATAGCCGCGCGTGACGTCGAACGCGTTGTAGCCATTCGATTCGTGCAGCTGGGCCTGATACTGCAGGAAGGTCAGGATGCCAAACGTCACCGAGGGGAAGCTGCTGCTGACTGGCGTCGGCGCCGGGCGCTCGGGTGCTTGTGCCTCCGCCGCCGCTGCCGCTGCCGCGCTCACCGGTGCCGACTCGGGAACGGGTGTCGCTCCCGTCAGCGCTGGTGTCGCCGCCGGGTCCGGAGCAGGAGTGGTGGCAGGCGCGGGTACGGGCGCTGATGTGACCGCAGCGCTGGCGGCTGCTGCCGCAGGAGCAGGCCTTATCGTGGTGGTCTGCGCCAACGCTGCACCAGGCAGGGTCAACCAGACGATGGCGGTCAGAGCAAGTCGATTCATACGTTTCACCTAGAAAATGGCCGGTGCACCGGCGCGAAAGTCGCCGCCGAGAATTGGCACCGAGTTCACACCCAACCACTGATCGAGCAACCTCGCGTACACGGAGCGGAAGTCGGTCTCGTAGCGGACGTCGCCGGAGTTGTTCTCGAGTGTGGGATGGCCCGGTGAGAGCGCCGCCGCTGTGCCGTGAATTCCACCGCGCACCGACCCGCCGAGCGCCATCATCAAACCGGCGGCACCGTGATCGGTGCCTGCGCTGCCGTTCTCCGAGATGCGCCGGCCGAACTCGGAGAACACGATCACCGTCGTGTCACCGGCGAGCCCGTGATTGCGTATGTCGGTGTAGAACGCCCACAGGCCGTCGCCGAGCGTGCCCATCAGATTGGCGTAGTCGCCGCCGCCGCCACCGCCTTGCCCGGCGTGCGTGTCGTACCCCCCGGTCTGCAGCCAGAACACGCGCGACCCGATGCCGCGCACGATCGCGCCCGCGACGGTCTGCAGTGCATCCGCGAAGCCGCCGCCCGGATACGCGACGGTCGGGGTATAGGCCGTGGCCAGCGCCACGCGATCGAGCGTCTCGATTGCTCCAAGTGCGGTGCTGTTCACGAACGCCAGATGCGGCCGCCCGCTGGCGGGATTGCTCGCCATGGTCTGAGCCGCCGCGCGCTCCTGCGTTGCAGCTGCACCGCGATTCGGGCTGGCAAACGAGTACGTGCTTGCGTTGGGAATCGCGGGCACGCCGCTTGTCCCCGAGATCAGCGCGCGCGGCGTCTCGGAGGTCGTATTCCACGCCGCGAGCGCGTCCAGGGGTCGAGGAAGCGCGTCGAGATAGCGACCGAGCCAGCCCGAACCGGTTGACGACAGCGGGTTGGCAGTGCCCCAGATGTCGGTGGCCTCGAAATGCGATCGACTCGAGTTCGCGTACCCCGTGCGCTGCACGAGCGCGAGCCGCCCTTCGTTGAAGATGTTCAGGAGGCCGCCCAGCCGCGGATGCAGACCGAGCGCTTGTCCGGCGGCGTCGGTGCCGACCTGGAGCACCTGGCCCGCGGGTACGCCAATCGACGGCCTGCGGCTGTAGTACGCCGGGTCGCGATACGACACGAGCGTGTTCAGCGCATCGTTGCCGCCGCCAAGGTAGACGGCCACGAGATTTCGCGTCCGAACGCCCTGGGCCCCGGCGATCGCGGTCAGAAACGAAGGCGCGGCGATTCCCAGCGAGACGGTCGCGACGCCATTGCGGATGAAGAGTCGTCGGGAGATGTCCATGGTCGCGCGGCCTGCTAGACGAGTTGATACTCGGCGGAGCCGGTGAGGAGACGTGCAAGCCCCGCCGCCCGTGTGTTGAGTTGTTCGCCCGTGCCGGTCCACGAACCGGCCGCGGCCAGGTACGACATGAGCGCCTGGCGTGGACCCGAGTCGAGGGGCGCCGGTGTCAGGCGCTCGAGCATCGCGGTGACCAGGTCGTGCGGCGAGTGGCTCTCGCCCGAGAGCGATGCGGCCAGAAATGGTTTCTGGCTCGACGCGAGCGTGGCGGCGAAGTTCGTCCGCGCCAGCATCGTCCCGGTCGAGAACCACGAGGCACCGGTCGGCCATCCCCCGACATTCGGCGGCTCGTAGAGCTGCTGCCCCATGGCCGCCAGTGGCGATCGCGCCCGGTCGACCGAGAAGCCCTGCCAGCCCACCTCTCGGATCGATCGAACGACGTACTCGCTTGGCCAGGAGTAGCGTGCGAACTGCACCGCCGGGTTGGTGAACCACGACGATGTGAGGATGTGCCTGATGACTGGCTTGATCTCTGTTCCGTTCTGCAGATAGACGGCCAACACGCTCTCGATGAACGCGGGATCGGGCGCGTGAACCTCGCTGATGAAGAAGTTCCAGAACTTCCGCGCGAGACGACGGCCCGTCTCGGGATGAACAGCCAGCGCGGTGATCAGATCGATGCCGTCCTGCATGCCTGCCGACTCGCTGCGTGAGGCGATCGTGCGGCTGCCACTGCTGTAGATCGGGAACGTGAACGTCTTGTCGCCGGTCTCGTGCTGGTCGGCGTTGTAGACGAATTCCTGGTAGGCGTTCAGATCGCCGTACTCGTCCTTGCGGTAGTCATCGGATCCGCGCAGGTTCCAGCCGGTGAACACACGCGCGGCCGCGTAAACGTCGGCTTCGACATAGTTGCCGACGCCGATCGTGAAGAGCTCGAGGATCTCGCGGCCGAAGTTTTCCTGCGGCCGCGCTTTCGTGTTGCTCTTGCCATCCAGCCAGATCACCATCGCCGGATCCTGCGCGACCTGAATCAGGAGATTGCGGAAGTTGCCGAGCGCGTACTGACGGAACAGCTCGATCTGTCCCTGTGGGCCACGCAGCACACCCGGCTTGTGCGCGAGCATCTTGGCTGCCTGCCGTTCGCCCGAGTCGACCGCCAGCTTGCTGTAGGCGGTGGCGAAGTGGTCGTGCCAGAACATCGCCATCTTTTCCTGCAGCGGCCGACGTGAGTGGATCATGCGGAAGATCCAGCGTTGGCGCGCATCCTCGATGTCGATGTCCGGCGCGAAAAGATCCTTCGTCGCCACCAGTGCATGGTCCGGACGGCCGATGCGTTCATCCACGTCGTCGGGCCGGCCCTCGTAGTCGACGAGATAGTCAACCGCCCGCGCATGCGACATGTCGCGATAGATGTCGACGTCATCGCTGCTGACGCCGAAACCAGCGCGCCGCAGGAGGTGATCGATTTCAGGGTTGACAGTAGCCATACGACCTCACAGCGCGATCGTCAGGACGTCGTTCGCGAACGTGGTGGTGTACTGGCGCAGCGATGCCCTGGCCGGGCCCTGCACGACCTGACCGTTGCGGTTGTAGCGAGACCCGTGGCACGGACAGACGTAGGTGGCGCCACTCACGCTGTTGACGGTGCACCCCTCGTGCGTGCACACCGCGTCGATGGCCGTGAACGTGCTCGTGCTCGTCCGTGCGACCAGGAACACACCTGCGATCGACTCGACGAGCGCGGCGCCGTCGACGTTGGCCAGCGCCGATCCGGCTGTTGGCACCTGCACTCGGGAGTTGCCGAACTGACCGCTCAGGACAGGAAGCTGTGATGTGCTGCCGCCACCGCTTGGTGACGTCGGAGAATCGTTGCCGCTGCAGGCGGACACGAGCGTCGCGAGAGTGGCGCAGGAAGCGGCCTGGCAGGCGCCTGCGCAGAACTCGCGTCGCGAGAGAAGCTGGCTCGGTTCTGACATCGTGACCCTCGGAGGCGGAGGAGTAGCCTGAGGGCACGGCGGGCAAGATCAGGGCCACGCGCAGATGGTGGGAGTTTTGTGAATCAGCAGTCGTTCGGGAGTGCCTGCCGATTACAAAGAAGGAGGTGAACTGCGGACTTTGTAAGTGGGAAGAGCCGAAGCCGCGTCGATTGTTGCCGTGACATTTCGATCTTGACCGGTCGAGCGTGATTGTCGGTGAGACAACGGAGAAACCGCCGACCGGTGTGCGGCGTCACACGTCAAAGTCAGCATGAGACTACGAGCGCTGATTCCAGGTGTGGTGCTTCTGGGCTTGAGTTCAGCCCAACCATCTGTAGCGCAATCGGCCGACGACCAGGGTGTCGGACCAGTTGAGGTAACCCCGTTCGCGTCGTTTGGTTCGTATCCTTCGCCAAGAATGGGCGCCGCCTTCACGTTTCCGTTGACACGACATCTGAGCGTCGAAAGCGAGGTCGGATGGCGTCCCACGCCCAGTGACCTGAGCGCATCAGCGGGCGTGCAGTACCGCCTGCCGAAGATCCGGCGCGTCACGCCGTATGTTGCAAGCGGCGTGGGCCTCGCTCCGTATCAGGATTTACTGCAGGTGCCAACCGGTGATCCGTTGTCGTTGCAACAAACGACGCTCACGCTCAATGCCGGCGGCGGCATCGAGGTCGCCGTGAGTGAGAACTGGGGCCTCCGCACCGATGCGCGCTGGTTCAACGGAGTCGCGCGAGGGGCCTGGGAGTATTGGCGTCTCTACTACGGCGTCACGTTTCGCGCAGGACGTTGAGACGCCACGCGGCGGCGACGTCTTCGTCGGGCCCACGCTCGAAGGGGTGGCGTCCCTCCGCTTGACCCTTGTGGAATAGATTTCATAGCCTGTCAACATCGTGATCCCGGGAAAACTCGTTCGTTTCTTGGACCAGTACGCCAACGTCGCGTTCGCAGGCATTCGTGATCGCGACCTCGTGCCGTTCGGGCACCGGGTGAGTGGCTGGCGCGTCGGCGCCGATCAACGCACAATGACGGTCCTGTTTCCGGACGAGTTTCGTGAACGGCTCGTGGCGTCACTCCAGCACAACGGAGAGCTCGCGCTCACGGTCGAAGAGTTCCCGTCACATGAGACCTATCAATTCAAGGGACGCTACCTGCATCACCGTGGCATAGAGGACGACGACCTCGAGCGTGCCGATCGCGTCCGGAGACGTTTCGTCAAGAGTCTCCGGCCGATGTTTCCCGATGCACCGGAAGACGTCCTGCTGGCGTTTGTGTCTCCACCATCGGTGGCTGTCGAGTTCGAAGTGCTCGAGATCTATCTGCAGACGCCCGGACCCGGTGCGGGGACCCGCCTCATTCCGCCGATGGAGCGATGAGATGCCGATGACCCGACTGCCCTCGGAGATCCGCCCCGTGCTCGAGAATGGGACCCCGGGCGTGATGGTGACGTGTTCCGCCGATGGGACACCGAATACGACCATCATTTCACAGGTCTACTACGTCGACGAGACGCACGCAGCGCTCTCGTTTCAATTCTTCAGCAAGACGATCCGGAACGTCCGGGAGAACCCGCGCGCGTTCGTCTGCGTCCACGACATCGCGGGGCGCGCACACTGGGCGCTGCAACTCCAATTCGTGCGCTCCGAGACGACAGGCCCGGTCTTCGACGCCATGGACATGCAGATCGAGGCGATCGCCTCGATGACCGGCATGTCGGGCATTTTCAAACTCCGCGCGGCTGATATCTATCGCGTGCTCTCTGTTGAGCGGGTCCAGCACCCACGATGGGCCGCTTCGTCATCCGGTGCTGACGCCTAACCGTTGAAGGCTGCCGGCGAGGCCGCCGCGTCGTTACCCGCCGAGCAGGATCAGGCCGTTCATGTCGAATGAGGATGTGAGTCACAAGGAAACGGAACTGGCGCGGAAGACCGCCGAGGTTCGAATCCTGCAGCGCGTGTCTGCGGAGATCAACTCCACGCTCGACCTCGATGAAATCTGCGACATGGCGTTGCGCACCATGGACGAATTGTTCGAGTTTCATCACGCGAACATCCTCCTGCTCGAATCCGACAACAGGACGTTGAGAGTCATTGCCAGCCGCGGCTACGAGAACCAGGCGATCGGCGGACGCGTCCCTGTCGGGACCGGCGTGATTGGCGTGGTGGCCCAGAAGCGCCAGATGATGCAGGTCAACAACCTGGGGCAGCAGCGCGCGTATGCCGCGGCCCAGCGCCGCGAGATGGAGAAGTCCGGTCACCATGCGCAGCTGGGAGACGCGGTCCCCGTACCTGGATTGCCAAACGCCGAGAGCCAGATCGCCATTCCGTTGCTCATCCGTGACGATTTGATCGGCGTGTTCTCGATTGAGAGTCCCGTGCGGCGCTTCTTCAGCGACCACGATCGGGACCTCGTATCGATCATCGCGAATCAGATTGCGAGTGCGATCCACAATGCGCGGCTCTACGAGCAGCGCCGGCTCGCGGCAGCCGAACTGCAGGAAGCGAATGCGTCGCTCGAGGCCCGGGTGGCGGAGCGAACCGAGGCGCTCGAACGCGAGTTGCGCGTTGCGCAGGCGCTCCTCAACGAAGCTCGCCGTCGCGTCGAGGGGCCGCTGCTCGGCGGCAGCGCGCTCGTCCGTGAACTGCGCGCTACCGTCGTACGTCAAGCGAGACTGATCGAGCCGCTGCTGCTGACCGGTCCGGCGGGCTCCGGCAAGGAGGCCGTCGCGCGTGCCGTGCACGACGCGTCCGGGCGCACTGGCGCGTTCATCTTCGTCAGCTGCGCCGAGCTCAATACGCAGTACGGACATGCCGGCGAGACGGCGGTGTCACACGCCGGAGAAGAGTCTCTGATCAGGAGCCGATTCGACCTGGCATCAGGAGGTACTGTCTTTCTCGATGCCGTGCACGAGCTGCCGCCGGGCCTGCAGCACGCTCTCCACAACATGCTGGAAGGCGGTCGACGAGGCGAATCGGCCGTCCCCGATGTCCGGCTGATCGCTTCGACGACGCATGATGTGCGGGAGCCGCCACCGGGCGCATTCCTGCCGCTCTTCCAATTGTTCGCGGCGAACCGGATCGTGGTGCCTCGGCTCATCGATCGACGGGAGGACATACCGGAGCTGGTCGATCATTTCGTGCGTCGACATGCACGCCGGCTGGGGAAGGTGATCGATGGAGTCTCACCCGACTCGATGCGCCGGCTCGAGGCCTACGCCTGGCCCGGAAACATCCGTGAGTTGAGAACAGTGCTCGAACGGGCGGTCCTCGTGAGCAAGAGCACCGTGCTCGAGATCGACGCGGAACAGTTGAACGAAGCCCTGGCGGTCGGAAGCTATCGCCTCGTCAGCGCGCTTGGTTCGGGTGGGATGGGGGAAGTCTGGCTCGCCAGGCATCGCTTTCTCGTCCGTCCTGCAGCCGTCAAGCTCATTCGCCACGACGTCGCGCCAGGTGCCCAGCGCGAACAGCTCGTGCGTCGGTTCGAGCGCGAAGCGCACGTCACTGCGGCGCTGCGCTCGCCGCACACGGTGCAGTTGTACGACTTCGGCGTCAACGAGACCGGAAGCTTCTATTACGTCATGGAGTATCTCGATGGGCTCGATCTGCATCGCCTCGTGAAACGCTTCGGGCCGCAGCCAGCCGAGCGCGTCATCATGCTCGTGCGGCAGGCCTGCCGGTCGCTTGCCGAGGCGCACGAGCGCGGCCTGGTGCACCGAGATATCAAACCGGCCAACGTATTCGTGACACGGTTGGGAACGGAACACGACTACGTCAAGATCCTGGATTTCGGCGTCGTCAAGGAGCAGGCTGGGCACGATGCCACGATGCTCTCGAGTCAAGGCCTCTTGCAGGGTACTCCCGCGTTCATGCCACCGGAGATCGTGCTGGGCCAGACTCGGATCGACGGCCGGGCGGACCTGTATTCTCTTGCGTGTACCGCCTACTGGGCCCTGACCGCGCAGACGGTCTTCGACGCGACGACTCCGGCACAGATGGTCCTGCAGCAGGTGAACGCGCAGCCTCTCCCGCCCTCCGAGAGATCGGAGGTCGTGATTCCCAGGAAGCTCGAGACGATCCTCATGATGTGCCTCCAGAAAGATCCGGCGAAGCGCCCTGGCTCGGCGCTGCAACTGGAGTCTCAGCTGGCAGAGGTACGATGCGAAGCCCCATGGACGAACGAACGGGCACAGAGCTGGTGGGAGACGCACGCACCAGACGTCGTCGGCAAGTAGGACCTTGGGAACGGCTGTTTTCTACGCGCGCCGGCAGCCGACCATCACCGCGAACGGCGAGCGGCGCCACGGCACGTCGACGGTGAACCCGGCGCGTTCCAGCAGACGAATCTCCTCAGCAAGAGGCACGTACACGTCCTCGTCCGCCCACGACTTGTAGACGCGTCGTCCGCGCGCGCGGCTGCCGAACGTCTTTCCGAGGTGCGTGAACCAGGTGTCGAGATCGCGCGCGAATCCGCGCGGGGTCGATGCTGGTGCACAGTCACCGTTGATCAGGACACCACCGGGACGAAGGGCGCGGTAGCAGCGCCGATAGAAGGCCAGCTTCGCGCGGGAGGTTCGGATGTGATGCAGCGAGTAGCTCGCCACGATGGCATCGCAGGATGGCAGTGACGCGTCCAGGAAACTGCCCGTGGTCATCGTCACACGACGTGACAGGCGGCCGAGGCGCGTCCGCGCAATCGCCATCATGTCCGGGTCGGCATCGATGCCCCAGATGCGCGCGCCAGACGCGGACTCGAGGCACGCTCTCGCGAGCGCACCGGTCCCGATTCCAAGATCGACCACGGTCCGCACGGGGCGGGCCGCGTGACCGAGCGCACGCGCGGCTTCGGCGATCAACTCGTCGTAGAGCGGGATCAGCGAGCGGATGCGAGTGTCGTATTGAGCAGGTGAGACCGCGAGGTGCGAGGCGACCGACATGCGGCAGATTTTACCCGGACGGAATGTGATACCGTGCGCCGTTGCGCGGAGGACTATGCGGCTTCATTCGATCGCAGGTGTGGTGACGATTGCAGGACTAGTGGGTTCGGCGGTTCCCGCTATGGCACAGGCGAAGGGATCGGCCGAAGCATCGGCCGCGGCCACCGTCAACCCGAGGTGGGCGCCCCCGAAGCTGGCATGGGGACATCCCGACCTCGAGGGTATCTGGACGAGCGACGACATGCGCGGCGTGCCGATGTCCCGGCCGGTGCAGTTCGGGAATCGTCGATACCTCACCGACGAGGAATTCGCGCAGCGTGCCAAGCAACGTGGTGACGCCCGCGACTTCAACGATGCCCGCACGGGCACCTTCCGCAACGAGGAGGGGTCGCGTGACTTCGGCTACACCTCGCTCGTGGTCGAGCCTCCCGATGGCCGCGTTCCGGCGTTGACGCCGGAAGCGCGGGCGCGCCGGCCGGTCCCCGGAACCAACGGCGTGGGTCCCTTCAACAGCACCGAGGACTTCAACAACTACGACCGCTGCATCACGCGAGGCCTCGCGGGGTCATGGTTGCCGGTGGTGTACGGTAATGGCGCGCGAATCATCCAGACGCCGGACTCGGTCATCATCGCCTACGAGATGGTGCACGACACGCGCATCATTCCGCTCGATGGCCGGCCGCACATCGCCAGCTCCATTCAGCAGTTGATGGGCGATTCACGTGGCCGGTGGGAGGGCAACACGCTCGTCATCGAGACGACCAACTTCACCGATCGAACCTCCATCGGTCCCAACGGCGGCGGACCCAGGCACAGCGCGGGGATGAAGATGACGGAGCGGATCACGCGCATCGATCCGGAGATGATCGACTACGAGCTGCGCGTCGACGATCCAAAGACCTACGTCGCGCCGTGGACGCTTCGCATGACTCTGACGCAGCAGTCGGGATACGAGATTTACGAGTACGCGTGCCACGAAGGGAACGGCGCCGTCAAATACGCGCTGAGCGCCGAGCGCGTGTATGAGAAGCAGGCAGCCGAGAATGCAGCGAAAGGTCTGCCACCGCCGGAGCGTGTGTTCGAACGCGTGAACGGCGACGACCGGGGGCGGTAGTACTGGTCCGAGCTGAAGGACCAGGGACCCTATCGGGCTTTGCCGCCGTTGCCATCGGCTCCGCGAGGAGATAACGTGAGCCATATGGCACTTCTCAGTTCGAGCGCCTTCGCGAAGCGTCTGCGCCATTTCATGGGTCCCGGCGCCGAAAGCGTTCCAGAGAAGCTGGCCACCCTTGGCGACGGCAATGCCTTCGTGGTGCCGCTGGATTACGACACGCATCCCGTTCGCCTGCTGGCGACATCCCCAATGGAGCGGAAGTGGCGGGCCCGCTCGTGCAAGAAGGAGCCGTGGACCGTCGCGTGGATCGAAGAGACGATGAGCGGCGGGGGCGTGTTTTACGACGTGGGCGCCAATGTCGGCACTTTCTCGCTCGTGGCCGCCAAGGTCTGCGCCCGCCGCGGAACCGTGGTCGCGTTCGAACCAGGCTTCGCGTCCTACGCGCACCTCTGCGGCAACATCGTCCTGAATCGGTGCGAGGCGATCATCATCCCTGTCCCGTTGGCAGTGGCTGGCACCTGCGGACTGGGCAGCTTCAGGTATCTCTCGCTCGATCCGGGACAGAGCCGGCACGACTTCAGGCAGGAGGCGTGGGTGGCAGACGAAGCCGACACGCCGAAACGCTACGTTCAGCCCGTGCTGTCGATGACACTCGATTCGGCGATTTCGACGTTCTCCCTTCCCACGCCGAATTACCTCAAGGTCGACGTCGACGGCGGCGAGATCGAGGTGCTGCAGGGAGCAGCTCGGACGCTCGCGAGCCCGGCGCTGCGATCCATCCTGATTGAGATCGACGAGTCGCAGACCGACGCCGTGTTGCCGATCCTGGAGGGCAGTGGATTCGCGCTCGAGCGCACACACAAAGGGAAGCACGGCAAGGACACCGCCAGTCGGGTGTGGTACGGAATCTTCCGGCGGAGAGCCTGAGCACATGATCCCAGTCGGCCGCTTCGGGCGTGTCGTGCGGCGACGTCGCCGTGCTGCTGGCCGGCAATGCCTACGTCACCGGGCAGACGGTCGGTATCAACGACGGGATGTACCTCGGCGCGTGAGACCGCTATGTGCCGAGCCTTGTAGCGCTGCTGATGACGAGGCCCGCCGCACCGAGCAGTTCGTCGTGTGAGGGAAACTTGCCCATGCCCGGGAGGCCCTCTTTGCCGCACTCGATGTGCGACCAACGGACGAAGCCGTCGCGGTCGATCAGGAACTGGCCCTTCAGCTGATTAAACGTCGATTCCTGTTCGCGCTGATCGGTCGGCGTCATCTGGTAGCCGTCCAGCGCCGCGAGAGCCGCTGAAGCGGCCGGCACGGGCAGCGGCGCCGGGAGCTCTCAGGGCGACCTTGCGGTCGAGCATCAGGTCATCGGCGAGGCAGAC
>JALDXQ010000153.1:0-17623 GCA_032156805.1 Acidobacteriota bacterium
CGCCAGCACCAGAGCTACCCAGCCTACTGGCTCGTCGGCCCTTGAAATACCGACTGGTCAGGATACGCGGCTACCGCGCCGGCGGGCTATGGTGCCAGGAGAAGAGCCCAGGAGGATCATGTGACTGCACGCTTTGCCCGAGATCTCACCGTCGCCGTGCTCCTGGCGACTCCAATCATGGTCCCCATGGATGTCGCCACACAGGCTGCGCAACAGGCCTCAACACCGCAGCAGAAGCTGACGTTCGATGGCGACACGGCGTTGTGGACCGTGGCCATCAAGCCAGACAAGACCGCCGACTTCGAGCAAGTCATGAAGAAAGTCCACGAGGCCCTGTCGAAGTCGTCCGACCCGCAAAGGCAACAGCAAGCCGCTGGCTGGAAGGTGATGCGGATCGCCAAGCCGCTGGCTGACGGAAATGTTGCCTACGTCCACATCGTTCAACCTGTCGTGAGCGGAGCGGACTACACGATCATGCAGATTCTGTACGACGCGTTTCCCGACGAGCGGCAGAAGCTCTACGAGCTCTATCGCGGCGCGTTCGCACAGAACCTGTCGCTGGCGACCGGGGCAATTGCAGTCGCATCTTCGGGAAGCTAGCCCTTCCCTCCCCGGGATTTAATGGCAGAGGAACTCTCAAGCCGCTTGCTGGAACTCATTCAGGCCAGTATTCCGACGTTTCAGGCAGCCGAAGCGCTTCTGTTTCTCGCGACACACCGGGACCGCGATTTCAGCGTTGAGGAGGTCGTCGTGGGCATGCGGCCTCGCATCATCTCCGGCGCGACGATGGAAGAGTACGGTGTCCTGTTTACCACGAGACACCTCGTGACCGAGATCAACGGGCGCTTCCAGTACGCTCCCGGATCGCCGGAACTGGAGCGCAGCGTGCGCGAACTGCAGCACGCCTACAACGAGCGGCCGGTCACGCTGATCACCACGATCTACCACGTCGCGAGTGGCAGTCTTCCCCCGTGAGCCGCCGGACCTCCTCCAGCACGTGGTCCGGTGGCCGCGACGCGTCGATGCGATGCCAGTCAACCGGTCCTGTATCCTGCGCGCCCTGCATTCGAACGACCGCTTCGTCAGCATCTGAGGGATCGAGCTGACGCTGTCGCGTGCGATCGACCAATGTCGATTCCGCGGCATCGAGCCACAGCCCCACGAACCTGACCGAGGCGCTGGTGGCCACCCGCTCGATCGCTACCCGATCGGCTGGACGCGCGTGTACGGCATCAACAATCACGCTGTGGCCACCGCGCACTGCCAGACTTGCCCGCTCGACGATTGTGTCATACACGCGCGCCGAGATCTCTGGCGTATACCCTTCTGGACCGAGTGGCTGCAGCAGCGGCACTCCACACAGCTGCTTGCGAATCTCGTCACTGCGCAACACGATCGCACCGGGCACGGGCCCAATCGACGGCGCCACGGCCAGGGCCAGCGTTGACTTGCCTGACCCCGAGAACCCACCAATCGCGACGAGGGATGGTGAGGATGGATGCAGCAGGTCGCTGGCCATCGCCAGGTACTCACGGGCCAGTTGCTCGAGCTCACCGACCTTCGTCGCATTCGGCTGCACTCGAGCGGCGGTTGCACTGGTCTTGGCGCGTACCGCCGCGCGGCACGACAGAAACAGCGGCAGCGGCCTGACGCCTGCCAGATCGTGTGTCTCCGTCAGGTAGCCGTTGAAGATGGCATTCGCATGACGCGGCAGCTGGCGTCGCCACAAGTCCATCAGGAGAAAAGCCAGGTCGTACCACACGTCGATGCAGGCGAGCCTGTCGTTGAACTCGATTCCATCGAACAGGGTGGGCCGCCCGTCGAGCAAAACGATGTTGCGAAGGTGAAGATCTCCGTGGCAGTGCCGTACAGATCCTCCCTCACGACGGGCATCGAGCAACACGCCGCAACGTTCGAGCTCGACGATCGTCTCGTCGGTCATGCGGCGGCACTCCGCAGATGGAAGAACTCCGGCTCCCTGCTCCGCGAAACCAGCAGCATTGCCGTCGATGATCCACCGCATGCCGGCCTTGCCGCCATGATCGCGACGGGGTTCGGCGTCACGGTGGAACCGCGCGATCTCCCGCGCGAGCGGTGCCATCGACTCGACTTCGAGCTGCTCTTCCGCCGCCAGGCGGTCGAACAGCGCGCCCTGATCGAAGCGCTCCATGTGAACCAGCCAGTCGACAACAGCGCCCGAACCTCCGATCGCGAGTGCCCCGTTGCGCGCGCGTGTAACCGGGACTACTCCGCGATAGAGGGTCGGGGCCGTGCGTCGATTGACGCGCACTTCGGCCTCGGACAGAGTCCTTCGGCGCTCAACAGTTGAGAAGTCGAGGTAGTCGTAGCGAACGGCCCGCTTGAGCTTCCACGCGGAAGAGCCGGCCAGAAAGACCACAGCGGTATGGGTGTCGATTCGTTCCACCGCCACCCCGCCGTGCGTGCTCGACGCACCGAGAAAATCAATGATCTCGGCTTGATCGTCGGCCACCGGCGCGTTCATGTCCCTGCTCTGCTGCATCGCGGCAATCGTTCACTCTCACCACTCTCCGACAGCAAGCTCGGTACCGAACGAGGCTCCGACTGGCGGGTCTCGAGACCCACCTCTACACTTTCCGCGGTCCTACTTCCACTTGCGCACCTTCCGGCGGCACTTCCTCCTGATGCAACAGGCGCGGGGCGCGAAGATCGGCAAGCACACTCCCGGCGGGCTTCTGGGTGCGCGCGTTCCACAGCACGCCGAGCGCGAGCCGGCCGATCGTCACTGGCAGGAGCGGGAACCAGTTGCCGGGTGGTGAGGGCGGTGCCAGGGTCCACGTGAGGCCGGGCGGCGTGGCGACTTCCGCATCAACGGGCTGGGGTGGCGCGTCGCGACTGACATTGACCGGATGCGGCGTCAACCGCTCGACGGCAACAGCACGGCGTTGCACGCCCGCGATGTGGCAATCCACACGGAGACCAGGTCGGCCTCGACGCGGCGCAGTATCGGCCCCGCAAGCAGCGGGGGCAGCGCCGCCGGGTCAAGCGACATGACGAGCCTCGAGGAGGAGGAAGCTCGCGCACGATAACACGGTCTACCGCCGGTCGTCTTCAGTGAACCGTGGAAATCTGCGGTCTGGGGGATAATTCCATGACATGAAACTCGCGGTTGTCGATGACGATGTCGACGTGCGTGCCGCGATCGATCGCCTCTTGCGCTCCCTGGGCCACGAGGTTGCGCTGTTCGCATCCGCCGAGGAGTTCGCGGTCGCGCGGCCCGAGGTCGACTGCCTGATTCTCGATATCCGCCTGCCTGGGATGAACGGTCTCGAGCTTCGCGACCGGATGTCCTCGGCCGGCCATGTGTTGCCGGTCATCTTCATCACGGGAGATGGAGACCGCTTCTTTGGAGACACCGCACCACTCGAAGCGCCTACGCTGCACAAGCCATTCGATGAAGAGGCCCTGATTGCGGCGCTCAGCGACGCGTCACTGCCTTCACCACGCGGACAATGACGCGGTGACGAAGCCACCATTCGAGCTACTGGGCCGTCATCTGATCGAGGGCAGCAGCGACTGCGTGAAGCTCCTCGATCTCGACGGACGGCTTCTCTATCTCAATCCGGCTGGCACCGAACTGCTCGACCTGTGCGGCCCACAGGATCTGCTGGGCCGTCCCTGGCTCGAGCTCTGGGAAGGTGAGCATCAAGCCGCCGCGCGCGAGGCTATGAACCGCGCCAAGGCCGGGCACCGCGCGTCGTTCGAAGGCTTCTGCCGCACGGCCGCCGGCGTGGCCAAGTGGTGGGATGTCGTTGTCACACCGGTCAACAGCGATAGCGGCACGATCCAACAGATCCTCATCATCTCGCGCGACATCACGGAGAGACGGCGAGACGCTGATTTTCGCGCCGGGCAGCACGCCGTGCTCGAGATGATTGCCAGGGGCGCATCCCTCGACGCGGTGCTCACTCGCGTCGTCCGGCTGGTCGAACAACACAGCGACGGAATGCTGTGCTCGGTCGTGCTGCTCGACGAGGACGGCGTCCACCTTCGACGCGGGGCGGCACCCAGTCTGCCGGAGGCCTACAACGCTGCTATCGAGGGCGCACCGATCGGCCCGCGCGCAGGATCGTGCGGGACAGCGATGTATCTGGGCAACCAGGTGATCGTGACCGATGTGCTGGTCGATCCCGCGTGGGAAGACTACCGCGACCTGGCGGTGACGCATGGCTTTCGGGCGTGCTGGTCGACGCCAATCGTGTCGTCACAGAAGAAGGTCATTGGATCGTTTGCGATGTACTACTCGCAACCGCGTGCACCAGTCCCGGCGGAGCTGCGGACCGTGGACATCGCGGCCAACATCTCCGGCATCGCCATCGAGCACCAGCAGGCACAGGAAGCGCTGCGTCGCAGTGAAGAGCGCAATCGCGCCATCCTGCGGGCGATTCCGGACCTGATGTTCATCCTGAGTGCCAATGGCGTGTATCTCGACTACTACGTGCAGAACCCGTCCTCCCTCGTGATACCGCCCGACGTGTTCCTCGGTAAGACCATCTCGGACGTGCTGCCGCCGGCGGTCGCGCGCCCGCTTGCCGCCGCGATGGCGGGAACACTGGCGTCGGGGGAACCGGAGAAGTTCGAGTACTGGCTGGAATCGGGCCAGACACGCCGCTTCTTCGAGGCATCCGTCGTCGTCTGCGAGACCGACAAATTCCTCGCCGTCGTCCGCGACATCTCCGACCGCAAGCGCGCTGAAATGGATGCCGCCGTTCAAAGGCGTGAGCTCGCGCACCTCAGTCGGGTCACTACGCTCGGCGAGCTGTCCGGCGCGCTCGCCCACGAGTTGAGTCAGCCGATGGCGGCCATCCTGATCAACGCACAAGCCGCGCGACGACTGCTGTCGCGGGAACCAGTGAACCTCAACGAGCTCCGCGAGGTGCTCGACGACATCATCGCCAACGACAAACGCGCGGGAGCCGTGATCGAACGGCTTCGCGCGCTGCTCAAGAAAGGAGACGGTGCGTTCGAGCCGCTCGATCTGAATGACGTCGTCAACGATGTGTTCGCGCTCACCCACAGCGACCTGCTGGCCCGACGCGTTTCCTTCAAAGTGGAGCTGCTGTCATCCGCGCTGCCAGTGCTTGGCGATCGCGTGCAGCTCCAGCAGGTGCTGCTCAATCTCGTACTCAATGCCTGTGAGTCGATGAGTGGCGCCGATATCGATGAACGTCTGCTGACGGTGACCACCGGGGCAGAGAACGGGCTGGCCTCGATGTCGGTCGCCGACCGCGGCATCGGCATCCCCGAGGATCAGCGGACGGCCGTCTTCGAGCCGTTTGTCACCTTCCGCGAGCGCGGTCTCGGGCTTGGCCTCGCGATCAGCCGTTCCATCATCGTCGCCCACGGTGGACAGATTGTGGCGAGGAACAACCCGGACCAGGGCGCGACGTTCACGTGCACGCTGCCGCTGAGGGAGTGAGCTGAGACTGGGACCTTCGTTCCCCTTGCACATCGCACAATGGGAACGAGGTTCCCCGAATCAAGGGTGCGGCCAGCGAACCTGTAGCCGATCGCGCGATTCTCGAACTGGGAACGACGCTTGCTCCCCGATGCCGCGAGGTCAGCGTGGAGCTTCGCAACGGCTTCATCGTCGGCATCTTCAATTACTGCGATCGCTGGTGCGACGCGTGCGCGTTCACATCGCGGTGCCGGCTCTTCGCGGACAAGGCAGAGACGGAGGCGTCACTCGATCCAGCCTTGAAGGCGCTGGTGGAGGCGCCACCACTCGAGCCTGCTCCCCCACCCCCGCCATGGCTCGAAGAACTCCTTCAGGAAATGGACAGGGCGTTACACCAACCAGCAGACGATCAGCAGACGGAACGGCCGATCCCGCTGGAGCACGCGAGCATCGAGCGGCGTGCGCGCGGCTACTGTCGTCGCGTCTACCGCTGGCTGAAGGTCCGCGAGTTTGCGGCGTCTCACGATCCTGCCGACCCGCGAGCCGTCATTCGCTGGTTCCACGCGATCATCACAGCCAGGATCCACCGCGCGCTTCACGGCCTCGCCAACGATGAGCCCGAGGATCGTGATTGGCCGCCTGACTACGAGGGCTCGGCAAAGGTCGCGCTGCTCGGGATCGAGCGATCCCAGGCGGCGTGGATCGAGATGCTTGGACGAGGAATCGTGAGCGATGCCGATGCCGCGCCGTTCGTCGCCGATCTCGTGTGGCTTGCCGAGGCGCTCGAACGAGTGTTCCCGAACGCGCGGGGCTTCGTGCGGCCCGCGTTCGATGAACCTGATCAAGTATCGCAGCTGCTCCCGGACGCGTAAGCGAGTGATGCCTCACGCCTCAGCGGCGGCATATCGCGCCACTTCCGCTTCGCTGAGCGTCCTCGGGATCGCCTGCTCCACGAACGAGAGCAAGATGTCGACGCTGGCGTGGTGTATCAAAATCGTCCCGTTGCGGGCGCCCGAGGCTACGCGGGTTCCGTCCGGGCTGAACGCCACGCACATGACCTGATCGGCATGACCCGGCAGGGTCACGGCGTCCGCCTTCGATCCGGTGCGCCAGAGCTTGACCGCTCGGTCAGCGCCTGCCGTCGCCACACGCGAACCATCCGGGCTGAAGCTGACGGCATTCAACCGTGAGATGTGACTCGCCAGCACCGCGACCTGGCGTCCAGTCTTCACGTCCCAGAGCCGCGCCGTGTGGTCGTGACTCGCGCTGGCAAGGGTCGTGCCCCTCGGACTGAATGCGATCGACATCAGCGGCCGCTCATGGCCTTCCAACGTCAGCGTGTGTTGGAACGTTCCCGCGTTCCAGAGGCGAATGGTCGAATTGGACGAGCTCGTCGTAGCCCACTCGTGTCCCGACGCCGCCGTCGCGATGATCTCGCCATCGGGGCTGAAAGCGGCTGCCCGGAGTTCATCCGCTCCGCTGTGGAAGGTGTGGAGCAGTTTCAGCGAGCCCCACTCCCAGATCCTGACCTCCCCGTTGAATGCCGCGGTCAGCAACCGTGTCTCGTCGGGGTTCAAGCCAACGCTGACGACCGATTCGTTGTGGGCTTTGAAGTCCGCGATGGGAGTGCCGGTGTCATCCCACAGACCGACCGTGCCGTCGCCCTCCGCTGTGATCACGGTGCGCGAGGCGCGGTGAAACGCGAGCGCGCTCACGGTACCGCGAGATCTTCGCTCACACAGCCGTGCGCCGGTAGCAATCTTCCAGATCGAGAGACCACCCTGTTGCGATCCGGCATACAGCTGCACGCCCTGAGGATCGAAAACAAGCGAGGTGATCTCGTCGCCGCCATCAAGTCTCAGCAACAGATCGGAATGCGCAGACACGTCCCAGACTCTGGCCGTGCCGTCGTAGCTGCTGGTCGCAAGCCGCTCCTGTGCCGGATGAAAGGCGGCCCCCCAGACACCACCGGAGTGCCCGGTCAGCGTGAGCTGCTCTCGTCCTGATCTCAAGTTCCAGATCGTGGCGGTCTTGTCGCGACATGCGGTCGCGAGCCGCGCGCCGTCCGGATTGAACGCCACCGCAGCGATGCTCTTTTCCCCGGGACGCGCCGACTCGCGTCCAATCGCGGCGACTTCTTTCAGCATCTTGCCCGTGTCCGCATCCCATAGCCGCCAGGTCGCATCTTCGCTTCCGGTTGCGACCAGCTTCCCATCGGGGCTGAATGCGATCGAGTGCACGACCTCCGTATGGCCTTCGAGCGGCAGCTCTCGTCGTTCGGCATCCAGGGTCCAGATTCTTGCCACACCGAATTTCCCTGCCGCGGCGAGGCGCTGTCCATCAGGGGCGAAATCCACCGTCACTGCAGGCCCGGGCAGCGCAAACCTGTGGACCAATTCGCCGGTCGTGACGTCCCACACCTGAACCAGGCCGTCGAGATCCGCTGTCGCGACGCTCTCACCGGTTGGTGAGTATGCGACCGCCCAGCACGACGAGTCGAGATAGACGCTGGACGCCCGGCCGGGTGTCCAGTGTTTTGCGCGTCCGTCCAGGTGTGCGGTGATCACGCTTTGCCCATCGGCGCTGAAACGCGCCTTCTTGACGACTCCGTGCGGTGGAGTCCCAAATGCCGCGGCGGCTTCGTCGCCGGTGTCCGCGTTCCAGAGTCGCCACGATCCGTCTTCGCTCGAGGTCACGAGCGTCGAACCATCTGGCCCGTACTGAACGTCCCATACCGCGCCGCGATGGCCACTCAACACCAGCAGCGGCAGCGTGCGCCGCCGCTGAAACGCGTCGACGGCGAGGTGAAGCGTCTCCTCGCTCTCACTCGTGACGGTGCCGTCCCCTGTTCGTGTGACATTCACGGCGTAGGCCGCGAGAAGAACGGCCAGTTCCGGCTCGGTCGCGAGCGCGCGGCGCGCTGCCGTCGCGACCTGCCTCGACATGACGACACGGTCTCGTGCCCGGCGGAGGGCATCGCGGGCTTCGATCTGGTCGCGCGACACACCATACAGGTCGGCCAGCAGCGTGTACCACGACGCCTTGTGAACGCCGTCATCGATCGCGCTCGACGGCGTCCATCCGCGGTAGTCGATCGCCAGGGGAAACTCCAGCGCCTCGGTCAGCGATCGGGGGAAGGCCATCAGATCGGCCTGCGCGGCCGACGCCTCGTTGTTGGGAACACCCCCGAGCAGGATCGGAATGACATGAAGGGCGCCCCGCGCCTCGACAAAACGGCGCAGCTCGTCGTCCACGAAATCGCTCCGTCGTGCGTCGGGACTGCACACGACGATCATCTTGGACGAAGCGCGAAGCTGACTCTCAATCGCGCGGAAGTATTGATTGCCCGTCAGATCCGAGACGTCGCGAAAGATTTTCAGCGGACGCTGGGGAACGGCAAGCTCCACCGGAGGCTTGAAGCCTTCCAGCGACTGCTCGAGCAGCTCGCTGAAGACCCGATCCACTCGGGAATAGCTGATGAACGCGTCGAACTCCTCAGCCATGGCGACGAAAAGACGTCACTCGGGCGCAAATCCCGAAGCGCCCGAGTGGCCTTCCTGTTCGACCCGCTATGTTTGGGTCTCACTTATCTATAACGACTCGCGTCGTCGGTCAGAACACCGCCGACGGGTCGAATGCCGGCTACGCGGCTTTCGCAACCTCGACCGGATCCAATGCCACGGCGAGCACCTGATCCACCGAGCCAACGATGTGGAACTGCATGCGGTTCCTGACATCGGCCGGCACGTCGTCGAGGTCGTGGCGGTTGCGTTCGGGCACGATCACCTCAGTCAGCCCGGCAGCGTGCGCGGCCAGGACTTTCTGTTTGAGACCACCGATCGGGAGCACGCGCCCTTGGAGCGTCACTTCTCCGGTCATGCCGATCGTGCTCTTCACCGGCCTGCCGGTCAGCAGCGACGCGATCGCCGTCACCATCGTGATGCCTGCGCTCGGCCCGTCCTTCGGGATCGCACCGGCAGGCACGTGGACGTGCACCTCGCGGCCATCGAGGGCATGTTCGTCGATACCCAGCTCGTGCGCCCGACTCTTCACGTAGGTCAGCGCGATGCGCGCCGATTCCTTCATGACCGCACCGAGCTGCCCCGTGAGCACCAGTCCGCCCTTGCCCGGCATTGCGGCCGCCTCGACGAACAGCACATCGCCGCCGACGCCGGTCACCGCGAGACCGGTGGCCACACCAGGAACCGACGTTCGATCGGCAGCCTCGTGGAACACCTTCGGACGCCCGAGTGCGTCGCGAACCGCGGTCACATCAATCGTGACCGGCTCCGGCCGATCGGCGGACGCTATACGCGTGGCCGTCCGCCGAAGCAACGCACCAAGCTCGCGCTCCAGCTGTCGGACACCCGCCTCGCGTGTGTAGTCCGTGACGATCCCGCGCAGGATCGCATCGCTGGCGTCGACCTCTTCCGCGCGAAGACCATTCCGCTCGATCTGACGGGGCCAGAGGTGGCGCCTGGCGATCGCCACTTTCTCTTCGGTCGTGTACCCGTCGAAGCGGATCACCTCCATGCGGTCGAACAACGCCACCGGGATCGTGTCGGCCACGTTCGCGGTCGCGACAAACAACACTTGCGAGAGATCGAGCTCGACGTCGAGATAGTGATCGCGGAACGCATGGTTCTGCGCCGGATCGAGCACCTCCAGGAGCGCGGCCGATGGATCGCCACGCCAGTCGGCGCCCAGCTTGTCGACTTCGTCCAGCATGATGACCGGATTCATCGTGCCGGCATCGCGCAGTGCCCGCACCAGTCGGCCCGGGAGCGCCCCGATGTAGGTGCGCCGGTGCCCACGAATCTCGGCCTCGTCGCGAACACCGCCGAGCGACATGCGTACGAACTGTCGTCCCGTGGCTCGCGCGATCGATTCACCGATCGAGGTCTTGCCTGTACCGGGCGGTCCAATCAGTGTGAGGATTACGCCCGATCGACGTGTCTCGGCCATGCCTCGCTCGCTGCGGAGCTTGCGAACGGCGAGGTACTCCGTGATGCGCTTCTTCACATCGTCGAGACCCTCGTGGTCGGCGTCGAGAACCTCACGCGCAAACCGCGGATCAAGACGTTCCTCGGATCGCTTCGCCCACGGCACCGCGAGGAGCCAGTCGAGATACGTACGGATCACGCCCGATTCGGCGTTCGAGTCTCCCATGCGCTCGAGTCGGCCCAGCTCGCGTTCGGCCTGCTCGCGCACGGCGTCGGGCATGCCGGCGTCCGCGATCTTCTGGCGGTACTCGTCAACAACCGAGCCATCCTCTTCGCCAAGCTCCTTGCGGATGGCGTCCATCTGCTTGCGAAGGAAGTACTCGCGCTGCTGTTTCTGCGCGCCATCCTCGACGTCGTCCTGGATGCGCTTGCGAACTTGCAACTCCGCGAGCCGCTCGCGTTGCAGCTGGAGAGCGAGCTTGAGACGCTCGACCACGTCGAGAGTTTCGAGCAGCTGCCGCTTCTGGTTGAAGTTCAGATCCGGAGAATAGCCAGCCGTATCAGCCAGCGCGCCAGCCTCGGTAATCGAACGGACGAACGCGCGGATTCGGCCGTCGTCGCCGCGCAGTTCGAGAATCTCGTCGACCACGGCGCGATACTCGCGTTCCAGCTCGTGCGTCAGCGTGCCTGGCGGCGACTGATCCGGGCGCGCTTCGACGTCAACTCGCAGCACACCGTCAGCATCGGTCGAGGCCGCGCCCGGGATGCCGCGGTAGAGTGCGGTCAGCGACGCCGCGAACCCGCGGCCGGCAAGTCGCACACGCTCCGAGACTTCCGCGACGACGCCGACGCTCCCGTAGGTGTGGCCGTGCCGTGGCACCAGCAGCACCTTGTCGTCCTGGCCGACATCGACCGGCAGCGTGATCGGCATGCCGGGAAATACGACCGTCTCGTCTAAGGCAACGATTCGCAGTCTGGTCATGGTTACCGAGTAGGACGCCTGAACAGGCTGCCAAGGTCCCTCCGTTGGTCCCTCGTGCTTGGTTCTTCGTGCTGGTCCGTCCCGTGGGTCTTCGTTCAGAATTCGATCAGCAGTCCAGCAGTGGGCAGGAGCGGAAACAGGTCTTCGACAAGATCCGGCACGCGACCGGTGAGTGGATTGAAGCCTCGATCCGCCGCTCCCTGGTTCGTGCGGTTCAGCAGATTGAGCACCTCGACAAACAGCGTCAGACGCGACCGCTGACGCGTGAACGTCCGATCGAGGCGCACATCGACTCTGGAGTACGGCGGCAGCCTCACCTGGTTGCGCTCGCTCGCAAGGAAATAGGCATTGCCTCGCTGCTCGTAGTAACCCGCGATCGGAAAATTCGAGCCGTAGCGCCAACGCGCCGAGACCGAGGTACGACCGGACCACTGATAACTGGCGTAGGTATTCACCGTATGCCGCTGGTCGAAGTCCGCCGGGAACGATTCCTGCCGCAGATCGTCGGTGAGGTCGAAGCGTCCGTACGAATACGCCAGCCATCCCGAGAGCCCGTTGGTCTGACGCCGCTCCACCGTCAGGCCGACGCCCCTCGCTCGACCCGACAACGCGTTCTCCCACTGCGGCTGCGTGGGTGGAACGATGGCGCCATCCTCGACAAACGGCTCGACGCCGACGAGCCTGAGCAGATCGGATTCACGCCGATGATAGAGTTCGGCGCTGACGCGCCAATCGCCTCGAATCACGTGATCGAGGCCGACGTCCCAGGCCGCCGCACGCTCGGGCGCGAGCGTCACACCCGGAGCCGCGAGTCCGCCCTGTTCGACCAGTGGCGACTGATGCTCGACGGTCGCCCCGGCGCGAAGCCTGGTCCGCGTCGTCATCTGCCACTGCGCCAACACCCACGGTGACACGAACGTGGAATCCGCGACCTCCGAGCGATCGACTCGCGCGCCCGGCGACAGTGTGACGCCGGGCGCAATGCTCAGCGACGTGTTCAGCCATCCAGCATAGTTCGCCGCCTGCCCCGATGCCGTGACCTCGTTGACGGCTCCGCTGAGAGTGAACTCCCGCGCCTCACGATCGGCGCTCAGGTGTTGCACCTGTGCACCAGCCTCGAGCCGTCCCGCCCTGTTCGACCATTCCACGCGACCACGCCAAGTGATGTCATGATCCGCTCCGCCTTCGCGAACCGCACCCTGCGGTGTCAGGTTCTGATAGTCGGCGGTCACGAGATAGACCTGCTGGTTCACGGCCAGCCTTGCCGACGGAGTAAATCGCCACTGAAGGCTGCCGGCAATCGTGCGATTCGCACCCGTATCCAGCGCGTTAGGACCTGAATGTTCTGCCTCGTGGAGCAGCGATCGCCCGCCGAGGACGAGCGCACGGAAGGAATGACGCGGCGATGGCGTCCAGGTCAGCTTCGCCTGCGCGTCGGTGAACCCGAAGGTACCGGCCGCATCGGGATCCACGGCGCGAAGAACCCAGTCGATGTAGCTCTGACGTGCAGCAACCAGCCATGTTGCGTGCCGGCCTGCCGGCCCTTCCCACACCGTGCTGGCAGAGGTCGCGCTGATCAGGCCGCGGACGCGAAGGCGATCGCCGGCGCCGTCACGCGTGGTGAAGTCGACGGCCGCCCCTAGGTTGGCGTGCATACGCTGCGGCCGCGCGCCGGCAACAACCGATACCGACTCGAGGATATCGCTGTTGATGAGGCCGACCGATCCAGAGTTCTCGACGCCGCGGACGGTGTGCAACAACAGGCGGCTGTCGATGCCGTCGACACTGGAACCCAGATGCTGCGGGCCGTGTCCGCGCACGGCGAACTCCGCCCGGAAGTCGTCGCCGGTGGCGACGCCGGGCAATGTCTGTACGGCGCGCTGCGGATCGTCGGCCAGCACGCCCCGGAGCGCGAGCAGATCGCGGCTGCCGAGAACCGTCTGACTTGCAACGCCGACCTCTGCGTCTTCGAACGCGCTGGCCTTGACCGTGACGTTTTCCACATAGGTCCCGGCGCCTTCCGCCAGCGGGACGAGCAGGTCCATTGTCGCCGACGGCGCGATCACGATCTCACGACGAACCAGCGCATACCCGACCAGCGACACGAGCAGGCGCTGCGATCCCGCCGGCACGTCCGCGATCTCGAAGCGCCCGTCGCCGTCGGTGAGCGCACGCTGGGCGGTCGACTCGATCTGCACGAGGCTGCCCGACAGCGACACGTTCGTGCGCGCATCGACCACCTGACCGCGAATCGTCGCCGACGCGGTGCCGTCGCGAGACGAAGGCGGCGCGGCCGGCCGTTGCCGCACGACCGTGAGCCGTCCTCGTGCCGCTTCGCGCACCGCCAGGCCGTGCGGTCGCAGCAACTCGTCGAGAATTTGTCGAGGACGCTGCGAACGAGGTTCCATCGCGACGCGCAGCCCGGGTTTGACGAGCTCCGGGCTGAACACGAGATTGAGTCCTCCCGCACGCAACTCGGTGAGCACATCGGAAAGAGATCGGCCGGCATATCGCGCGGTCTGCGCGCCACTCGCCTGCGGCAGCAGGACCAGGGAGAGGATGAAGGCGGTTGCGCGGCACGCACTGGGTAGAGGCATGGCTTCGCCCTCACTGCGTGCGGATCGTGATGCGGCCATCGCTGACACCGTATTCGAGCCCCGTGGCGGGCAGAACCGCTTCGAGCGCCTCCTCCGGGGTCAGCCCATCGATCGAGCCCTGCACGGTCATCCGCCTGGCTTTCTCGGCCAGATCGTCGCTCTCGAACGCGACGGTGTAACCAGTCTCGCGAGCGACCCATGTCAGGAACTCCATCAAGGTGTGTGCGCTCAGGTCGAACGGCAACGGGACTCTGCCGACCCATTCCCACTCCGCGCCGAACACAGGAACCGCGCTGGATGTGACGCCATCGGCCGCCGCCACGAGTTGCGTTCCTCGACCGGCCCGAGTCTCCACGTTGTTTCGCGTGAGGACGACCTCGCCATCGCGAACGCGAACTCGTGCCCGCAGTTCGGTCACGTTCACTTCGAACTGCGTTCCCACGTCTCGAATCATTCCGAGCGGCGTACGAACCGCGAGCGCAGCGCCTGCGGAAGCACTCCCCGTATCGAAGTAGACCGTGCCTTGGTCCACGGTCACCAGGGAAACCGACTCGATGAGAATGCTGGTTCGCTCGTTGACTCGAAGCGAGACGCCATTGGCCATCGTAAAGGCCGCGACCACATCTCCTGATGTCCGGACCTGATCGTTCGCTGTTACGGTGTCTCCCACCCTCAGCGTCAGTGGTTCGGTGCCGGCGGGCTGCGCGCGCTGGACCACACCGCTCGCAGACGTGAGCGTGGCCGTGAGCGCGGGCACAACGGCACGATCGCGCTCGGGAACGAGCCAGACCGCGAGCAGAATTGCCGCCGCGATTCCTGCAGCCGCACCAACTGTGAGCGTTCGACGACGACGCCGTGCTACGACATGGATCCACTCAGCGTGCGTGGCGCGGCGGAGGCGTTCCAGGCGTTCGTCCGGAGGTGTCGGCCGCAATCCTCCGAGCTTCACGAGCCGACTGACGTCGTCTCCGTCGTTCCCGTCGATGATGCGACCCGGCTCGTCCACGCTATTCGCTCCTCACTGTCGAAGGGGCCTCTCGATGCCGAAGCATCAGCGCCTCGAAGCCTTCGCGGAACGCGTTGCGAGCCCGCGCCAGCGTGGACTCCGCCGCCTTCGACGTCACACCCAGTCGGGATGCGATCTCGGCGACAGACAACTCCTGGATGTATTTCCACTCCAGGACGTCGCCATAATGCGAAGGAAGAAAGTCGAGGGCCACTCGAACCAGCCGGGCCATCTCGCGCCGCTCGAGATCCTCCTCTGGTCCAGCCGCCCGCCTGGCCAGCGCCTCGAGACGTTTTCGAACCTCTGGAAGGTCTTCTTCCAGAGCGACGCTCGGCCATCGTCCCGTGCGCGCCAGCCATGCACCTATCTCATGGCGGCACAACGTCACCATCCAGGTGAAGAGCGCGGAATCACCACGAAACAGATGCAGCTTGCGGATGGTTTGTACGAGAGTGGCCTGCACGATCTCCTCTGCTGCGTCCTCGTCCGCAACCCGCGTCAGCGTGAAGCGATACAGGCGCGGCGCATATGAAGCGAAGAACGAGGAAAACGCGTCTTCGTCGCCGCGAAGCATCTGGTGTATCAGCCTGGTCTCGTTCACGTGGTCGTTCGTGTACCAAGTTAGAGGGGCCTATCCGGCAGGATCATTCGCTGAGGCCTCCAGTGTTCGCTTGATTGCCGCAGAACCTTGATCGACGAAACCTTCAACGAGGCCCGCCATCGTATCGGGTAGAAGGTCGGTGATCCACACCAGGCGGCAGCGCGCCCCACCTTCTGGAAAGACCTGCAATGACGCGTTGTGATGACTGGTCCGCCAGTCGACGACGGCGTAGACGAGGCGGCGGCGGCCATCGTCGATGCCGACAATGCGCTCGCGGACGACTTCGCCATTGGCAAAGGTGACGATGCGGGCGTCGCCGTCGAGTCGTGTGTCGAGCACCATGTCGCGGGCGAAGCGCGTGTGAACGGCGCCCACATCGCGAACGGCGGCCCATACGTCCTCGGCAGATGCCTCGATGAGCAGTTCCCGGTGAATCGATGCCATCGTATGACTCCTTTGAGATGTCAGTTGCGCGCGCCGTGTTCCCTGTTGAGCCAGCGACGCTCGAGATTCAATCGCTCCACTCGTGCTCACAAATGAAGTCGTCCATGTGAGACTGTTGTAGAACGCGGGCAGAGGGCTGGTCTTGGCAGAAATTGCGGTCGCATTGACGGACGCGCTGGCGGAGCGGAAAGAGCTCGGGGTGCCTGGCGGGATCACCGCCCGCGTGATCGCGCGCGGCAACGGCTGGACCGTGGCTGATGTGCTCTGCACCGCCGGCCCACGGGATCGGCCATTCGAGGAGCGGCACGCGCGCTACGTCATTGCCGTGGTCGTCGCGGGCACATTCCTCTACCGCTCCCCGATCGGACGCGAGCTGATGACACCCGGCTCGCTGATGCTCGTCAATCAGGGACACTGCTTCGAATGCGGCCACGAGCATGGCACGGGTGACCGCTGCGTGTCGTTCTGGTACGACGCGGATTACTTCGAGCGGCTGGCGGCCGACGCAGGCGTACGCGGACCGCGAGTGGGCTTCACCGCTTCACGTCTGCCGCCGCTACGATCGTTGTCACCACTCGTGACGCGTGCGTGGTCAGGCGCTTTGGATATGCAGGACGCGTCGTGGGAAGAACTGGCGATCGGGTTGGCATCGCGAAGCCTGGAGCTCGCGGCGCGCGTCCATTCCAGGGGTACGCATGGGCCACTCAATGCGGAAGCCCGAGTCGCACGCACAGTCCGCGAGATCGATCGCGATCCAGCCGGCAACCAGACGCTCGACGACCTGGCACGACGCGCCCGGCTGAGCCCGTTTCACTTTCTGCGCACCTTCGAACGCGTCGCAGGTGTGACGCCACACCAGTACGTGCTGCGTACCCGCCTCCGGCACGCGGCCATCCGTCTGCTCGCCGAGCCCGAGAGAGTGCTCGATGTCGCCCTCGACAGTGGCTTCGGGGATGTCTCGAACTTCAATCGAGCGTTCCGCGCCGAGTTCGGCATGAGCCCGCGGGCTTTGCGGGAGGAACGGACCAAGAACCAAGAACCAAGAACCAAGCACGAAGAACTAAGATAGTGACCCCGCCGTCGGCGACGGCCGTTCAAGGGAGACATTCGTGCGTGCATGGTTGTGTGCGATTGGGTTGACGGCGGTTCTCGCATCGCCGGTGTTTGCGGGTCCCGAAGAGGATGCGCTCAAGGTCATCGAGAACTGGGCCGCGGCTTTCAACGCATCCGACGTCGATGCCATCGTTGCGCTGTACGCGCCGGACGCGATGTTCCTTGGAACCGGAAGCCGGAACGTCGTGCTCGAGACGGCTGAAATCCGGCGGTACTTTGAACGGGCGCTGCTGACTGACCGTCCGCGCGGCGCCGAGCTTCAGAGCCGCTCAGTCATGACGCTCTCCGACGGTGCCGTGGTCGTCACCGGGCTCGACGTCACGACCGCAGTTCGGGATGGCAAGACGATCAGCTCACCGGGACGCGTCACCTTCGTCGTCGCGCGGAGAGGCGCTGACTGGAAGATCGTTCACTTCCATCGATCGGGCGTACCGGGTCGGCCGAACTAACCAGGGACTATCAAAAGTCGAACTGGCCACTGATCTTGAGGAAACGCGCAC
>JALDXQ010000154.1:0-17338 GCA_032156805.1 Acidobacteriota bacterium
CAACACGCGCACCGTCAGTTATTTGAAAACGCTGGTGACGCTGGGTTCGAATCCCAGACACTCGTTCCGGGCGCCCTTGGTCCCTCCGCCGCCACCGGCCTACCCAAAGCAACCATTGAGGTTGCTGCTTCGTCGGAGGCGTGTATCAGGCTGATCGGGAGGCAGAATGAGCTCCTTCTTTCGGAAGCTGCGCTGGTTGAGACGACGGCCCGACAAGGAAGTCGAACTGAGCGAGGAGTTTCAATTCCGCCGGGAGGAAGAAGCCCAGCCACGCCAAGAGGAAGACGCGAGAGCGGTGTCGGGTTGGATGTATGTCGAGCAATTCGCGCGCGATGCCGGCTACGGGATGCGCCAGGTTCGCCGGACCCCCGCGTTCTCGGCCATTGCGATCGTGACACTTGCACTCGGCATCGGAGGTGTCACCGCGATGTTTGGCGTCTTCGACGCCATCCTCATCCGGCCGATGCCCTACGCCGACGCGGACCGTCTAGTCGTGGTCTGGGATGACATGAGCAAGTCCGAAGGCGATCCGAGGTTCTTCTCCACTCCTGCTGAATGGATCGAGTGGCGCCGTCTCAACACCGTATTCACCGATCTCGCGTGCAGCCAGCCGGGCAACGCCATTTGGTCCGGCGACGGCGAACCTGAAGAGCTGCGGGCACGGAAAGTGACGTGGAATCTGTGGAGCGTGCTCGGTGTCAAGCCGGCGCTTGGACGCGTCTTCACCGAGGATGAGGACAACAACGGCTCGCGCGTGGTGGTGATGAGTCACGGGCTCTGGCAGCGCCGCTTCGGCGGCGCATCCGACATTGTTGGACGCAAGATGTCCCTCAACGACGAGCCGTACGAAGTCATCGGCGTCATGCCGGCGAGCTTCTACTTCATGCCCTCGCGCGACATCGACGTGTGGATGCCTGCGTCGTTTCCGTCCAACCTGCGAAGGAACTTCACGTGGCACAGCGCACAGATCGTCGCACGCCTCAAGCCCGGTATCAGATTGGAGCAGGCGCGGGAATCCATGGCAGCGCTGAGCCTGCAAGTGACGGCCAAGGACTTCCGTGGTCCGCACTCGACAACGATCATCCCTCTGCGGGAAGAGATGGCAGGCAACACTCAAACCGCAGTGATCATCCTGCTATGGGCGTCGGCGGCCGTGCTCTTGATTGCCTGTGTCAACCTGGCAAACCTGTTGTTGTCGCGCGGAGCGGCGCGCGGACGCGAAGTCGCGTTGAGGGCGGCCTTGGGCGCCAGACGTGGAAGACTGATTGGGCAGTTCCTGACCGAAAGCCTGGTGCTTGCCGGGCTTGGCGCGGTTGCCGGACTCGCGCTCGCCGCGCCTGCCATGCGGTTTCTCGAACAGCTCGTGCCCGAGGCGATGGGTGCAGTGCGTCTTACCCTCGACTGGCGCGTGTTGGCGTTCGCCACTGTCGCTTCGGTTGTCGCGGCACTGACCTTTGGGCTTGCGCCTGCATTGCGGGAGTCGCGCCTCTCCCCGCAAGAAGGACTGCGCGATGGGGGCCGTGGTAATACCGGTGCGCGCAGCCATCGGTTCCAACACTTGCTCATCGTCGTCGAGATGGCGCTGGCCGTGGCGCTGCTGACGTGCGGCGGTCTGCTCCTGCAGACGTTTCAACACCTGCGGAACACCGATCTGGGCATCCGGACGGAGAGGCTGTTGACGTTCGAGACGCCGCTACTACGTTACAAGGACTTCGACGGGCGCGTGGCCGTCGTCGAGGCGCAATTGGACAGGATCCGCGGGACCCCTGGCGTGACGAGCGCAGGCGCAATCTCGCAGGTTCCGTTGACGGTGACGGATAATTTTCGGTTCTATCTCCTCGCGGGCCAGTCTCGAGACAGGAGTTCCGATCAGATCGCGCTGACACGTGTGGTGAGTCATGGCTACTTTGCAACTGTTGGCGCGCGGTTGCGAGAGGGCCGCGCCTTCGAAGCCGCCGATCAGAAATCCGAATCGCCGGTGGTCGTGGTCAACGAATCCTTCGCGAATCGCAACTACCCGGGGCGCTCGCCGCTGGGAGAGCGGCTCAAGTTCGAGCGTCTCGATGAAAACGGCTACTGGTACACGATCGTCGGCGTCGTGCAGGAGATCCGCGAGCGGGGCGTTGCTGAAGACCCGAGGCCCGCGATCTATCGTGTGCACCAGCAGGCGGACCAGACCAACGATGTGCCAACCGGCATCGTGGTCCGCACGGCCGTCGAACCGGCGTCGATCGTCTCAGCGGTCCGTCAAGCCATCCGGTCCGTTGACAGCAATCAGCCTCTTGCCCGCATCAGGACGATGCAAGAAATCGTTGACCGCCAACTCTCGACGCAGGCACAGAGCACTGCGCTCCTGGGCGCATTCGCTGTGTTGGCGTTGTTGCTGGCGTCGGTTGGACTCTATGGTGTGCTGTCCTATGCAGTGACGCAGCGCACCAACGAGATTGGCGTGCGCATGGCGTTAGGGGCGACCTCCAGCGACATTCTGCTTTCCTTCGGAAAGCGCGCCTTGGCGCTGACCCTTGTCGGGCTCGCATTTGGCGTGGTTCTCGCGGCGCTCGCGTCAGAATTGATGACCGCCCTACTCGTCGGCTCCCGGCCCGACTATATCCCAACGGTCACCGTGGTATCTCTCATTCTCCTCGCGGTGGCGGCTCTGGCCTGTCTTGTTCCTGCGCGGCGCGCGTCGCACGTCGATCCGGTGGTTGCCCTTCGGAATGGATAGTACAGGGGTCGGGTCGTCTACCACCTGCTGACGTTGGATCTCGACGCTGCGGCCGACTGGTACGACCGCATGATCGACGATCGCGATCCGTTTGCGCTGTAGGAGCACGGCTTGCGCAGCTACGACGCCGTTCAACTCGCGTCAGCCCTCACTTGGCAGGAATCGGTCGGCGAGCAGATCGTGCTGGCGACCTTCGACCACCAGTTGTGGGAGTGGCGAAGCGAACGGAACTCAAGGCATGGCCGGACCAGTTGCCAGGCGCGAGGAGCGAGCCGGAATAGCCGCGGGAAGGCTCCTCCAGCCACTTGGCGGCTACTCGCTTCGGAGCGCTGTGAGCGGTTCGACCTGCAGCGCGCGCATCGCTGGCAGCGCGCAGGCCACGAGTGAGATCAGCACCAGCACGACCGGTACCACGGCAAACGTGACGGCGTCGTGCGTGTCGGTTTGATAGAGAAGCGACGTCAACACACGCGTGACGCCGAAGGACGCAAGCCCGCCCGCTGTAAGCCCCAAAGCCACGAGCTTCAAACCGTGGCCCACCACCATTCGAAGAATCGCCGGCGGCTCGGCGCCAAGCGCCACACGCAGCGCGATCTCACGACGACGCTCGGCGACACTGAACGCCAGCAAGCCGTAGAGCCCGATGGCCGCCAGCAGCAACGCCCCGACGGCAAACGAGGTCAGCGTCACGACGCTGAAACGCTGCGGGGCCACCAATGCTCCCAGCCGGTCCTCCATCGGCTCGACCGACTGGATAGCGAGCTGTCGATCGAGGTTCGCGATCTCGCCGCGAACAGATGCGACGAGCGCACGCGGATCGGCAGTGGTGCGGACGGCGAGCTTGACTTGACGTCCGAACCCGCCCGGGCCGTTGTACACCTCGTCAGGAAACTGACTGAACGGCTCGTATGCCTGAAGGTCGGGTGCGGAGCCGATCGCGCCCGTGGCGACATCGGCCACGACGCCGACGATCGTGAGCCAGGGATTCCGGTTCTGCGGCGAATCCCCGCCCCACTTCAGGCGCTTGCCGACCGCGTCCTGCCCTGGCCAGAACCGCTGCGCCAGCCGCTCGTTGACGACCAGAACACCCTGGGGCTGGACGTTTTCCACGTCGGTGAACGGCCGTCCCGCGATGAGCCGAATCCCGAGCGTTTGAATGAACGGACCGTAGACCCACGACAGGTTGGTGGTTGGTCGAGCGCCCGAGATGACAACGCCGTTTTCTGCGGTGAGCCCTCGTCGTTCGTACGGTTCAAGCGGAAAGTTGGTAAGAAGCGCCGAAGAACCAACGCCGGCCACGGACGAGGCGCGTCGAAACAGCGACTCGTGAAAGGCGCGCACGGCGGGGGCCATCAGGTAGCCCTCGCGCGGCAGCGTGACGGAGGCCGTGAGCACGCGATCGGGATTGAATCCAAGGTCGGTGGCCGTGAGCGCCGAGAGGCTCCGGAGGAAGAGCCCTGCGCCCACCAGCAGCACGAATGCGAACGTCACCGTCGAAACGACGAGCCCCGCCTGCATGCGATGCCGCCGTAGTCCTGGCGTGGTTCGCGACGCCTCTTCCTGAAGCGTCGAGCCCGGTCCTCGGCGATCGAATCCGAACAAGGGAATCACCGCGAAGAGGACCGAGGTCAGGATCGAGATCGCACCCGTAAAGGCCAGGACCCGCAGGTCGACGGCGATGTCTTGTGCCGTGGGAAGCGTCGCGGTCACGGCCGCCGGCACCGCGGCCACGAGCCCCCGAGAGAGGAGGATTCCGATGGTGCCGCCGGCGATCGACAGGATCGCGCCTTCGGCGAGCAGGAGTTGCAGCAGACGTCCACGGCTCGAGCCGAGCGCCGCGCGGACGGCAAGCTCCCGGCGACGCGCGGCTGCTCTGCTGAGTACGAGGTTCGCGACATTGGCGCACGTCACGAGCAGGACGAGTCCCACGGCCCCGAGCAGGAGCAACAGCGGGCGCTGGACTGGACCAGAAGTTTCCTCACGAAGTGGCTGAGCCACGACGGCCATCGAGGTATTCGGGTTCCGGGGTGGCGGGTAGCGCTCGTCGACGCGTCGCCCCAGGATCTCGAGCTCGGCGCGCGCCTCTTCGATCGACGCGCCCGTCTTCAGTCGTCCGACGACGCCGTGCATCCTCTCGTTGCCTCGTGCCTGCAGCTGCTGGGCGGTGAACGCCATCGGCACCCAGGCTGCTGCCGGTCTGGAGTTGAAGCCCGGGCCGCGCACGGGGAAGCTGAAACCGGGCGGCATCACGCCGACCACCGTGTACGGCCTGCGATCAAGTGTGACCGTGCGGCCGATGATCGTTCGGTCGGCTCCAAATCGCGTCTCCCACAGACCGTAGCTGAGCACGGCCACGTCCACGCCCGGCCGGTCTTCTTGCTCTGTGAACGCGCGTCCCAGCATCGGACGGACCCCGAGTACGTCGAACAGATTCGACGAGACCTTGGTGACGTCGAGGCGCACGGACGGACCACTCCCCGACAACTCGGCCGCACGCGGAGCGTAGGCGGCGACTCCGTCGAACGACTGCTGCTCACGCTGGATGTCGATGAAGTCCGGCGGGGAGAACGGGGCGTTTTGGGCAAAGCCCGGTATCCGCGTTGCGACCGCCACTAGCCTCTCGGGCTGATCGAAGGGCAGCGGCCGGAGCAGTACGGCGTTGACAATGCTGAACGTCGCCGTGTTGATACCGATGCCGAAACCGAGCGTCAGGACGACAACGATCAGGAATCCTGGATGGTGACGGAGCGCCCGTGCGGCGTGCTGAAGGTCGTAGAGGAAAGTAGTCACGCCCGTTTGACGGGGGGAGGGCGTGACGCGTTGCCACCCACGCGAGCGATTCACCCCGGTTCGCTTGAATCCGTCACTCGAGTCACGTCGGGGCTACAATGCCGCGGGTACCAGTGAGAACTCAGGAGGTTCGCATGCGCGCTGCTCTCCGGGCCGTCGTGTTCATGGTCTCGTTCGGCATTCTTCTTCCTGTTGCCGCACGCGGGCAGGCGAATCCCGACTGGCACCGGGCCATTCCGGGCTTCAAGATCGCCGGCAACCTCTATTACGTCGGCACGGCGGATCTCGCCGCCTATCTCATCGCCACACCGCAGGGCAACATCCTGATCAATGGCAACTTCAAGGAGGACGTGCCGGCGATTCGAAAAAGCATCGAGGGCCTCGGCTTCAAATACGCGGACACCAAGATCATCCTGATCAGTCACGCCCACGGCGACCACGACGAAGGCGTCGGCCTCATCAAGTCGGACACCGGCGCGAAGCTGATGGTCATGGAGGCCGACGTCGCTCAGGTCGAGAGCACCGCCCAGGGACGGCCCGGCGCGAAGGTCGATCGCGTGCTGCACGACCGCGACACGGTCGAACTCGGCGGAGCAACGCTGACGGCACGTCTCACCCCGGGGCACACGCCCGGCTGCACGACATGGACGATGCAGGTGGCCGAGGGGGGTCGCATGCTGAACGCCGTCATCATCGGCAGCCCGAACGTGAACGCGGGCTATGTGCTCGTGAATAACAGGAACTACCCGCAAATCGCCGGCGACTACGTGAAGACATTCGCCCTTCTCAAGACGCTACCGGTCGATCTCTTTCTGGGAGCGCACGGCGCGTACTTCAATCTCAAGGACAAGCTAACGAAGATGGGCAGCGGCACCAATCCTTTCATCGATCCGACGGGATACAGAGCGTACGTCGCGGAGCGGGAACAGGCGTTCGAGAAGGAGCTCACGAAACAGACGGCCGGCGCACGCACTGGTGATGCGGTCGGCTTCGACATCGAATGGAATCACGTCGCGCTGAGCGTGCCGAACATCGCCGAATCGATCGCCTGGTACGAGAAGATGCTCGGCTTCAAGGGAACGGTGCGGCCCGGCCCGCCCGGCGCCCGGCAGCAAGTCGCTGATCTCCGGCGCGGCAACATCACCATCGAGCTGTTCCAGCTGCCGGACGCCGCCCCGCTGCCCGAGTCGAGGAAGAACCCGTCAGAAGACTTCCGCACGCACGGCGTGAAGCATTTCGGCTTCGAGGTGAAGAATCTGCCCGCGGTCCTCGCGGAGCTGAAGGCCAAAGGCGTGAAGATGGCGTTCGAGATGCGCGACACCCCGGCCGAAGCCTTCGCCTTCATCAGCGACAACGCCGGCAACGCCATAGAGTTGATCGAGCACAAGACGCGGTAGACAGGGAGTTGAGCTGCAGGTGCGAGCCGTTGGTCATCGATCTGATGGAAGCACCTCCACGCCCTGCTTGAACCGCAGCTTGATTCGCCGGATGTTGCGCCAGTCGTCCAGCGGATTTCCTTCGAGTGCCAGGAAGCTGGCCTCGTAGCCCTCACGCAGGTAGCCAATGCGTCGCTGCGGGAAGATCGACCTGGGCGTGTCCTCGGCCCAGATCTTGAGGAGCGCCAGCGAGTCCATCACGCCGAGCGAGTGCAGGTGCTCGGCTTCTACCACTGAGGAATCGCGGACGTTGTCGCTTCCGACAGCAATCGTCACTCCGCTGTCGATCAGCGCGCGCAGGCTTGCGCTCTGTACGGCACGGATGAGAGGGGGCAGCAGTGGCGCCGGGGCTCGAGCGGACACGCTCATCGTCGTGACGACGACCGTGCCTCGCTTCGCAGCCAGCCGTGCATCTTCGCGTCGCAGCGGCCATGTCGAAGGATCAGCCGGATCCACCCGCGCCAGGTCCGCGGCAATCTGCCGGATCGCTGCTTCGTCGAGCGCATTGGTAGCGATCTGGGTCATCCGTTGTTCGACAGCCGGCATTGCCGCCCACGCGGGGATGTGCACGATTTCGTCCACGCCCGCGTTCACGGCGTTGCGGAAGTCCGCGACGTTGACGATGTGCGCCGACACGCGCAGGCCACCGGCGTGCGCTCGTTCGACGATGCGGCGCAGCAGCCTCGGATCGAGCGCCTTGCGTCCGGCGAACGCAGGGTCATTCCGCCTCCGCTCGAATTCGTCCGAGTACCACAGGTTGGTCTTGATGAAGTCCGGACCGAGGGCCAGGATCCGAGGCCACTTGGCCGCGAGTTCATCCTCGGTATCAATGGTGATGTAGACCTTGTCACGAAGTGCTTCTTTCTTCATGCCCGGGTAGTAACCCTGCGGCAGCAGGATCTCCTCGTGCAGGACGCTCGGATGACCGCCCGTGGCCGTGATGAACGCCTGTGCGAAGGCCACGTCGGGAGCGCCGGGTCGGTTGATCGGCAGCCGGCCTCGTTGCTGATCGGTCAACGGATAGTTGCCCTGGATCTTGACGTAGAACACGCCGTCGGCGACGTAGTTGCGGATGGCCGCAAGGCTCCGTGCCTCGACGGCGCCGTCGATGTTGTGATTGTGCGCTTCAGCGAACGGCGGAACGACCCACGTGCCTGACAGATCGATCGTGCGGTCGATTCGCGCCGGTGCCGTGAGGCTCAACGTTCCGTTGACGCTGTAGGTCGTCCGCGGCAGGAACGATTTCCCATCGAACCAGTGGCCGTTCGTCAGGGCTATACCGGCATCGGCTTGCGAGAACAGCCGTAGAGGGACTATCGCAAGTGCCAGAACGGCGATGGTGTACGCGCGCATGGCCCAAGGGTGCGGGTGAGCACGGGTCCTACGCCAGTACGTAACGGCAACCACGCCGTTACGTACGTCGTGGATTCAGCGACTTACAGACCTACAATGGGCGCGAGAGTTCTCATGTCGGACGTGCTGAACGCGCGTGAAGAGGCACTCGGCGAGCTGGAACGGATTCTCGCCAGCCGGGTATTCCAGGGAACGGGACGGTCGGGCGCTCTCCTGCGGTTCCTCCTGGAACGGACACTCGCGGGCCAGGCGGAACAGCTGAAGGAGTACACCGTCGGCGCCGAGGCGCTCGGACGTGGCAGTTCCTTCGACCCTCGAACCGACGCAATCGTTCGCGTTGAGATCTCGCGCCTGCGAAGCCGTCTGAGCCACTACTACGCCACCGAAGGGGCCACCAACCCTGTTCGGATTGCGATACCGAAAGGGTCGTACGCGCCCATTGTCGAAAGCCCTCCTGCGATCGCAGAGCGTCGGCAGAATCTCGGGAAGCGAGCGGCGTTCGCGGCGGTCGCGGTCGCGGCGGTGTCAGTAGCAGCCCTGACGTTCTGGGCTCGCTGGCCGGCACAGGACGCGCCGCCCGCGCCGTTGACCCGCCTCGAACTCGATATGGGCTCCGATGCCGTGATGCGCTCGACGCAGGTCGGGAGCTCGAGCGTCATCATCTCGCCAGACGGCAGCCGTCTGGTGTTCGTGTCGTTCCGGAACCAGGAGCCACGGCTCATGACACGGACGCTGAATGAGATCGGCGGCTCGGAATCGATCGAACTGCCGGGCACTGTGGGCGTTCGCGGACCGTTCTTCTCACCCGATGGACGTTACGTGGGCTTCCTCGCCGGCAAGCGGTTATGGAAGACCCGCGTCGATGGCGGCGAGCCAACCGTCGTATGTGATGCCACGGAGCTGCTGGGGGCGAGCTGGGGTGATGACGGGTCGATTGTCGCAGCGCTGACAGCCACCGGACTCGTACGCGTGTCGAGCAACGGAGGCGCGCCTGAACCGATCGCCGGCACTCCCGTCGGCGCACGCTGGCCGCAGGTCCTGCCCGGCTCGAAGGCGGTCCTCTTCACCGCTGGTCTTCCGACTCCGGGTCCCTTGCGCGTCGACGTGCTCTCGTTCGCCGACGGCAGGGCACGAACGTTGATGGAGGGCGCGAGCTTTGCGCGGTACCTCGCAAGCGGGCACCTCGCATGGGTGGCACGGCAGACGCTGTTTGTCGCGCCGTTCGATCTGCAGCGCCTCGAACTGACCGGTCCGGCGGTTCCAGTGGTGGAAGACATAGCTCCGAGCATGTACGCCGGTGCTGACTTCGACGTGTCGAACACGGGGACGCTGGTGTTTCGCCGGAAACCGGGCGGACGCACGTCGACGCTCCAGTGGCTGCATCAATCGGGACAGGCCACACCACTGCTCGCTGAGCCGGCGGAGTACTTCCTCCCGAGCGTGTCACCGGACGGATCGCGGCTGGCGTTCTCGGTGGGAGAAACGCCCCGCGTCGAAGATTTTCAGATCCTCGATCTGCAATCGGGCGCGATCATCAAGCCGGTGACCGCGGGCATTCGCGCCTATGCGACATGGGTTCCGCCGGATGGGCGATTCCTGGTGGGCAACGGTTCATCGGGTGAGATCCGGTGGATGCGGACTGATGGTTCCGAAGCGGCCGGCACCTTGCTCGCCATCCCGGACGCGGTGTTGCTGCCGTGGTCCTTCGACGGCAGCGGCCGTCGCCTCGCGTTCTACCAACGGGGCACATCAGGTGAAGGTGCGGTGACCTTCGACCTTTGGACAGTGCCGGTCACGATCGACGCCGGGAGTATCAAAGCCGGCAAGCCTGAGCCATTTGTCGTGTCCGACAGGTTCGAGTTCTACCCGGCGTTCTCTCCCGATGGCCGGTGGATTGCTCACGTTTCTCTGGAGGAGGATGCCTACCAGATCTATGTGCGGCAATACCCGGACAGCGGACGCAAGTGGCGCGTGTCCGATCAGGGCGGAACAGTGGCCGCGTGGTCGTCGGACGGGCGGCGGCTGTTGTACGAGTCACTCGACCACCGAGTGATGGCGGTCGACTTCAAAGTGGTCAACGGTGAATTCCAGCCGGATCCGCCAAAGCCCTGGGGCGACGCTCAACTCGCCGATACTGGTATGGGACCCGGCTTCGAGGTCGCACCCGATGGTCGGCTCATCGCGCTCATGGCCCCGTCCGGATCTCTCCCGTCGCAGGGCGCGAGTAACGTCACCCTCGTTTTGAACTTCTTCTCCGAAGTGAAGAGACGGGCATCACAGTAAGGCCAGCCGGCTCACGCCGCGCGGACGAGCCAGTTGCGGAAATCGTCCCTGACGTGCTCCCTGTGAAACTGCGCTCTGAGCCTCGCGGTCGGTTGTCGGAATAGACGACACTTTGTGGATTGGACACATGGCGCTCAAGCGGATGGACAACGTAGGAATCGTCGTCGATGACCTCGGGGTGACGATTGATTTCTTTCGCGAGCTCGGCCTTGAGCTCGAAGGGCGGACCACGATCGAAGGAGAATGGGCCGGACGTGTGACTGGACTCGGCGATCAGCGGGTCGAGATAGCGATGATGCGCACGCCGGACGGCCACGGCCGGCTCGAGCTCTCCCGCTTTCTCACGCCGCCTGCCGTCGCGGATCACCGCAACGCCCCGGTGAACGCTTTAGGCTACCTCCGCGTCATGTTCGCCGTGGACGACATCGACGAAACGCTCGAGAGGCTCCGCAAGCGCGGCGCGCAGCTCGTAGGGGAAGTAGTCCAGTACAAAGACGTGTATCGCCTCTGCTACATCCGCGGGCCTGAAGGGCTTCTCATCGGACTCGCTCAAGAACTCCACTGAGCGCCACTCCACAATGCGGTGGCGCGAGTACGCGATTTGGCGGCCACCGCTGTGATGTTCGACATTGCGAGCGATCCGTCGGTCGTTCGGCCAATCTCAACGTGAAGGTCCAGGCGGTGACGTGGCATTCCAAAATGTCACATGCGCCACCGGCCGTTCGTGCTCGCCATCGGAGGGGGTTTCATGTTGATGAGCACCCTCGGCACTCAGACCGTTTCACGCACCGCGCTGCTGGTGCGCCTCCTGATGATCGCGGGCACAGCGAGGCCGTGCTCGAAGATCCATCAGAACTCGATCATCACCTTGACCGCTTCACGTTCGTTCATCGCGCGATAGCCGTCAGGGACACCATTGAGATCCGTCACGCGATCGAAGACGCGGCCAGGCTCGATGTGACCCTCGAGCACGTCAGGCAGGAGCTCCTCGATGTAGGCACGCACCGGCGCCGGACCACCGGCGATCGTGATGTTCGCGTAAAAGGTCGGCTGCGCGTTTGGGATGTCTGCCTCCTGCGGCACTCCCACACGACCGACCGCGCCGCCCGGCCGCGCAATACTGACGGCGGTGCGCATCGCTTCGCCATGGCCGACGCATTCGAGGACCGAGTGGGCGCCCAGTCCTCCGGTCAGCTCACGGACGCGCGCGATGGCCACGTCGCCGCGCTCGCTCACGATGTCGGTAGCCCCGAACGTACGAGCCAGCGCGATCCGATCGGGATGTCGACCGAGCATGATGATCTGCTCCGCACCGAGCCGGCGTGCGGCAATGACGCCACAGAGGCCAACGGCGCCGTCGCCAACCACCGCCACAATCCTGCCCGCGCTTACACGCGCCGCGCGAGCGGCATGGTGGCCAGTACCCATCACGTCAGAGAGCGTCAGCAGCGAAGGCAGCAACGCGTGGTCCGGGCCAACCGGCAGCTTCACGAGCGTTCCGTCCGCCAGCGGGATGCGGACGGCTTCACCTTGCCCGCCATCGAGCGTTGCGCCGCCCCACCACCCGCCGTGCAGACAGGACGTCTGCAGTCCCTGCAGGCAGAATTCGCACGTGCCATCGGACCAGGCAAACGGCGCGACCACCAGCTCGCCCTTCTTCACCCTTCGCACGTCGGAGCCGATCGCCTCGACGACGCCGATGAACTCGTGACCCATTCGATTCCCGGTCTCGCTCGGCGGCATCGAGTTGTACGGCCAGAGGTCGCTCCCGCAAATACAGGCGCGGGTCACTCGGACAAGGGCATCGGTTGGTTCGACGAGTCTGGCATCGGGAACGGTCTCGACGCGCACGTCGTGCGCACCGTACATCACAGTTGCTTTCATGGGCTTCCTTCACTTCTCGACAATTCGGTTATGAGCTTGTAGTCGCGTCGACGCGAGATGTCCGATGCTGCCGGTGGCGCCGACGACCAGTACTTTCATCCGATAGCCTCTACCTCCCGACCATCTTCTGAAGGTGCTCGGGATACCGCGCGCCGTGGACTTCAATCCGTGACGCCGCGCAATCGATGTCGCGGGGATCGTCAGCAGTCAGCTGAATCTGTGTGGCGCCCAGGTTCTCCTCGAGCCGATGACGCTTCGTCGTACCCGGAATCGGCGCGATCCATGGCTTTTGCGCCAGCAACCAGGCCAGCGCGATCTGTGCCGGCGTCGCGTTCCGGCGCGCGGCAAACGTTTTCAACCGCTCGCGCACATTAGGCACGAACGGCATGCAGGTGTCAGTCCTCGGGTTTGGGTGTATGGGCATCAGCCAGAGCTACGGACGGCCGCTCAGTCGAGCGGACGGAATCGCGATCATCCGCTCGATTGTAGGCACAGGCCACTAGCCGCCAATACGCCTCGGGTACTCACGCAGCATGGATGAGCGAGGCCTCGCACTCCAACACTGGTCGCGATCAAACCGGCCATCGCACCGCCGAACACGCTCGGTCTCCGGAGTTGCGGGCGTCATCCTCGCCTTGGCCGGGGAGCTTGTGAAACCGTCATCGCTTACTGCGCCGGCGCCGAGCGTTCGTTCAAGATCATCCAGTTGATGCCGAAGCGATCCTGCACCTGCCCGAACCGGGTCGCGAAGAAGGTTTCCTCCATCTTCATCAGGATGCGTCCACCGTCGGACAGCGCCGCAAAGATGCGCTCCGCTTCCCGATCGCTTTCCACGTTCAGCGACAGGTAGGCACTGCGCATCGGCTCTGCCGTCGGGATGTCGGCTGCCATCAGCTCGGTGCCGCCGAGGGACAACCGGGCGTGGAGCACCATGTCCTTCCACTCCGGGTCCACGCTGCGCGGGCCGGGTATCTGCGCGTGCGTCATCAACGAATTGACGGTGCCGCCAAGGTGCTGTTCGTAGTAGCGCAGCGCCTCGGCGCAGTTGCCAGCGAAGTTCACGTAGGTTTTCAGGATCGTCATCGTCATCTCCTGCCAAGGTATTCCGCCGTGCCCGACAGACGTTGGAGATTATGGAGTCAATCCGCATGGAAGATCGCGCTGTCCGTTCTTGGATTGGGCGCGGCGATCGCGGTTGACGTCTCGATTGCGCGGATCGTGGCGGCGCTGACCACCCGGCATCTTCGGTTTGGCGCACGGCTCCGCTCACCGTGCCGAGATGCCCGAAGCGTCGAAGGCAGGGATGAACGTCATGGGCTTTCTCGTCACCACCGCCGGGTTGCACGTCGTTGGCGCCGTCGCCGGCCTGCTGACTCTCCAGCGCTCGAATGGACGAACGATACTGCGCCTCGCGGGTGCCGTCGTCGGATTGGCGGGCGCTTTGTTTGCTCGCTCTTGCCGGTTACTCCATGACAGCCGACCAATAAACGAACATGCACAAACTCCACTTGATCATCATCAAGGCACGAAACACAAGTTCAGCGCGCTGCGGGCTTCGAGTGCTTGGCGAAGAATGCGTAAATCTCCGCCATTGACGCCGCCATGATTGGACCGTGCGTCACGCCGGGATACTCCTTGTACTCGTAATTCATCTGGAGTTCCTTCATCGTGTCCACCCACATCCGCACGTTCGCCACCGGAACGGCTTCGTCGGCATCGCCCATGCTCACCAGCATCGGGACCCCGGCGTCCTTGATGCCCTGAAGTACTTTGGCCCGGTCGTTGGTCATCCCCATTGCCGCGGGCGCGATGGGAGCGAGCGCGGCAAATTCTTTTCCATACTTCGAGCCCAGGAAATAGGTTCCAGCGCCTCCCATGGAGTGGCCCATCAAATAGATGCGGCGCTCGTCGACATTGAATTCCTTGCGAACCATGTCGAGCACCGTCATGACGTCCTTTTCGCTGGCCTCGCGCACCTTCGCCACATCAGTGATTGCCGTTCCGCCGATCACGGGACGTGGCGGTCCGCCCCGTCCGCGGGTCGCATTCGCTCCGGCAGGGCGCGGTGGACCCGGAGGGATGCCGTACCAGCCTCCGGAGTTGTAGCCGATCGGAGCCACGAGGATGTAGCCACCCTGTTCAGCCAACTCGACGGAGCGAAGGCTCTCTCGCACCATGGTGTTCTGATCGCCGCCGAGGCCATGTAGGGAAACGATGAGAGGGCTCTTCTTGTCCTTCGTGACCTTGGAAGAAACGAACAGCGCGTAGGGCATCTGCTCGTTGGTGTCGGCAAATGTGTACGTGCGCTGCTCGACGCGCGGATCGACCGCGCCGCGACCTGGCGGTGCGGCGGTAGTGGCCGGTGCAACCTGTGGCGTCGTCTGTTGCGCAAAGGGAACCTGACCCATCGCGAACTGAAGACTGACGATGAATCCGCCCGCGAGAATGCCCCTTGCGACGTTTCTCGATGTCATGGTTTCTCCGTTCTTCGAGTACGACCTGGCGTGAAGCTATGAAGGCCATGCGTGAACGACGATCACCGTTGCCAGCGACGGCCCGATCATGGCTTCCGAGGTTCGACGTGTCAACGAGACGTGGGCATATTACGAACCAACATAACGGATATTCGCGTCACGGCTCGAGGAAGCGCGGGAGGAGGGCCGGTCCGTCGATTGACCGACGCAATCAGTCGGCGACAACGACCACGACGTTGCCGACCTTGTGGCCGGACTGGGCGTAGCGGTGCGCCTCGGCAATCTCACGCAACGGATAGCGGCGTCCGATGACCGTGCGCAGTGTTCCCGCTTCGATCAGGTCCTTCAGGAAGACGACATCACCTCGCACCGGGGCGGCGGGACCGGCGAAGAACCGTGCCGTGCCGCGAACGTGCGCCCAGGCACCGCGCAGCAGCGCGGCCACGATCGCGAGGACCCCGCCAGAAAAGCCCACCAGCAGATACCGTCCTCCTGGTTCGAGCGCACGCAGGCCGCGCGGGAAGCCGGCCTTGCCGAGGATGTCGCAGATGACGTCATACCTGGCGCCGCCATCGGCGAAGTCCTGGACCGAGTAGTCGATCACCGCGTCCGCTCCGAGTGACCTCACGAGATCGACGTTCGAGGGACCGCAGACGGCAGTGACGTGAGCGCCGAAGTGCTTGGCCAGCTGCACGGCAAACACACCCAGACTTCCGGACGCGCCGTGTACCAGCACACGTTCGCCCTGCCTGATATTGGCCTTGCGGAGGAAATAGAGCGAGCAGGCCCCGCCGACAAAGACCGAAGCGGCTTCATCGAAGGTCATGTTCACCGGCTTGATCGCCAGGAAGCCGTCCTCGGCGACGCACGCGAACTCCGCGTACGCGCCGAACTTGTCGCCCCGCGATCCGAAGACCTGATCACCGGGAGCGAACCGGGTGACATCCTTCCCGACTGATTCAACCGTGCCGGCCAGCTCGGTGCCGAGAATGCGAATGCGCGGTCTTCGCAAGCCGTTGAGCATCCGCACCAGCAGCGGGCCACTCCGAATGAGCCAGTCGCCGTAGCAGACCGATGACGAACGAATGCGAATGAGGACCTCGTTGTCGGCAGGGACGGGCGCGGGGACGTCCGTGAGCTCGAGCACGTCCGGATCCCCGTATCGCTGCACTACAACGGCCTTCATTTGGGAGTTACTTACGGGGACGCTGCGGAAAGGTTCCCGCTCCTGTACTCAGCCGGGTGCAGGCTACGCGTCGCGGCCGTCTGCGCGGCTCCGCCGCAACCGCAGCGCGGCGAGCAGCGATGCCTCGAGATCGGCAGGCATCTCCATCGCTGTCGCGTCTCTCAGGATGCGCGGTGCTTCCTGGTATGAACCAATGAATGCCTGGCAGCGCGGGCATCCCGCAACATGCGCTTCGATGGCTGCGCGCGTATCTGGCGCCAGGGCCCCCTCCAAGTACTCCATCAGCAGCTCAACGCCCGAGACGCAGCTGATATCTGTCATCGCTCGACTCCCGAGAGCTCACTGAGATACCCGCGCACCATGAGGCGTGCGCGATGGACGCGTTGCCGCACGGTCGCGGGTTCCACACCCAACACCCGCGCGACGTCGGCCGTCGTGAGTTCCTCCAGATCGCGCAGCACAAAGGCCTCCCGATACAGATCCGGCAGCCGCTCGATGGCCGCCTGTGCCTTCTCAGCCAACGCCTGCCGATCCAGCAGTTCGTCGACGCGCGACGCGATCCGCAACGCGGCGGGCGTGTGCACGTGTCTGCCGTCGGCGTCGAACCGCGGCAGGAAGACGTCGAGCGATTCGGCGGGCCGGCGCGCACGGGCTCGGCGGTGCATCAGGCCGACGTTGGTCGCGATGCGATAGAGCCACGTGCTGAACTGTGACTCGCCGCGGAACGTCGGGAGGTGACGATACACCTGCAGGAACGTGTCCTGCAGCACGTCCGGCGCATCGGTTTCGTTCGTCAGTCGGCATGCGAGGCGAAACACCCGGTGCTGGTAGCGCACAACGAGCGACTCGAAAGCAGAATCGTCCCCGGCCGCGGCTCGCGCCGCGAGCGCCTCGTCGCTCGGCTCCGACACAGGGACGATCATGCCTCTCGATTCTACGGCTGAGTGATCGCGGCCTTGACCTTCGCGGTCAACTCGGGCGTCACCTCCGTCACACCGTGCTCGCGTTGCGCGTGCGCGACGACTTGCTTCATCAGTTCGTCCTCGGTCTCCGCCGTGGCGGTAAAGCCGCAACCTGGTACAACGTCGTTGCAGGCGATCCGCCGTGTGGGCTGCGAATGGTCGTGGTCTGACATCTTGGTGCTCCTCTCCCCGTCCAGACGGGTCTGGCCTTGAGATGCCGATGCGTGCCGCGTGTGACACGGCAC
>JALDXQ010000155.1:0-17313 GCA_032156805.1 Acidobacteriota bacterium
GGCTAAAGCCGGACACGACGTTTGTCGTTTACGCGGTTTATCGTTTACGCGCTCGCGCGTTTCCCGCGCTTGGAGACGGCGGCCGACTTTCCGGATCCGCGCTTGACCGCCTGTTTGGCGATCACCCGTGTCTTTGGACGTGCCTCGAGCGGTCGTCTGGCGGCTTTGGCTGCCGGCGGTGTCAGTCGGTAGTCATCGACGACCACGACGGTCCCGGGGGCAGCAGAAAGCAGCTTGAGAATTGATTTCAGGCCGTCGCGAACGCTCGCGATGCGCGTGCGCGCATCAGAGGCCAGCGCGTCGAGCACCTCGGCCACTTCTTCGTCGCTGGCGCCGGGCGTCGCCTGCGCTTGCTCCAGACGCTTCCGTGCCCCGGCCAGCGTGAGCCCCTCGCCGAATACGAGTTGCTTGATCTTCTGAACCTGGTCGACATCGGACTGCCGATACAGGCGAGGGCTTTCGGGTGACTTCTGAACCCCGATGCCAGGAAATTCCTTCTCCCACGATCGCAGCACGTATGGCTGCAGCTGGGCCATCTCACAGACATCCGCAGCTCTGAACAGCTTCGGGGTCATCGGCACTCAGTATAACAACAGGTTCAAGGGGTTCAATGGGTTGAACCCTCACGACCCTTCCGCCGGCGGGCGCGCACGAGGATTCGAATCGGCGTGCCTTCGAATCCGAACTCCTCCCGCAGGCGGTTCTCGAGGTAGCGCTGATACGAGAAGTGGAAGGTCGTGGCGATATTTGTGAAGAAGACGAAGGTGGGTGGCGCCACGCTCGTCTGCGCCGCGTAGAGGATACGAACGTGCCCCTTCCCGGGGCTGGCGGGTGGATGCTCGGCGCCGACTCGCTCCACAAACTTGTTCAGGTCCGCCGTACGGACCCGCCGCTGGCGCGACTCGGCGACCTTGTCGATCGCCTCGAGCAGTCGCGGAGTTCGCTCTCCAGTCAGCGCCGAGACATGGAGAATCGTGGCGTAGTCGAGGAACTTGAGCTGTCGTCGCAGTTCCGCGTCGAAACCCTTCACGAAATCAGGGCCATTGTTCTTGGTCAGATCCCATTTGTTCGCGACGATGATGATGCCTCGCCCAAGACGATCGGCTTCGCCAACGATGGCCGCGTCCTGATCCGTAGCGCCTTGGGACGCATCGATGACCAGCACAACCACGTCGGCGGACTCAATCGATCGCCTGGCAAGAAGGACACTGACTGTTTCGACCTGTCCTCCTCGGCCCACTCGTCCCGGCCGCCGAATCCCTGCGGTGTCGACGATGCGAAACATGCGTTTATGCCAGGTGAGCACCGTGTCGACGGCGTCACGCGTGGTGCCCGGCATCTCACTCACGAGCATCCGTTCTTCCCTGAGCAACCGATTGACCAGGGAGGACTTGCCTGCATTCGGGCGGCCCACGATCGCCACCGAGACCTCAGTGGGCTTTGCTGCCTCTGATGAACCTCCCGAGGTCGGCAATGCTTCAACGATCGCGTCCATGAGGTCCCCGACCCCGTCACCGTGTTCGGCAGCGACCTCGAGCACCGGATCGAATCCGAGCTGATACATCTCGAGAACGCCAGCGCGCGCGCGACGGTCGTCGATCTTGTTCACGGCGAGGAGCGCGGGCTTCCCCGCTTCCCGAACGGCACGAGCGATCTCACGATCCCCACCGACCAGTCCCTCACGTCCATCCACAACGAGCACAAGGAGATCGGCTTCACTGATCGCGCGGCGACCGCGCTCCAGCACGAGTTCGTGCAGCGGGTCCTCGCTTGCCCCGAACATACCGCCGGTGTCGGTGAGCTCGAACCGTGTGCCCTGCCACTCCACCGGCTGGGCGAGGGCGTCGCGGGTTGTGCCCGGAATGGGCGTCACGATCGCACGACGCGTTCGCGTGAGGCGATTGAACAGGGTCGATTTGCCCACGTTGGGACGGCCGACCAGCACGACAGAGGGCAGAGATTTGGGCACTCTTCTGGCTTTTGTTGACAGGCTAAGTGATTTATTTTTATAGTGTTTACAGAGTTTTTAGTACGAGGCGCCCACGCATGATCAAGGTCGACATCGTCAACGAGGTTTCGAAGATCGCGGACATCACCAAGGTCAAAGCTGAGGTTGCGGTCGATGCGGTGTTCGATGCGATGCGTTTGTCGATGCAGCGTGGCGATCGCATCGAGTTGCGTGGCTTTGGTGTCTTCCAGGTGAAACCGCGCAAGCGAGGCATCGGTCGGAACCCCCGGACCGGGAAAGAAGTGCGTATCCCGCCTGGCCGGACGATCCGCTTCAAGCCCGGTAAAGATCTGCAGAATATCGGATAACACGCCCGCATGGGCTCTCCCTTTCGTACCGAATTCCCTGAGATCCGCGATGGGGCGGAGCTGTCTCCGCAGGACTACGCGTACTTCGCGCCCATCTCGCGGCCGCCGGAGCGGATGTGGCGCTACATCACGCTCTTCGTCCTCACGCTGATCACCACGACGCTGGTCGGCATCCAGCACTATGCGAGCTTCTACGCCGGCTTCAGGACGATCGACCTGCCGTTCTCGACCTGGGAGCTCGTGGTCCGAGGTTTGTGGTACAGCCTGTCGGTCCTGGCCATCCTCGGGGCGCACGAGTTTGGCCACTACTACGCGTGCCGCTACTACGGCGTCGACGCGTCGCTACCCTATTTTCTCCCGGTTCCACCGGTGGTGCTGTCCGGCACGCTGGGTGCGTTCATCCGGATCCGGCAACCGTTCCCAAGTAAGCGGGCACTGTTTGACATCGGTATCGCCGGGCCCATCGCCGGCTTCGTCGTCCTGGTGCCGGTGTTGATGATCGGGATGTACCTCTCCCGCGTCATCGAAGTCCCCAAGGACTTCCAGGGCGTGCTCATCGAGCTGGGCGAACCACTGCTCTTCAAGGCAGCGGCGTGGCTCACGTTTGGTCCAGTGCCAGAAGGCTCTACGGTCAGCATGCATCCGGTCGCATTTGCGGCTTGGTTCGGGATGCTGGCGACGACGCTCAACCTGTTTCCTGTCGGTCAAACCGACGGTGGGCACATCTCGTACGCCGTGCTCGGCGGACGCAGCATGTTCCTGAGCATTGGGACCGTCCTGTGCCTGGTCGCGCTGTCCTTCCTGTCCACCTCGTGGATGCTGTGGACCGTTCTCATGGTTGCGATGCTCGTCGTGTTCGGACCACGGCATCCCCGGTCGGCCGATGAACATGTACCGCTCGATCGACCGCGCATCTGGCTTGCGGTGTTTGCCGTCGTGATGTTCGTGCTCTGCTTTTCCCCCGTCCCTGCGGAGATCATCGATCTCGTGAAGCCATAGGACCGTTCACCTTTCGGTGTCAGACACCAAAAGGTGAATTCAGGTCACGGTCAGCGGATCGACGTCGATCGTGACCTTCCGTCGCATCTCCGGCATCTCGGCCAGCAGCGCCTTGAGGGCGCCGCGCATATCAGCGCGCTTGCTCCCCTTCAGGAAGAACTGCACGCGGTGTTCGCCCCGGAGCCGGACAATGGGCGCCGGCGCCGGGCCGAGGATCGCGAAGCTCCCAGTGATCGCGAGTGGCTTCAGGCGTTGCACCGCATCGCTCGCCGTCCGCATCGCATCTTCGAACGTTCGCCCGCGAACGACCACGTTCACCAGCGCGACAACGGGCGGATACCGCATGCCGCGGCGAAAGCCCATTTCGCGTTCGAAGAAGGCCGCGTAATCCTGCTGACACGCCAACTGAATGCTGTAGTGCTCCGGGTACAACGTCTGAACGATGGCCTCGCCGACGCGCTCGCCACGGCCGGCGCGGCCGGCGACCTGTGTCAGCAGCTGAAAGGTCCGCTCGCCTGCGCGGAAGTCGGCGACACCAAGACCAACGTCGGCGGATATCACGCCAACCAGCGTCACGCGTGGAAAGTCGTGGCCCTTGGCAATCATCTGCGTGCCGACCAGCACGTCGAGCTCACCAGCAGCGAAGCGCGACAGAATCGATGTGAGCGCACCCCTGCGGCGTACTGAATCGCGGTCCACGCGACCGATTCGCGCGCCGGGAAACTGGTCACGCAGATGCTGCTCCACCTTTTCGGTACCGAACCCTGCCTGCTCGAGGTATGGCGCCGCGCACTTGCGACAAGCCTTTGGTACCGTCATCGAGTAGTTGCAATAGTGGCACCGGGCCTTCCAGCCCTGGCGGGCCGTGTGCACCGTCAGTGAGATCGTGCAGTTGGGGCATTCGAATGTATCGCCGCATTGCCTGCAGAACACGGCGGTCGCGTAACCACGACGATTGAGCAGGACGAGCACCTGCTCCTGTCGTTTGAGGCGATGGTCGATGCCTGCGGCCAGGACGCGCGAGATCACGGCATCGGGCCCCTGATCGGCGTATTCCTCGCGCATGTTGACGATCCGGACCGAGGCAAGCGGCCTGTCCAGCACCCGCTTGCCGAGAGTCGCTTTGACATACTTGCCGGAAAGTGAATGCTGGTAACTCTCCATCGAGGGTGTCGCCGAACCGAGGACGACCAGCGCCTGCTCCTCGCGCCCCCGCACGATTGCCACATCACGGCCGTGATACCGCGGCGCCTCCTCCTGCTTGTAGGACGAGTCGTGCTCTTCGTCCACGACAATCACACCGATGCGTGTCATCGGGGCAAACACGGCTGACCGCGTGCCGACGACAACATCGACGTCGCCGCGGCGGATGCGATGCCACTGATCGTGGCTCTCTCCATCAGACAGCCCGCTGTGTTGAATCGCGACCCGCTCTCCGAGTGCGCCGCGAAAGAGCGCGGCCACCGCCGGTGTGAGCGCGATCTCGGGCACCATGAGGAGCGTCTGACGACCGTCGCGTCGCGCACGCTCGGCAAGCCGCAGATAGAGCTCCGTCTTTCCACTCCCGGTCACGCCATGCAGCAGCGCCACGCGAAACTCACGCGTATCCGCCAGGGCCGCCAGTTGCGAGAACGCTTCATGCTGATCCGATGTCAGCAGGCGCGTCGGCGACGGAGGGACGTCGGGCATCGCGGCACGCTCGAACGGATCCCGATCGCTCGCTTCATCCCGAATCGTGACCAGCCCGCGCTTCGCCAGCCGCCCGATCACATCACCAGACATTCCCCGATCGCGGAGCTCCGAGAGCGGCAGGCCGGTCGAACTGGCTGTAAGAATCTCGAGCGCCTCTTGTTGCTTGGGGGTCAGACCCCTTGAGTTGCTCCGACTCGAGGGGTCTGACCCCAGGGCTGTCGCGGCAGCAACGCGCGTCGTCCTGAACGACGTGGCCTTTCGCCGCGCGCCCGGAGGCATGGCCGCAGCAATCGCATCACCGACGCCGGCGAGGTAGTAATCCGCGACCCACCGGCACAGTGATACGACCCCGGATGGGAGCAACGGCTCGTGGTCGAGCACTTCGATCACGTCCTTGAGTTCCCCGGTGCCGGGCTCGAGCGGGTACTCGACCACGCAACCGGTCAGCACACGACTGCCTACGGGCACGCGAACACGCGCGCCAACCGCGGGAAGGGGCATGCCGTCCGGAACGCTGTACGTGAGGAGATCCAAGAAGGGGACCGGAACCGCTACGGAGATGCTGCGCACAGTAATTCAGAATTGCGAATGCTGAATGCAGAAAGGGACCCGGGGAAGCACGCAGCGTTTCTGCATTCTGAATTCTGCATTCGGCATTACTCGTCTGCAGGCTGTGTCAGCAGCGCGCGGACTTTCTTCATATCCTCCCATACCTCACGCTTCGAAGACGGGTTGCGCAACAGATACGCAGGATGAAAGGTCGGTATCAGCGTCGCCGATCGGAACCGGAACTCACGACCGCGCAGTCGTGTGATCGGGTCATTCGTCTTCAAGAGTGATTGCGCTGCAAACTTGCCGAGGGCAACGATGACTTTGGGCTTGATCATGTCGACCTGGCGAAAGAGGAACGGCTCGCAGCGTTCCACTTCATCGGGCTCCGGGTTGCGGTTTCCTGGCGGGCGGCACTTGATGACATTCGCAATATAGACGTCGCTGCGCTTGAGCCCGATTGCCTCGATGATTTTCGTCAACAGTTGCCCGGCTCGCCCCACGAACGGCTCACCCTGGATATCTTCATCAGCGCCGGGCGCCTCGCCAACGAACATCAGGTCCGCGTTCGGGTTGCCCACACCGAAGACAACCTGCTTACGACCGAGCGTGTGGAGCTTGCAGAGACGGCAGGCCGGTCCGATCTCGACGCGAAGCGCGTCGAGGGCCTCCGCCGCGGAGGCGAACACCTGAACCGGCGCGGGAGACGATGAGGACCCAGTGCGGACAGGAGGTTGCTGTTCAACGGGTTCGGGAGGCGTATCAGGTTCAGCGGGCTCGGGTTCGGAAGCCTGGTCAGAGTCGGCCACCAATGGGCGTCGTTCGGTGCGAGCATGCCATTCCGGCTCGAGTCGCAACCCATCGACACCGAGTTCCTTGAAGAACTCGAGATGGGCCCGGAGGTCGTCGTTCACAAGCGTCAGCGGTGTGCCGTGGTCGATGTTCGTGCGCGGAGCACACGTTCGACCCGATCGAGGATGGCAGCCGCCACGCGATCCTTGCTTTGCAGTGCGATGGATTCCTCGCCCTGATCGCTCACGATCGTGACGGCATTGGTGTCAACGTCGAAACCACGATCTGCCTGCGACACGTCGTTGGCGACGATGACGTCGACCCCCTTGCGCACGCGTTTCTCACGTGCCTTCCGCAGCAGGTCATCGGTTTCGGCCGCGAAGCCGACGAGTACGGGGCCAACCCCGCCGGCAGTCGCGCGCCGGGCCCCGAGATCACCAAGGATGTCCCTGGTCCGATTGAGCGTCAGCGTCAACGGTCCTTCGCTCTTGGCCACTTTCTCCGACGATGGGGTCGAGGGCGTGTAGTCGGCGACGGCCGCGGCCATGATGACCACGTCGGCAGCGGATGCGGCAGCCATGACCGCTTCATGCATTTCGGCGGCGCTGCGGACGCGCACGACTTCGTCGACCGCCGGCGGGTCGAGACGCGTGGGACCGGCGACGAGTGTCACGCGTGCCCCGCGATGACGGGCCGCATCGGCCAGCGCGAACCCCATCCGGCCACTCGATCGATTACCGAGATAGCGAACGGGATCGATGTCTTCGTAGGTTGGTCCTGCCGACACGACCACATGCCGGCCGCGCCACGCGGTGTCTGGCGGGGATAGCAGCGCACATGCCGCATCGACGATCGCCTCGGGCTCGGCCAGTCGGCCCTTGCCAATCCACCCGCACGCGAGGTACCCCTCGCCGGGCTCGACGAAGCGCACGCCTCGAGCGGCCAGCGTCTGCAGGTTCCGCTGCACCGCGTCGTGCGCGAGCATGTTGGAGTTCATTGCCGGCGCCAGCATCACCGGCGCGCGGGTCGCCAGATACAGGGAGCTCAGAAAGTCGTCGGCGATGCCGTTGGCGAACTTGCCAACGACGTTGGCCGTGCACGGCGCCACGAGCAGCAGGTTGATGCCGTCGGCAATGGCAATGTGCTCGATATCGGCATTCATCCCCGGCCGCCACTGCGACGTGATCACGGGCCGGCGGGTAATCGCCTCGAACGTGATCGGGCCGACGAAACGGGTCGCCGACCGTGTCATGACGGCGACCACGTCGTGACCGCGCTTCTGGAGTCCGCGGCAGACTTCGACCGCCTTGTAGGCGCCGATCCCGCCAGTGACTCCGAGCGCAATCAGGGACATCTGCGTTCTACGAGACGGATTCCTCGACCTTCACGACCTTCCGACGCAGCACCTCGCGCTGCGCGATCGTGACCTTCTTCTCACCGGTTTCACGCGGTTCCGCGCCGCGCAGCAACTGGCGCGCACGCGCACTGGCGATGACCACGAACTCGAATCGGTTGTCCTTTGGTGTCGTCTTCATGAATGAAACGTTCCTATGATTGCTTCAGCGTCCTCGCGCATGCGCTTCACGCGCGTCCGCTCGGCGCCGACGATTGCCTGCAAACGACCGACCGCCGCGTCGATCTCGTCGTTGATCACCACGTACTCGTACTGGGCATACTCATCTACTTCGGCACTGGCAACCTGGAGCCGGCGGCGAATCTGCTCCTCGCTGTCCTTACTGCGTCCACGCAGGCGTTGCTCGAGCGCGGCTGCCGAGGGCGGCAACACGAAGATGCCGATGGTCTCGATCCCGCGTGAACGAACCTGACGGGCGCCCTGGACGTCGATGACGAGGACAACGTCTTCGCCACGAGTGAGACACGCTTCGGTGTCCGCGGCGGCGGTACCGTAGTAGTTGCCGAACACGTCCGCCCATTCGAGAAACTGGCCCTCGCGGACCATTGTTTCGAACTGCTCGCGTGTAATGAAATTATAGTCGACCCCGTCCTGCTCCCCGAGCCTGGAAGGCCGGGATGTGTAGGAACGTGACATTCGCAGGCCGGAAACACACTGGACGAGCCGCTCGACCAGCGTGGTTTTGCCCGTCCCTGACGGGGCGGACACGATGAACAGCTGCCCTCGGGGAGGCCGCCCGTCGCGCACCGGGCTATTCGACATTCTGAACCTGCTCCCGCATGCGCTCGAGCTCGGCCTTCGCGTTGATGATGAGCTCCGAGATCTGGAGGCCATCGGCCTTCGAACCGATGGTGTTGATTTCGCGATTCATCTCCTGCAGCAGAAAGTCGAGTTTACGGCCGCACGGCTCATCGCCCTCGGCGAGCACGCGCCAGTGAGCCAGGTGGGCGCGAAACCTGGTGACCTCTTCCGAGATATCGGAGCGCGCGACCGCGCGCACGATCTCCTGCGCAATCATCGCGTGATCGACCGGCAGTTCCATGCGGAGCTCGTCGATGCGTTCGCGCAATCGCCCCTCGAGCGTGCTGCGGCCCTGATCGGCCGCCACGCGGAGGTTCTCAATCAGGCCGACGAGCATCTGACGCCGTGAATCGAGATCCGCGGAGAGGTGCGAGCCCTCCCGGACCCGCATCGCATCGAGATCTGCGAGCGCCTGCTCCACCGCCGCCTCCATGCTCACGGCAATGCGTGCTTCGAGCGCCGGGTCGGCTTCGATCGTGCGCTCGCGGACAGCAATCGCCTGCGGCAGTCTCAGCAGGTCGCCCGGGCTCAAGGTGCCCGACACGAGTCCTTGCGCACGCGCCTGTTCGATGGCATTCGACAGAGCCTGCGCCACTTCCAGATTCAATTCGACGGTTGGTGCACTGAAGTCACGCACCTGCACCGAGATACCGACCTCGACGCGACCGCGGGCAAGGCGCTTCTGGAGCAGCGCGCGCAGCCGGGGCTCGACGTCGCCAAAAGAGTGCGGCACACGCAGCTGCAGATCGAGAAACCGGTGATTCACCGCCCGCACAGTCACGGCGATCGTCGCACGGTCGTCCTCGTGCGTCAGCGACGCGAACCCGGTCATGGACTTGATCATCGGCCCCTACTGCTCCACCGGCTCTTCCTGCAACTGCAGTTCGTAGAGTTTCGCATAGGCGCCGCCGCGGGCCAGCAATTCCTCGTGGGTCCCGGTTTCAACGATCTGGCCCTTCTCGAGCACGACGATGGCGCTTGCCCGCCGCACCGTCGACAGCCGGTGGGCAATGACGAACGACGTCCGGTTCAACATCAGGTTCGACAGCGCATCCTGCACCAGCGCCTCGGACTCCGCGTCGAGGGCCGAGGTTGCCTCATCGAGGATGAGGATCGGCGAGTCGCGCAGGATCGCGCGCGCAATGGCCAGCCGCTGGCGTTGTCCTCCGGACAGACGCTGACCCCGTTCTCCGATCGTCGTGTCGTATCCGTTGTCGAGGGTCACGACGAATTCGTGGGCATGGGCAGCGCTGGCGGCCGCTTCGATCTCGGCTCGCGTCGCCTGGGGGCGGCCGTAGGCGATGTTGGCGGCAATCGTGTCGTCGAAGAGAACCGTCTCCTGCGTCACGATGCCAATCTGCGACCGGAGCGATGACAACGTGACCTGGCGCGTGTCGATGCCATCGATGACAATCGATCCGCCGGTGGGGTCGTAGAATCGCGGCAGCAGATTGACGAGCGTCGTCTTGCCGGCGCCGCTTCGACCCACGATCGCCAGTGTCTGACCGGCCCGGACCGTGAACGAGACGCCGTTCAAGGTCGCAACGTCAGCGCCATCGTAAGAGAAGCTGACGTCGCGAAAGTCGATCTCGCGCGAGAATCGGACCATCGTCCTGGCATCGGCCCGATCGAGCACTTCGCTGTGAGTGGCCAGCACCTCGAAGACGCGTTCGGCCGCTGCTGCCGCCTGCTGCAGGTCGGCATTGACGCGGCTCAACTTCCGCGCGGGTCCGTACATCAGGAACAGCGTCGTGATGAAGGCCACGAACTCGCCCGTCGTGAGTCGCGTCGCAGCGATCTCGCGACTCCCGTACCAGAGCGCCAGCACCAGCGCCACCCCACCAACCAATTCCATCAGAGGTGGAAGGAGCGACAGCACGCTGGTGACACGCATGCTGGTGCGATAGTAACGGTGTGACGCCTGATGAAACTTCGTCGCTTCCCGTTCTTCCGCCCCGAAGGCCTTGACGATCCGGTGACCGCTGAACGCCTCAGCGCTGACGTGGGAGAGTTGCTCGAGTGCTTCCTGACTGCGCCGACTGGTCCGTCGCACGCGTTGTCCGAGTCGCACGAGGGGGTAGAGGATCAGGGGCGCGCCTGTGAAGCAGACCAGCGCGAGCCTCGCGTCGTAGTACACGAGGATGCCGGTGAAGAAGACGAGTGACAGCGTCTCGCGCGCAAGGTCACCGATGGTTTCCGACACGGCTCGCTGCAGCAGGCCGACGTCATTGGTAATCCGCGACATCAGCCGCCCCGTCGTCTGCAGCGAGAAGAAGGCGGCCGACTGGCCGAGCATGTGGCGGAACAACTCGTTGCGCAGATCGTGGACGACCCGCTGGCCCACGTCGGCCATGAGATAGGAAGACAGGTAGGCGCCGAGACCCTTGAAGAAGTACAGGGCCAGGATTGCGATGCTGATCTGTGGCAGGTTCCTCCCGGACGGGAGCACCTCGTCGAAGACCAACTGGATCAGAGTAGCGATTCCCGCTGTACCCGCCCCGTAGACCGCCATCGCGACCAGAGCGCCGGCGAGTCGCGCCCGATACGGCCGCGCGTAGCTCAAGAGGCGGTAGAGCGAGGTCACGCCGCCATCCTATGCGATCGCCTGTTCAGCGGTCGCCCCCTCCGAAGCCTCGAGGATGCCGGGAATGCCAGCGCCACGCGTCGGCCACGATCGTATCCAGGTCCGGACGTTGTGGAATCCAGCCGAGATCTCGCCGGATCCGCGCCGCGGATGCATAGAGGACGGCCGGGTCGCCGGGCCGCCGGGGCGCCGGGCGGCGCACGACCTCGAGCCCGGTGGCGCGCTCGACCGCGGCGATCACATCCTTCACTGACGAGGGGCGCTCAGTGCCCGCGTTGTAGCTTCCCGAGGCGCCGCCCGATTGCAGCCACGCCAGGGCGCGCAGGTGCGCGTCCGCCAGATCGGTCACGTGAATGTAGTCCCGAAGACAGGTGCCGTCCGGCGTCGGGTAGTCCTCCCCGAAGATGTCGATCGGCGTCCCGCCCTGGGCGGCCTCCATCGCTCGTGGAATCACATGGATCTCAGGAGCGTGATCCTCACCAATCTCACCATCTGGATCGGCACCCGCTGCGTTGAAGTATCGCAGCCGGAGCGATCGAATACCGTAGGCACGCTCGAAATGCGGCAGCGCGTGCTCGATCGCGAGCTTGGTCTGCCCGTAGGCGTTGACCGGAGCCGTGGGGTGGTTTTCGCTGATGGGCGTCTCGACCGGCTCACCATAGACCGCACACGTCGAGGAGAACACGAACTGACGACAGCCTTCCGCGGCCATCGCTTCGAGCGTGCCGATCGTCCCGGTCACGTTGTTCCGGTAATACCCCGCCGGGTCCCGCACCGAATCCGGAACCGAGAGCCAGGCGGCAAAGTGCATCACTGCGGTCGCGCCGCTCTCACGGATGGCACGTCTCACCGTGTCCACGTCGGCGGTGTCGCCTTCGATCAGAGGTGCACCAAGTGCCGCCTCGCGATGCCCGGCAGACAGGTTGTCGTAGATGACGACGCGATGGCCCGCCTGACGCAGGGCCTTGACGGCGTGGCTGCCGATGTAACCGGCACCGCCGGTCACCAGGACGGTGGTCGACTCAGCTGCGCCCAATGGAGTAGTAGGTGAACCCGTTCTGTTTCATGTGTGCGGGGGCAAAGAGGTTGCGGCCGTCGAAGATCACCGGCGATCGCATCAGCGATCGAATCCTCGCAAGATCGGGGCGCCTGAATTCATTCCACTCAGTGACGATCGCCAGTCCATCGGCGCCCTTCACGGCGTCGTAACTACTGGCAGCATACGTGATTTTCGAGCCAAAGATACCTTTGGCCACGCGCCCGGCCTCCGGATCGAAGGCCTGTACCACAGCGCCGGCCGAGAGGAGCGCCTCGATCAACGGAATCGACGGCGCCTCACGCATATCGTCGGTTCGCGGCTTGAATGCCAGCCCCCACACACCGATGGTCTTTCCTTTCAGGCTGCCAAAGTGCTTGCGCATCGACGAGACGAGCTTCGTCTTCTGAAATCGGTTCACCTCGTCGACGGCGTTGAGGATCTTGAAGTCGTAGCTCTTGTCGGCGGAAAACCGCCTCATCGCCTCCACGTCCTTCGGGAAACAGCTCCCGCCGTACCCGACGCCGGGAAACAGAAACGACATGCCGATCCGTTTGTCGGCGCCAATCGCCTTGCGCACCTGGTCGACGTCCGCGCCCACGAGCTCGCAGACATTGGCCACTTCGTTCATGAACGAAATGCGTGTCGCGAGCATGGCATTGGCCGCGTATTTGGAGAGCTCGGCGCTCGCGCAGTCCATCATCATGACCGGCGCGCCCGTCCGTGTGAAGGGCTCATAGAGCTCGAGCATCAGCTCGCGGGCACGTTCGTCCTCGACGCCGATGACCACGCGATCGGGCCGCAGGAAGTCGTCGATCGCGGCACCCTGCTTCAGGAACTCTGGGTTGCTGACCACACTGAATGGGTGCGTCGTCTCTCGCCGAAGTACTTCGCGGACCTTCTCTGACGTCCCGACCGGCACCGTGCTCTTGTCGACGATCACCTTGTAGCCGTTCATCGCGCGACCGATGTCGCGCGCGACCTCGAGGACATACTTCAGATCGGCGGAACCATCTTCGCCCTGCGGCGTGCCCACGGCGATGAAGATGATGGCGGCATCGCGAACGGCCTTCGGAAGCGTCGAGGTGAACGTGAGGCGGGACTCCGCGCGGTTGCGGCGGACCAGCTCCTCGAGTCCGGGCTCATAAATGGGGACCTTGCCGCGTCGAAGCAGTCTGACCTTGGCTTCATTGCTGTCGACGCAGACGACCTCGTTGCCAGATTCGGCAAAGCACGCACCGGCAACCAATCCCACATATCCGGTTCCCACGACCGCGACTCGCATCGATCTGCGCTCCTTTCCTTACTATCATACCGACTGACATCATGAGGATTCTCGTCGACTACCGCCCCGCACTGCGCGCGCGCACCGGCGTCGGCGAGTACATCCACACACTCGTGCGCTCGTACACCGCTGTCCACGACGATACAGTCACGCTCTTCACGAGCTCCTGGAAGGATCGTCCGTCGCCGTCTGTCGCGCGTGACCTTCGTGCGCGCATGGTGGACCGTCGCGTGCCGGTCTCGGTACTGAATTACCTCTGGCACCGCGCGGGATGGCCGTACGTCGAAGATCTCGCGGGTGACGCAGACGTCGTGCACGCCGCACATCCGCTGCTCATTCCCGCGCGACGAGCGGCACAGGTCGTGACCATCCACGACCTCTTCTTCCTGCTGAACCCGGAGCGCACGCGGGCGGAGATCCGCCGCGACTACGCACGACTCTCCCCGAGCCATGCGCGCCGCGCCGACGCCGTGATCACGTCCTCCGCGCACACCAAGGGACTCGTGTCCGAGCATCTGGGCGTCGCGCCCGAACGCATCTACGTCTGTCCTCCCGGCGCACCGACCTGGCGGACGCTGGGACGTGCACCGAACGTGCCAGGCGACGGATACCTCCTCTTTCTCGGCACGCTCGAGCCCCGCAAGAATCTCGGGGTCCTGCTCGAAGCCTATGCCGCCCTCGTGCGCGGATCGCGTTCGCTTCCGCGGCTGGTGATTGCCGGTAGCGCATCGGCTGACGCTCAACCCTGGTTGGATCGAATTACACAGGAACCCCTCAGGAGCCATGTTTCGTACAAGGGATACATCACTCATGAAGAGCGCGAAGCGCTTTACGCCGGGGCGCTCGCCCTCCTTCTCCCGTCGCTCGATGAAGGTTTCGGCCTCCCTGTTCTCGAAGCCATGTCCGCCGGGGTCGCGGTGGTGACCTCCAACCGTGGATCGCTGCCGGAAGTTGCCGGTGATGCCGGCGTGCTCCTCGAGCCGACCGATGTGTCTGCGTGGGCCGCCACCATCGAGAAGCTGGCAACGGACAGCACCTGGACCGCTGAGTTGGCAGGCAAGGGCCTGGAACGCGCGAAGACCTTTACCTGGGATCGCTCCTCCACGGAGTTGCGAGTGGCGTATCGCGACGCCATCAGGCGACGAGGGGACCGTTGAGGTGAAAATTGCGATCGACGGTCGCGAGCTCATCGGACGACCCACAGGTGTTGGACGCTACCTGCGTGAGCTGCTGACGGCGTGGGGAGAGTTCCCGGCTGCGGCTGACCACGAGTTCGTGCTGTGTTCACCCGAAGACATCGATCGAGCTCCGTACGGACGTCTCCGTCTGTCCACCGTAACGGCGCCAGGTTCAGGAACGCTCTGGGAACAGCGGGTGCTGCCGAAGCTGGTTGCCGCGGCAAAGGCCGACCTGCTGTTCTCCCCGGCGTACACCTGTCCCCTGTGGTGCCCGGTTCCGATCGTGCTCGTGATCCACGATGTCTCGTTCGCCGCCCACCCGGAGTGGTTTCCCTGGCGTGAAGGACTTCGCCGGCGAACGCTCACCCGTCTCGGGGCACGCCGTGCGGCGCGCGTGATCACCGACGCCGACTTCTCGAAGCGCGAGATCTCCAACCTGCTGGGTGTTCCATCGTCTCGCATCGATGTGATTTACCTCGGTGCGTCAGCGTTGCACGACAGCGGCCCTGAGGTTGGACCCCGCGATCCGCTCGTCCTTTATGTCGGATCGCTCTTCAACCGGCGGCATATCCCGGAGCTCATCGAAGGATTCCAGCAGCTCATGGCGCGAATGCCGGAGGCACGGCTCGAAATCGTCGGCGACAACCGAACGCTGCCTCGCATCGATCCGGAGCAACTCATCACCGCGTCCGGCCTTTCCGAACGGGTGCGCTGGCGGTCGTACATACAGGACACCGAGCTGGCGTCGCTTTATGGCTCTGCGTCGGCGTTCGCATTCCTCTCTGACTATGAGGGCTTCGGCCTCACACCGGTCGAGGCGATGGCCGCCGGCATCCCTGTTGTCGTCCTCGACACGCCGATCGCACGTGAGATCTATGGCCCAGCCGCGGTGTATCTCGAACGTCCCGATCCCGGCCTGATAGCTGACGCGCTCGCGCGATTGCTCGTGCCGTCAGATGAACGGGCCCGGTACATCGACGCCGGGGCGCAGCAGGTTCAGCGATACTCATGGCGCGAGTGCGCTCAGCGCACGCTTCAAGTGCTTCTCGCCACCCGATGACCAGGCTCGCCATCATCATCGTGAGCTACAACTCGCGCAGCGATTTGGAGAACGCTCTGCGTGCGCTGACCGAGCCGCCTCCCACCGTGGCGCACGAGATCGTGGTGGTCGACAATGCATCGACCGACTCGACACCGGCCTACGTGCGCGAACGGTGGCCGCATGTGCGGCTCATCGCATCGGAAAGCAACCTCGGATTCTCGCAGGCCAACAACCTCGCCATCCGTAGCACGGCCAGCGAATTGGTTCTGCTCGCCAACCCTGACACGCTCACCACGGCGGCGGCCGTCGATCGGCTGGTGTCGATCATCGATGCGCGGGGGGATGTCGCGATCGTCGGCCCCCGCATCGTCGACGGCCATGGACGGGCCGAACTGTCGTTCGGGAAGATGATCTCGCCGTGGGCGGAGCTTCGACAGAAAATCCTGGTGCGCGGAAACGACCGTGGGCTGGCGCCTGTCGTGGCGCTGGTCGAGCGGATGACGCGACGGGCGCGTGACGTGGATTGGGTGAGTGGCGCCTGCCTGATGATCAGGCGCACCGATTTCGAGGCAGCTGGCGGATTCGATCCCCGGTTCTTCATGTATGCCGAGGATGTCGACCTCTGCGCAGCGGTGCGCGCGCTCGGCCGGCGCGTGCTTTTCGCCGCCGAGCCAGAGGTCGTACATCTACGAGGCCGGTCCGGGACGTCGGCTCCGCAGACGACGCGGGATTTCTATCGTCGCAGCCAGATCGCCTTCTATTGCAAGCACCACCCCGGCTGGGTGCCCGTTCTCAAGCTGTATCTGCGGATGGTTGGGCGGCTGCCTTCCTGAAGATCCTTCTACCATCGCCCGATACGACCAATTAAGGTGGACACTTCCTCGACCGCGGCCTGGACATGCCCGTCGTGTCAACGACGAGTGCCGCGTCACGTCGAGGCGTGCCGCTGTGGGTTCAATCAGGCACATCTGCCCCAAGGCGAGGCGACTCAGCCCGCCGACGAGGCGCGGTCGGGATCGAGCACGAGCCTCCTGGTGATCGGCGCTCTCGTTATCGGCAGCGGCCTGGCGTTCATGTTCATGAACCCGAGCGAACCAGCTGTCACATCTCCGCCAGAGGTCACCGTCTCCGAGTCACCGCAACCGGTACGATCCGAAGCACCTGGCAGCCCCCTCCCTGCTCCATCACCCGAGCTCACAACCGCCAACGCGTCGCTGCTGACCACGCCGCCGCCCGTTGACCCTGCACCCGCAACGGCAACGTCCACGAGTGAAGCACCTTCATCGCTCGAGGATGTCGTGGGCCGGGTACTTCCGGCTGTGGCATCGATCGCCGCCGGGCAGTCACGGGGCACCGGCTTCTTTGTCCGCCACGATCAGGTGCTGACCAACGCCCACGTTGTCGACGGTCACTCGTCGGTCCGGCTCCAGGTTGGTGACGCCACCTACACGGCGCGGGTGGTGACACTCGCGCAGGGCAGCGACCTCGCAATCCTGCAGGTCTACAACGCGAACCCGCAACAGGCGACGCTGCGTCTCGGGTCGGCATCGACGGCACGCGTGGGGCAGGAAGTGATCGCCGTCGGCTCCGCTCTCGGCGTGCTCTCGAACACCGTCACCCGGGGG